>JAGRFX010000135.1 GCA_020445805.1 Rhodocyclaceae bacterium
CAGGTGCGCCACGTAGCGCTGAAAGTACCACTGGGACTTCTCGCGCTCGCTCGGCGCCGGCAGGGCCGCGACCCGGCACACCCGCGGGTTGAGGCGCTGGGTGATGCGCTTGATCACGCCCCCCTTTCCAGCGGCGTCGCGCCCTTCGAACAGGGCCACGACCTTGAGCTTCTTGGCCACCACCCAGTCCTGCAGGTTCACCAGCTCGGCCTGCAAGCGGATCAGCTCGCGGAAATAGGTCTTTCGGTCCAGGTCCGCGTCCAGCGCGGGCGCCTCCGGGTCCAGGGAATCATCGATCAGCGCGTCCATGCGTGCGTCGTCGATCTCCATCTCCAGCTCCTCGTCGAGGCTGTCTGCCATGTCCGCCGCCATCCATGCCGGGAGCACCCCCGCCCCATCCCTGTCGTCCTGCCTCACGTCGAAGCCTCCTGTGCTTGTGAGTTGATGTCCTGCGCCACCGCGTCCGGCGCCCAGGCCAGCGCCTGCCCCATCCGGATCCGCTGGCCGGTCTCGATGCCGTCCGCCAGCCGGAATCCTGCCGGCAGGAGCGCGATGATCGTCGAACCGTGCTCGAACCAGCCCAGCTCCTCGCCCCGCTTGACCGGCGCATCGCAGGCGATGTCGTGGGCGCCCCGATAGCGCAGATGAAAGCGCACATCGATGAAATTCAGTCGGATGCTGGCCACCAGGATGGCCGCCACCGGCACCAGCAGCACCGGCCAGCCGCCCTCGCCCAGCTGCATGCGCAGCACGGCCCGCTCGTTGCGGCAGAACAGCCGCTCGACCCGCTTCAGGGCAATCGGATTGACGTTCCAGGTGTCGCCCGAAAGATAGCGCAGATGGGTCACGCGGCCGTCGGCCGGGGCGTGGAAGCGGTGGTACATGGCCGAGGTCAGGCGCAGGGTGACGAACTGCCCGTCGCGGAAGGGTTCGCCCTCCATGCGGCTGCCCAGCAGCTCCGGCAGCGCATACGGAAAGCCCTTGGCCTGGAAGACTTCGGTGCCGGCGATGGGGCCACAGGCGCCGACGATCGCGTCGCAGGGGCTGACCAGGACGCCACGCCGGCCATCCACGGGTCGCGCACCGGGTTTCAGGCGGCGGGTGAAGCAGGCGTGCAGGCTCGGAAAGCTGCGCTGCTCGGCCTCGCTCAGGTCCAGATCGGTGAACAGCCGCCAGACGGCGATCGACAGCCGGCACAGGAGGCGGTTCTCGATGCGGCTGAACCAGCCCATCAGGAGCGTCAGGGCGCGGCGCGGCACCCGGTTGGTGAGCAGGAAATTCAGGTCTTCCTGCAGCAGCAGGCGATCACGGAGAGCCCTGAGCGTCATCAGACCGTCACCCGCCACTGATACACCGGCGTCTTCACAGACGAGGCCCACCCATGGACCAGACGCTCACCCTCACCCTGCTCGGCTCCGGCCTGGCCCTTGCCACCCTGCCGCGGATCCTTCGCCGGCTGCAGCTGTCCCGCGCCAAGCACCCGTCCCTCACGGGCCACGCCCGCATGGCGCGCCGGGTCAGCCGGCTGATCCCCTACTATGCCTATGACGAGCGGCGCTTCTTCGATTGCGACGGCGCGCCGGCCGAGATCGCGGCGGAACGCCGCGCCAGCTTCGATCATCTGGCGAGGACCCTGGCGCGTCGCCACGCGCGTACCGTGGAGATGACCCGCGCGGCGGCCCAGGACATCTCCGATCTGCAGTTCACCGGCCGCTACCGCGTGCCCTTCCAGTTCAGCGCCTACGTTCGCGAGCACCTCTCCCTGGGGGCCTTCCTGAGCGAAAGCGACGGCGTCACGGTCACGGACCTGGACGGCCGCCAGTTCATCGATCTGACCGGCGCCTACGGCGTCAATCTGTTCGGCACCGATTTCTACAAGCGCTGCATCCGCGAGGGTGCCCGGCGGGTGGAAGCGCTCGGCCCGGTGCTCGGCAGCTACCACCCCTGCGTGGCGTGGAATGCGGCCGAGCTGAAGCGGATCTCCGGCCTCGACGAGGTCTCGTTCCACATGTCGGGCACCGAGGCGGTGATGCAGGCGGTGCGACTGGCCCGCTACCACACCGGCCGCAAGCGCATCGTGCGCTTCAGCGGCGCCTACCATGGCTGGTGGGACGACGTGCAGCCTGGGCCGGGCAATCCGCTCGCCCCCGGCCACACCTACACCCTGCGCGACATGAGCGAACGCACCCTGCACGTCCTGCGCACCCGCCGGGACATCGCCTGTGTCCTGGTGAACCCGCTGCAGGCCCTGCACGCCAACGCCGCCGCCCCGGGTGACTCGACCCTGGTGGACGGCAGCCGTCGCGCCGGCTTCGACCGGGCCGCCTACACCGAATGGCTGCAGCAGCTGCGCCAGGTGTGTACCGATCGCGGCATCGTGCTGATCCTCGACGAAGTCTTCGTGGGCTTCCGGCTCGCCGCGGGCGGCGCCCAGGCCTATTTCGGCGTCCAGGCCGACCTGGTCACCTACGGCAAGACCCTCGGCGGTGGCCTGCCGGTGGGCGTGCTGTGCGGCCGCGCGGCCCTGATGCGTCGCTTCCGCGAGGATCGACCGGCCGACATCTGCTTCGCCCGCGGCACCTTCAACTCCCACCCCTACGTGATGGGCGCCATGCAGGTCTTTCTCGAACACCTGTCCACGCCCGAGGTCGAGGCCCTCTACGGGGACCTGGACGCACGCTGGAACCAGCGCCGCGAGGCCCTCAACCAGCGGCTCGCAGAGGCGGGCGCGCCGGTCCGCCTCGAGGGCATCGGCACCATCTGGACGGTGACCTATACGCAACCGGGTCGCTACCACTGGATGCTCCAGTACTATCTTCGGGCCCAGGGGCTGGCCCTGAGCTGGGTCGGGACGGGTCGGCTGATCTTCAACCTGGCGTTTGCCGACGCCGATTTCGAACGGGTGGTGGATCGCTTCGTCGCCGCCGTGCACGCCATGCGCGAGGGCGGTTGGTGGTGGGCGCCCAGGGACGCCGACCACCGCAGCATTCGCCGCGTGGTGCTCGGCGAGATCCTGGCGAGGCGCCTGGGGCGCCCCGGGGCCGGCGCGGCCGATCAGCCCGCCGGACGGCCTTGATCAACCACGTCGCCGCGCATCAGCTGCAGGGGCGAGCGGTAGTAGAGGCGGATGTCGTTGAACGGGTCGGTCAGGATCTTGGCCATCCAGACCAGACCCGTCATCACATCGCGAATGAAGAACAGCTGCACCGTGCGGAAAATCAGCCCGCCAACGCCCAGCGCCAGCCAGCCGATGCCGATGGCGCGCACGTGGCCGGCGACGCCGTCGCCCGGCTCCACCAGGCCGAAGAGGGTCGGGTCGACCATCACGTAGATCGGCAGGGCCAGCCACAGCCCCATCAGGACCACCTTGCGGCGCAGGTTGTAGCCGACCTTGACCTCTTCCTTGTATTCGTGGGTCACGTCATTGACATGGTCATAACCCTTGGGCTCGAAGAAGAAGTGACCGGACTGCCGGCTCACCATGGACACCAGCCAGCCGACCAGTGCCGCGCCGGCCGGATCGGTGAACAGCAGGCCGTACGCAAACAGGAAGCTGATCGCACTGATCAGATGCAGCGTCTGGTTGATCCGGCTGTGGTGGTAGAAGCGATGGTCGTCTTCTCGCTGGATCTGCAGTTGGCGCATGAACTCTTTCACAGGGGTCTCCGTGAGGTGAACCGCGGGAATCCGCGGGAGGGAATGGGCGAAATGTTCGTGCAACGATGTGACAGTCTGGTGAATGCAGCGCTCTGGACACCCGCAATTGCGGGTCGATGGGGTCCGGAGGGTCGATTCCTGTGTCCATGACCGGTACCGTTCCAAGCGCCCGGGAGGTGTTTCTGGTCTTTCTGCGGCTGGGGCTGACCTCCTTTGGCGGGCCGATCGCCCATCTCGCCTATTTTCGCGAGGAGTTCGTGGTCCGGCGCCAATGGTTGCCCGAACACAGCTACATGGAGCTGGTGAGCCTGTGCCAGTTCCTGCCCGGTCCGGCCAGCAGCCAGGTGGGCATGGCCGTCGGGCTCTGGCGTGCCGGGATGGGGGGTGCCGTGGCCGCCTGGGCCGGATTCACCCTGCCCTCCGCGCTCGCCCTGGTGCTCCTGGCCCAGGCCATCACCCACGAGCTCGCCGTCGTGCCGCCCGGGCTGCTGCAAGGGCTCAAGGTGGTGGCCGTGGCAGTGGTGGCCCAGGCGGTCTGGGGTATGGCGCGCCGCTTCTGTCCCGACGCGCCGCGCCTGACCCTGATGGTGGCGGCGGCCTGCCTGTCGCTGCTCGCCCCGGCCCTCGCGGGGCAATACATCGCCCTCGTGGCGGCGGGGCTGGTCGGCGCCCGCTACCTGAAGCCGGGGCCGGACGCGCACACGGATCCCCTGCCGACCCTGGTCACGCGGCGGACCGCCGGCCTCTGCCTCGCGCTGTTCCTGGCCCTGCTCGCCGGGCTGCCCGTGGCGGCTTCGCTGCTGCCGGGCGAAACCATCGCCCGGGTCGATGCCTTCTATCGGGCGGGATCCCTGGTCTTCGGTGGCGGCCATGTGGTGCTGCCCCTGCTGCAGGCCGAGCTGGTACCCAGCGGGTGGCTCGCGGAAGACCGCTTTCTGGCCGGCTACGGCGCGGCCCAGGCCGTGCCGGGCCCCCTGTTCAGCGTCGCCGCCTACCTCGGCGCCGCGATGGGCAGCCCGCCCGGCGGCTGGCTGGGCGGCCTGGTCTGCCTCGCTGCGCTCTTCGCCCCCGCCTTCCTGCTGATCATCGGTGCGCTCCCCTTCTGGCAGAGCCTGCGCCACCGGGCCCGCATCCAGTCGGCGCTCTGCGGGGTCAACGCCGCGGTGGTCGGGCTGCTCGTGGCCGCCCTCTACCAGCCCCTGTGGACCGCCACGGTCCACCAGCCACGCGATGCCGCCCTGGTGCTGCTGGCGCTGCTGGCGCTGGCGGTGTGGCGGCTGTCTCCCTGGCAGGTGGTCTGCGCAGGCGGCCTGGCCGGCTGGGCGCTCGGGCAGGTCGCGTGAGCCGCCGCCGGGCCGTGCGACGGCGCCCCGCCCGGGCCCTGCCCCCCTCACGGGATCTGTTCGTCTGCCGCCATCACATGGAAGCCGTCGGGCGCCGACTTGGCCCGCTGCTTGGCGCGCGCGGCGTCCGAGGCGATCGATTCCGCGCTGCGAACCTGCCCGGGCACGACCTTGACCGCGCCGATCACCATCCGGGTCAGGGGGAAGGACATGGCGTTGCCCCGCCGGTCCTCCCCGACCATGCAGCCGCTGTCCCGCTCTGCGGCGTCGAAGAGGCCCAGCGCCCGGCGGTTGAAGGTGTCGCGCATCATCAGGCAGCGCCGCAGCCAGTCCTCGCTCTGGAAGATGGCGATGAAGTCGTCGCCCCCCACGTGGCCGATGAAATCCAGCGCAGGATCCGCTTCCTCGATCAGGATGCGCGAGGCCAGGATGATCATCTCGTCCCCGCGCCAGTAGCCATACAGGTCGTTGTAGGGCTTGAAGTTCGAGAGGTCGCAGTAGGCCACGGCGAACTGCCCGCCCCGCCGGATCAGCCGCCTCAGGTGCTCGGTGATCGGGATGTTGCCCGGCAGGCAGGTCAGGGGGTTGGCGTGGCGGGCCGACTCGATGCGGCGCTCGGTCACCGAGCGCACCAGGTCGTCGGGCGAGACGAGGCCCAGGTAGCTGCCGGCGCGGGTCACGATCAGGCCGTCGCGCAGGTAGCGCTGGTTGGCCTGGGTGAGCACCTCGGTCAGCCGGTCGATGGGGGTCTCGCAGTCCATGATGCGGGGCTGGGGATCCATGAAGCGCGTGCAGCTGCGACGGCCGAAGAGCTCCCGGAAGTAGGGCCGGGCATACTGGTCCAGGAAGCTCTCGCGGTTGATCAGGCCCACCGGCACCTGGTGCTCATCGACCACCGCCACCGCATACAGGCTCTCCCGAGCGTGAAACACCTCGGCCAGCGCCGCCGCATCGGTCGCCACGTCGACCGTCGGCACGATCCGCACCAGCTGCATCAGCGAGTTGGCGATGCCGGCGGAGGGATCCAGGCTCGGCATCACCGGCACGGTCCTGACCTCGAGCAGGCGGATGAAGTCGTCCGCCAGACGGGGGGCAGGCTGCGTGACCGGCATGCTGCACAGATAGCCCTGGATGAAGCGGACCCCCAGCTCCTGCATCACGGCCAGCTCGCCCGGCAGCTCGACCCCCTCCCCCACCAGCGCCGTGTTGAAGGCTTCGGCCAGCCTCAGCACGGCACGCAGGACCTCGAGCTTGCGCGGATCGCGGTGCACGCCCTGGACGAAGTAGCGGTCGAGCTTGACGAAGGCCGGCTCCAGCTGGGCCCACAGCCGCAGCGACGAGCGCCCGTCGCCGAAGTCGTCGATGGCCAGGCCGACCCCCATCTGGCGCACCGTGCCCAGATCACCGGCCAGCCGGTCGATGTCCTCGACCCGCTCGTCCTCGGTCAGCTCGATCACGAGCCGGGTCGGATCGAAGCCTTCGCGGCGCAGCAGCGCCTTCAGTTTCGTGGCCGAATCGGCTACCAGCGCCTGCAGCACCGAGGCGCTCAGGTTGACGGCCAGGCGCCCGGGCAGGGCCTGGGCCACGAAGGCACGCATGGCGCAGCGCACCGCATGCTGCTCGAGCAGGCTCCGCCGGCCCGAACGGGTCGCCGCCTCGAGCAGGGCATCCGGCCGCGCCAGCGGATGGCTGCCGGGCCCACGCATGAGCGCCTCATAGAGTGCGACCCGACGCTCGGCCAGATCGGCGATCGGCTGGAAGTGGACCGTCAGCAGGTCCTTGTCGAGCAACTCGCCCAGCGCGTCCGTCGCGAGGGCGATGGCCGGTTCGGTAGCGGAAGCGCCCACCGGCAGGCGCTCGATGGAGCGCTCGGGTATCCAGGATGCGACCAGACTCATGACCACACCTCCACGGCTTCCCGCCGGTCTTCATCGTAGCGAAACGCCATGGTCATCTGATTGAGGGTCTGGGCCAGGCCCGACAGGGCCTGACTGGTCTGGCGTATGCCTTCGCTGGCCGCCAGGTTCTGGAACGCACCCTCCTTGAACTCCTGCATTCGCTGGCTGATCTGCATCGAATGGCCTGCCTGGGCAGCGACCGCGCTGGCGATGCCATCGCTCAGGTTCAGGCTGCGGGCCACCCCGCCTTCGATCTCGTTGAAGCGTTCGGCCAGGGTCCGCGACTCCCGCTCCCCTTCGGCCAGCGTGGCCTCGAGGGAGGCCAGGGTCTGCGTCGAGCGGCCCACGCCCTGCTCGAGTTCGGCGGCGATGCGCTCGATCTCGGCCGTGGACTCGCGCGTCCGGACGGCCAGCTTGCGCACCTCGTCGGCCACCACCGCAAAGCCACGCCCCTGTTCCCCGGCCCGCGCCGCCTCGATGGCCGCGTTCAGGGACAGCAGATTGGTCTGGTCGGCCACCTCCTTGATCACTGCCAGCACGCCCACCACCGCATGCACATGGGCGTCCATTTCGTCGTTGGCCGCGCGCGCCGAGGCCATCGAGGCCATCAGCTCCTCGACCGCTCCGCGATTGGAGAGGACCGAGCTGCGCCCATTTTCCGACTCGCGCCGGATCGCCGCCGCCGCTTCCCGCGCCCCCTCCGAGGCCTCGGTCACCTCGCAGATGCCGGCGCTGATGCGTTCGATGGCGTCGAGGATCTCGGCGCTGTCGCGATGCTGGGTCTCGACCCCCTCGCAGGCCATGGCGATCCGCCCGTCGAGTTCGAGGCTGGATGACTCGATCATCTTCGCGGTCTGGGCGATCTGCGACACCATGTCGCGCAGGCGCAGGACCATGGCATCCATCGCGGTCTCGAGGGTCTTCACTTCGGCGATGCCGCGGCCGTCCACCATCCGCGCGGTCAGGTCGCCAGCGGCAATGCGCTGGGCGTGGGCCGTGGTCACCTCCAGGGGCGCGAGGCAGCGACGCAGCATCAGGGCCACGGCCAGCGCGCTGCCCAGCGCGATCACCAGCGCCGACACGATGGCCAGCATCCGGGTCTGCTCGTTCTCGTGGATGCGTGCCGTGTCCTCGCGCAGCACCAGCAGCTGCGCCTCCGGCGCGCCCAATACGGTCACCGACTGGCGGCTGGCGAGAAAGGCCTGTGCGCCGCCCTCGACGACCCCCAGGCCATGGGGCGCGGCCGTCGCCGCGAGCCCCTCGACCGACGCCGCACCCTCGGGCGGCGGTCCGGAAGCCACCACGTTCCCGGGCGCCACCGACAGCAGCGCAAACTGGCCCTCGCCCTGTCCGACGCCAGCGACCAGGCGCTCGACCGGCACCGCGAAGGCCGCCACGCCGATGACCGCGTTGCGGAAGCTCATCGGAAAGACCCGCGTCGCCCAGACCTGGCCCGACAGCCGGGCCACGAGGGTCCGCGGCTTGCCCTCGTCGGCAACCGCCTGGACGGTGCCCGACAGCACGGATCCGTCCGCACCCGGCCGCGACCCGTACAGCGGGCGCCCGTCCGCCGCGAACAGCATCATGAGCTCGTAGCCCCCCGCGCCCTGGGTCAGTCCCACGTAGCGGTCTGCGTACTGGCGGATCGCGTCCTCATCGCCCTTGCGCAGGGCGGCGCGCAGGTCGAACTCGCTCGCCAGGGCCGCCTCGTCCGCCCGCATCACGGTGTCGGCGTCGCGCAGGCTGCGCTGCCATGCCAGCCGGTTGGCATGCTCGGCGGCGGACTGGAGCTGGCCGGCCTGCACGCGCGCCGTCAGGACGGCCAGTCCGCCCATCACGCCGACGACAAGCACGATGGCGGTGAGCACGAAGAGGGATATTCGGAATCGGAGTGACATGATGCAACCTCGCAGGACAAGATCACCCACCGGGTGGGCACTTGCTGCGAAGCTACGGAGTCCCGATGACGGCCTTGAAGCCGCTCATCCAAACTTCATGAAAGGTTCACATGGGGGGTCGGACGACCCCCGGAGCGGAACAAACCCGCGAGCTCGGCTCAGGCGTCGAGCCGGCCGTCCATGGCGCGCAGGCGGCGCGTCAGGGTTCTCAGGACGTCGGTGGCGAAATGCGGCACCTGGGACACCAGAAACTCGAAGCGGGCGGCGCTGACCTCGACGAACTCGCAGTCCGTGAGTGCCCGCACCTCGGCCAGGTGGGGCCCGGGTTCGACCACGCTGGTCTCACCCATGACGTCGCCCTGCCCGGCGATCTCCACCACCACATCGCCGATCCGGACTTCGGCCGTGCCGGACATCAGCACATACATGCAATCGCCGTATTCGCCGCGCCGGAACAGGAACTCACCGGCACTGCGACGGACCACGTTGGGGTCGTGGGCAAACAGGTGGTAGCGGATCATGGTCGCTCTTCTTATGGGATGCGCGACGGAAGACTGAGCCCAGTCTGCGGGCCCGTCAACCGCAGATGGCCCGACACGCATCGCCTGGCATTTCGATGACAGAGGGGCCCCGTCGGGCGACGGGGCCCCTCGGCAGCCGAGGCCTGGCTCAGTTCAGCCGCAGCACGCGGGCCTGGGCCTCGGGATAGCTCGCCGGATCGACGGTCCCGAAGTCCTTGAGATAGGCCTCCAGTGCGTCCAGGTCCTGGGCCCCGCCCAGCCGGTCGGTGCCCTCGACGAGGACCGCGAAGTTGTCGCCGCCGTCGGCCATGAAGCTATTGACCGTGATCCGGTAGCTGGCCGCCGGGTCGACCGCCACCCCGTTGATCGCCAGGCTCGACGCATCCACCTTGTCGCAGGCCGGGCCGGCCGCGTTCCAGGTGTAGGTGAAGCCGTGGGAGACCTGCAGGATCCGGTCGAAGGGCTGGTTGTTGGTGCAGCCGGTGAATTGCTGCTCGAGCAGGGTCTCGAGCTGCGCGCCGGTCACTGTCAGCGTCACCAGGGAGTTGCCGAAGGGCTGCACCGTGAAGGCCTCGCCATAGGTGATGTTGCCATCGCCCTCGCTGGCCGTCTGGGCGAAGCCGATGTCGGCGCGAATGCCACCCGGATTCATGAAGGCCACCACCGCCTCGCCGAGGCCCACGCCGGCCGTGACATGCAGCTGGGCATCGGCGATCACGTCGCCGAGCAGCGACTCGCCGGCCGCATTGACACTGCGGCTCAGGGTGTCGGCGTTGCTCCCGATGATGCGGTTCTCGAGGGGCGAGGCGAGCGCGTCGTACTTGTCGATCAGGGCCGTGATGACGGGATCCTTCGCGGCGCTGCCCTGGGCGAACAGCAGCTCGGTATTGACCGCGTCGGTGGCCACCACGTCCTTGCTGCGGGTGTCGATGGTCAGGCGGATGTCGGTCATGAAGCGGCCGAAGGGCGAACCTGCGGTCACCAGGACCTCGCGACCGGCGCGGTTCGGCAGGTGGCAGATGTAGGCCTGGTGGGTGTGGCCGGTGATCACGGCGTCGACGGCGTCGTCGAGCCGCGCCACGATGTCCACGATCGCGCCCGAGACGCCTTCGCAGGCATTGATCCCGCCGCTGGCGAAGCCGCCCTCATGGACCACCACCACCACGCTGTTCACGCCCTTGCGGCGCAGCTTGGGGATCAGGGCATTGACCGTATCGGCCTCGTCGAGGAAGCGCAGTCCCGCCACGCCGGTGGGGGTCACGATGCTCGGGGTGCCCTCCAGGGTCATGCCGATGAAGGCGACCTTATTGCCCTTGAAGTTCATGATGCGGTAGGCCGGGAAGAGGGTCTCGCCGCTCGCCTCGTCCACCACGTTGGCCGCCAGGAAGTCGAAGTCCGCGCCGGCGAAGCCGTCGCCGTCGGCACAGCCATCCACCGGGTGGCAGCCGTCGCCCCCCAGATGCCAGCCATACTGCATGCGCAGCAGCTCGTCCCGTCCCTCGTCGAACTCGTGATTGCCGACCGCATTCACCATCAGACCCATTTCATTCATGGTCTCGATGGTCGGCTCGTCGTGAAACAGCGCGGAGAGCAGCGGAGAGGCACCGATCAGGTCGCCCGCATGGACGAAGGCCGTGTGGGGATGGCGCCCGAGCTCGGTCTTGACGAGGGCCGACAGGTATTCCGCGCCGCCCCGGTCGTAGGTCACGCCATCCACGACGCGCGTGCCGGTCGAGCGCAGGTTGCCGTGGAAGTCCCCCATCGTCAGGATCCGGACGGACAGGGTGCGGCCCACATCGGAGCGGGCGGCCGCCGTGACCAGGCGCGCGGCGTCCCGGGCCGATACCTCATGCGCGCGCAGCAGCCGGTGGCTTAGGCGGGTCACATGGGAGACGAATTCGCCATGGTTGCCCCACACATCCGGCCCATCTTGGATCAGGGTGCTCAGGCAGGCACCGTCGATCAGGCGGTCTGCCACGCGGGTTTCCGTGTCGCCGATCGTGACCGTGCCCGGACAGGTCTGGGCCAGGGCCAGCGTACTGGTGCCGAGTGCGAGGCCTGCCACGAGGCCTGCAATGCGTTTCTTCATGGGGGTGTCTCCTGCCGTGCAGATGGGGAATCCCGAACGCTAGTGTCGGCAGATGACGGGCCCATGTCCTTCAGGCTGCCTTCGGATGACATGCCGATGAAGAACTGATTCGTACCCTGCGGGAGTCCCGAGCCATGCGGAATCCGTTCCTGGACGCGATGCAAGGGGAGAAGGGTCAATCGCGCACCTCGAAGGCAAACCTGTCATCGGCGCGTCATGCTGCCCGCACTACAGTCGGCGGCCTCTTCCATCGGAACCGACGCCATGACCACGCCCCGCCTTGCCTCCCGCCGTCGCTTCATCCGCAGCCTGGCTGTCGGTTCCGCGGCAGTCTCCAGCGCTTCCCTGCTGACGGCCTGTGGCGGGGGCGGCGACGACAGACGGCTCAGCTTCCGGCACGGGGTGGCGAGCGGCGACCCGCTCGCGGATCGCGTCGTCGTGTGGACCCGCGTCACGCCCGAGGCCGATGGCGAGGTGCGGGTGCGCTGGCAGATGGCCGAAGACTCGGACTTCACGCGCATCGTCGCCGAGGGCACGACCACCACCGCGGCCGACCGGGA
>JAGRFX010000136.1 GCA_020445805.1 Rhodocyclaceae bacterium
GGCCATGCTGCTGGTGTTCGGCCTGGCCCGCGGTGACGGTTCCTGGACCCAGACCCGGCTGCTGCTGACCGGCGTGATCGTCGCCGCCGGCTGCGGTGCCGCGGTGACCCTGATGCTTGCCCTGGCCACCGACACCCGGGTCCATTCCATGCTGTTCTGGCTGATGGGCGACGCCTCGGCGGCCCGCAACCCGTGGCCCGCCCTGGCCGTGCTGGCCCTGTCGCTGATGGCCTGCATGCCCCTCGCCCGGGACCTCAACGTGCTCTCGCGGGGCGAGCTGGGCGCCCGCGCCCTGGGCGTGCCGGTGGACACGCTGAGGCGGGTGGTCTTCCTGCTGGCCTCCGCGCTGACCGCCGTGGCCGTGACCCTGATCGGCACGGTCGGCTTCGTCGGCCTGATCGTGCCTCATCTGGTGCGCCTCCTGATCGGCAACGACCAGCGCCTCCTGCTGCCGGCGGCGGCCCTGGCGGGCGGGGCGCTGCTGGTGGCGGCCGACACCGCCGCTCGCCTGGCCCTGTCGCCCCTGCAGCTGCCGGTCGGTGTCCTCACGGCCCTGATCGGCGTACCGGTCTTCCTGTTCCTGCTGGCGAGGCAGTTCCGGTGAGCGCGCCGGCGGCGCCCCTGCTCGAGGCCGACGGGCTGGCCCTGCGGATCGGCGAGCGCTGCCTGTGCCGCCCGTTCAGCCTGAGCCTGGGTGCTGGCGAATGCCTGGTGCTGCTGGGTCCGAACGGGGCGGGCAAGACAACGTTGCTGCACACCCTGGCCGGCCTGCGCGCCGCCGACGAGGGTGCGGTGCGGCTGCTGGGCAGCGCGTACCCCGAGCACGGCCCCCGCGATGCGGCCCGCCTGCGCGCCCTGCTGCCCCAGATCCAGCCGGACCCGTTCCCGGCCAGCGCGCTCGAGACCGCGCTGATCGGTCGCCATCCGCACCTGGGCCGCTGGGCCTGGGAAGGACCGGAAGACACCCGAATTGCCCATCAGGCCCTGGCGCGGGTCGGCATGGCCGATTTCGCGGGGCGGGACATCCTCAGCCTCTCGGGCGGCGAGCGCCAGCGGGTCGCGATCGCCGCCTTGCTCGCCCAGCAGCCCCGGCTGTACCTGCTCGACGAGCCCCTCAACCACCTCGACCTGCACTACCAGATCCGGGTGCTCGAACTGTTCCGCGCCCTGACCGGCGAAGGCGCAGGGGTGGTCATGGTGCTGCACGACATCGACCTGGCCGCCCGCTACGCCGATCAGGTCATCCTGCTCGACGGCCGTGGCGGCGTCGCGGCAGGCAGCGCCGGTGCCGTCCTCGACGAAGACCGCCTCAGCGACGCCTACGGCCACCGCCTCCGCCGCGCCGAGCTGAACGGCCGGATCCTGTTCATACCGGAGTAGACCATGCACGACAGCGACACCGAGCGCGAGGACCGGCACGCCCGCCGGATGCAGAGCCGCAAGGCCGTCGTCGACGCCCGCATCGACGCGGCCCGCAGCGCCCGGGGCGTGCTCGTCGTCCATACCGGCAACGGCAAGGGCAAATCGAGCGCGGCCTTCGGGGTCCTCGCGCGCGCGCTCGGCCATGGCATGCAGGTCGCCGTGGTGCAGTTCATCAAGGGCCGCCGTGACACCGGCGAGGAGGCCTTTTTCCGCGATCACCCGTCGGTCCGCTGGCACGTGATGGGCGACGGATTCACCTGGGAAACCCAGGATCGGGCCGCGGACATCGCCTCCGCAGAAGCGGCCTGGCAGGTCTGCGCCACGCTGCTGGCCGACCCATCGATCGGTCTCGTGGTGCTGGACGAACTGTGTATCGCGCTGAAGATGGGCTACCTGGACACCGACCGGGTCGTCGCCGCGCTGCAATCGCGCGCCCCTATGCAGCACGTCATCGTCACCGGCCGGGGGGCACCTCCCGCCCTGATCGATGCGGCCGACACGGTGAGCGTGATCGAGGCCCGCAAGCACGCCTTCCAGGCCGGTGTCCAGGCCATGCCCGGGCTCGAGTACTGAGGCGATGCGAGCGCCACCTGCGACCGGCGGCACGGGCCGGGTCGGCGCCATGTGCTATCCTGCGCGACCTTGCCGGACCCCCGCCGGCACCGGCCCGCGAGCCGCGGCCATCGCCCGATTGTCCGGCCCAGATTTCGATTCCGTGCCATGACCGAACATGCTCCTGCCCTCGAGGCCAAGCCTGAATCGCCCGCGCCTGCCGCGGCGCTGACCCTGCCCCTGCCAGCCGTTCCGGCCGATTCCGTGCGGCCCGAGCACGCAGCCGACGACGCCGGCGCCGAGGGGTCTTCCCACTCGGCGCGGTCGCGCCGCCACACCTCGGCCCGGCGGCGCAAGCGCGAGGATGCCGTCCGGCAGGCCACCCGCGAAAAGCCCACCGCCACCGATTCGGACGCCGAGGCGTCACCCGACCCCGAACTGCGCGAGCCCGCCCAGGCGGACGACGCCGACGGGGCGCCGGAGATCTCCGGGCGAGCCCCGCGGAGCTCGCCGCCGGCGACCCCGCCGCTGGCCGCCCGCGCGTCCATCCGCGCCACCATCGACGTCTTCGGGCATCCCGCCCCGTTCCCGCCGGATGCCCCGTTCGACCTGATCCTCGCCGAACCCGCGGGAGGCGGAACATCGCCCGCGTATGAGACGGGCGAATGGCTCCCGGCCTCCCTCGAGGCGCTCGAGGGCCGGCTGCAGGCCGTTGGCGAGGGCCGCGTCGCCATCGTGGTCGACGGCAATCCACTCGAGGTCGGCCCCGGCTGTGCCCTGCTGTCGGCCCTCGGCCCTGCCCAGGTGCGCCTCCACGCGACCGCCGGCGGACTGCAACGCGCGCTGGGCCGGATCGGATTTTCGCCGGAGGACGTCACCCCGCTGCGCATCGCGCGGCTGGGGCAGGATGGGGTGCTCGCCCGGCTGCGCCGGGGGCGGTTGTACGCCATCGACCCGGCCCCCCTGTCACCCCAGGACATGGGGCGCCTGCTGGAAGAGGCCGGGCTGCACCAGGCCCGGGTGTGGATCGCGAGCCCCTCGATGGACGTTCCGGTGACCGCGATGCTGGCCTTCGAGCTCAGCGACTCGGCCCTGCCGTTCGCGGCGGACGCCTTCGTCGTGGCCTATACGGTCGGTGCCGACGGCCGTTGCCGCGAGTGGCCGGGCATTCCGGCCACCGAACTCCCCGGTGCGCTGCCCGAGGCAGCCCGCCTGCTGGCCCTGGCATGGCTGCAGCCCGGCAGCGAGGAGTGCGGCTGGTGCATCGAGGGCAGTCGGCCCGCGCTGGCCCTCGACTGGGCGCGCGAGCGCCCTGACGCGGAGGTGCATTGCATCGGCTGCGACGACGACGCCCTGTCTGAGGCGGCTGCCCGCCACCAGGCCGGCGACGGGCTGCGCGCCGTGCCGGGTGGCAGCTTTCACAGCCTCGAGGGCCTGCCCGACCCCAATGTGGCCTTCGTCCGCGCGGGCGAGGAATTCACCCAGCAGATCCGCACGGCCTGGAGCCGGCTGCGCCCGGGCGGCCGGATGGTCGCCGTGGCCGAAGACGAGGGGGCCCGGCTGGAACTGATGCAGTTCGCGCACCGCACGCGACCGGCCCTGTGGCAGGATCTGAGCGTTGCGAACGGCGACCCGGAGGCCAGGAGCTTCTGCCTGGCACCCGCGTCAGCCGTGCGGCTGATGGGCTGGACCAAGCCGCCCCGCGGTTGAGGGGCAGGCCTGCGGCACATCGAGCACCTCCCCGGAGCCAGACATGCACATCCCCGACGACCTCCTCAGGTCTCCGGCCCAGCCCGGCACCGTCTATCTGATCGGCGCCGGTCCCGGTGCACCCGAGTTGCTGACCCTGCGCGCCGCCCAGCTCCTGCAGCAGGCGGACGCCGTGGTCTTCGACAACCTGGTCGGTGCCGAGATCATGTCCCTGCTCCCGCCCGAAGCGGAGCGGGTCTATGTGGGCAAGAAGGCAGCGGACCACGCCCTGCCCCAGCGGGACATCAATGCCCTGCTGATCCGCCTCGCCCAGGCTGGCAAGCGGGTCGTGCGACTGAAGGGCGGTGACCCCTATGTCTTCGGCCGCGGCGGAGAGGAGGCCGGCGACCTGGCCGACGCGGGCATCCCCTTCGAAGTGGCGCCCGGCGTCACCGCGGCCTCGGGCATCGCGGCCTATGCAGGGATTCCGCTCACCCATCGGGATCACGCCCAGGCCGTGGTGTTCGCGACCGGCTACCTGAAGGACGGATCCGTGGCCCTCGATTGGCCAATGCTGGCCCGCCCCCGTCAGACGGTGGTGATCTACATGGGGATCAGCCGCCTCGCCGAAATCTGTACCCAGCTGATGGCCCATGGGCTGGCCGCGCGCACGCCGGCGGCCGTCGTGCGCCATGGCACCACGCGCGAGCAGCGCGTCCTGACGCGGCCCCTCGACACCCTGGCCGACGCAGCCCGCGAGGTGGGTATCAAGCCGCCCGCCCTGCTGATCGTCGGCGAGGTGGTCGGGCTTCAGAAGAACCTCTGCTGGTTCGGGCCGTCAGACTGAGGGTTCGGCCCACCCTTCGATCCGTCAAGGAGACGCCATGCTGAAAGGCATCCTCGATTTTTTCCAGCAGTCGCTCGCGCCGCAGGAACTGCCCGCGGCAGGCGAACAGCGTCTTCAGCTGGCCACGGCCGCGCTGATGCTCGAAATGACCAAGGTGGATGGCGAGGTGACGCCCGCGGAAGAAACCGCCATGCGCAAGGCGCTGGCGGACGAGTTCGGGCTGTCGCCGGAAGCGATCGCGCAGCTGCTGTCGCTGGCCGAGGCCGAAGCCCGGGAATCCACCGGCGACTATGCCTTCACCTCGCTGATCAACAAGGGCTATTCTGCCCAGGAGAAGACACGCATTTTCGAGTACATGTGGCGCATCGCCTATGCCGATGGCCACGTCGATGCCCACGAGCATCACTTCATCCGCAAGCTGGCGGACCTGCTGTACATCTCGCGCGCGGACTACGCCGAAGCGAAGCGCCGGGCGCAGGAATCCTGAACCTCAGTCGGCCAGCGCCACCACGTCGATGGGGCGCCAGAAGGTCATCTGGCAGTCCGGCTTGCCGAAGCACACCGAGAAGCTCGCCAGCTGCTCCATCATCTCGCCCCCCTCTTCCGGGTGGTTGAACATCGGAATCGACACCTCGGCGTCCAGCAGCGCCTCCTCGGCGCGGATGATCTCGCGGACATGGGCCGGCAGCGGGCGGGCCTCCGGGGTCGGCTGGGCGATCTTGACGGCGCGCTCGGCCGCATCGCTGTCCGCGGCAGGGGCCTGCAGCACACAGCGCACGGTCATGTCGTTGTTGTACCAGCAGACCCACTGGGTCATCCCGGACTGCTGCGCGAAGGCCGGCGAAGCGACGATCGCAAAGCCGATCACTGCCAGGATGAAGCCCAGTTCTCTCGCCAGATTCCGCATGTCCGTTGCCTCGTTCGGGGCGGGACAGGATCGTGATGGCGAGTTGCGGTTCGGCGGGCGGCACGCAGCATGGCGCACCCCTCCCGTGGAAGCCCGGCAATCCCGCTGTCGTAGAACCTGAGTCCCTTAGACCGGTGACTTTGCGCCCCCGCCTTTCGGTCGGGTTTGCCCTTTTCGGGTGGATGGGCGCTGCGCTGGGCAGCGGACATCCCTCCATTCAAATTGTCGGTCAGCCCGTGATCCGGCCGACCTTGGGGAGCACTACGGCCGCCGCCACTTTGACTTGAGTCAATCGGTGCGTCGCTGTCGTGACCGAAATCACGCCGGGTCTTCGGCGAACACCAGGGTCACGCGTTTGTTGCGGCGTCCCTCGCTGCGAATGCGTGCAACGCGCACCGGACCGACCTCTCCGGTCCGTGCCAGGTGGGTGCCGCCGCAGGGCTGGTAGTCCACATCCGCGATCCGGATCGTACGCACGGAGCCCTGGCCGCGCGGCGGCTGCACGGACATGGTCTTGACCAGGCCCGGGTTGGCATCCAGTTCCTCGTCGCGGATGGCACCGACCGCCACCGGCAGGTCGGCGAGCACCAGTTCGTTGAGGCGCCGCTCGATGGCCTCCCCATCGAGCAGCGCCATGTCGATGTCGAAATCCAGGTGCGCCTTGTCCTCGGCCATCCGTCCGCCGGTGACCGGGGCATCGACCACCGCGCAGAGCAGGTGCAGGGCCGTATGGAAGCGCATCAGCCGGTGGCGCCGCGGCCAGTCGAGGGTGGCCACGACGGCCTGGCCCGCCGCCAGCGGTGGCATCCCCTCCACCTGATGGACGATCTCGTCGCCCTCGCCCTTGATCGTGCCGATGACCGGTACGGTGAGGTCGCCGGCCGCCAGCTGGCCGGTATCCCCCGGCTGGCCGCCACCGGTCGCATAGAAGACCGTACGGTCGAGCACCACGATGCCCGCCTCGCAGCGGACAACGGTCGCCTCGCATGTGCAGGCGTAGGCATCATCGTGAAACAGGCTCTGGGTCATGGGGCACCTCGGCTGGGTGCGCTAGCCGGGCAGCGCGATGGCCAGCGCGAGGGACAGGAAGAACACCGATGCGACGTTTCCGATCAGGACCATCGACGCCACCTTCTCGGGCTCCTGCCGGTATCGCTCGGCGAAGATGTAGTTGAGGACAGCCGGCGGCAGGGACCCGAAGACCAGCAGCAGGGCCTCCTGGCGTGGCGGCAGCTCGATGGCCAGCATGATCAGCCAGGCCAGCGCCATGCCCAGCAGGGGCCGGACCGTCGCGCCGGCCAGACCGAGCTTGATCTCGGAGATGCGCGAGTCGGTCAGGCGGACGCCGAGCCCGAAGAGCATCAGCGGGATCGCGATGTCGCCCAGCATCTTGATGGAGACCATCAGCGGCGGCCAGACCTCGATACCCATCACGCCGATGGCCAGGCCGACGAAGGTGGCCCACACGGACGGGATCTTCCAGATGTTCAGGAGCCGTATGTTGTGGTCCAGCAGCCAGGCGCCGAACGAGAAGTGCAACAGGTTGGAGACCATGAACATCACCACCGCGGGCGCCAGCGCGTCCTCGCCGAAGGAGAGCACGGCGAGGGGCAGGCCCAGGTTGCCGCTGTTGTTGAACATCATGGGCGGCACCAGCGTCTTGACGGCGATGCCGGCCCAGCGGGCTATCGCCCAGGCTGCCAGGCCCAGGGCCACCACGAGCAACAGGGTCGCCAGGGCCAGGGGCAGGAAATGGGTCACCTGGAAGGACTTGTTCGCCAGGGCACCGATCACCAGGGCCGGCACGAAGACGTCCATGTTCAGCTTGTTGGCGTGGGTCAGGTCCGGCTTCATGTGGCGGCCGACCAGGAAGCCCAGCGCCGCAATCGCAAACAGCGGGAAGAGGATGGAGACGATTCGGATCATCATGGGGAATGGCGCGTGCCCGCCGGCCCCGGACCCGGACGGCGCCGGGCGGTGGTGCCGGGCGGGGTGGCATCAAAGCACGTAGCGGGCGAGATCCTCGCGCTGGGAGAGGGAATCGAGCCGCACATCCACGTAGGCCGCATCGACAAGGACATGTTCCAGGCCCGCCTTGCCGGCATCGAACGAGACCTCCTCGAGGAGGCGCTCCATCACGGTGTAGAGGCGTCGGGCGCCGATGTTCTCGGTCTTCTCATTGACGTGAAAGGCGATCTCGGCCAACCGCCGGATGCCCTCGGGTGCGAATTCGATCGTGACCCCGTCGGTGGCCATCAGCGCCTCGTACTGACGCGTCAGGCAGGCGTCGGTGGCGGTCAGGATGCGCTCGAAGTCTTCCACCGACAATGAGTCGAGCTCGACCCGGATCGGGAAGCGCCCCTGCAGCTCCGGGATCAGGTCGCTCGGCTTGGCCAGGTGAAAGGCCCCGCTGGCGATGAACAGGACGTGATCGGTGCGCACCATGCCGTACTTGGTGGACACCGTGGTGCCCTCCACCAGGGGCAGCAGATCCCGCTGGACGCCCTGGCGCGAGACATCGGCCCCATGCCCCTCGCTGCGCGAGGCCACCTTGTCGAGTTCGTCGAGGAACACGATGCCGTTCTGCTCGACCGCGCGGACCGCCTCCGCCTTGATCTCCTCGTCATTGATGAGCCGGGCGGCCTCCTCGTCGGCCAGGGCCTTCAAGGCATCGGCGATCTTCATCTTGCGCTGCTTCTTGCGGCCGCCACCCATGTTCTGGAACATCCCCTGGATCTGCTGGGTCAGCTCCTCCATGCCGGGCGGGGCGAAGATCTCGGCCGACATGCCGGGCGCCGCCACTTCCAGCTCGATCTCCTTGTCGTCGAGCTCGCCCTCGCGCAGCTTCTTGCGAAACTTCTGCCGGGTGCTCGAGTCGCCGGACGGAAGGGGTTCCTCGCCGAAGCCGACCGGACGGGCCGGCGGCAGGAGGATATCGAGGACCCGGTCCTCGGCGGCATCCATCGCCCGGTCACGCACCTGGGTCATCGCCCGCTCGCGATGCTCCTTGACGGCGATCTCGGCCAGATCGCGGATGATGGTATCCACATCGCGGCCCACATAGCCCACTTCGGTGAATTTCGTCGCCTCGATCTTGATGAACGGGGCGTTGGCGAGACGGGCCAGGCGGCGGGCGATCTCGGTCTTGCCGACGCCGGTCGGCCCGATCATCAGGATGTTCTTGGGGGTGATCTCGGAGCGCAGCGGCTCGGCGATCTGGGCACGCCGCCAGCGGTTGCGCAAGGCGATCGCGACGGCCTTCTTGGCCTTGTCCTGGCCGACGATGTGCTTGTCGAGTTCGGAGACGATCTCCGGCGGGGTCATCTGGGTCATGGCGTCACTCTGGAAGGGCCGCGGTCTGCCTGCGCGGTCCGGATGCGGTGGGGAATGGGCTCAGCCTTCGATCACTTCGATGACGTGGCTCTGGTTGGTATAGATGCACAGGTCACCGGCGATGCCGAGCGCCTTCGACACGATCTCCTCGGGCGACAGGTCGGTGTTTTCGAGCAGCGCGCGCGCCGCCGACTGGGCATAGGCACCGCCACTGCCGATCGCGACGATGCCCTGCTCCGGCTCGAGGACGTCGCCGTTGCCGGTGATGATCAGCGAGTTGTCCCGGTCGGCCACCGCCAGCATCGCCTCGAGCCGGCGCAGCATGCGGTCCGTGCGCCAGTCCTTGGCGAGCTCCACGGAAGCCCGCAGGAGGTTGCCCTGGTGCTTGTCGAGCTTGGCCTCGAAGCGCTCGATCAGGGTGAAGGCGTCGGCCGTGCCCCCCGCGAATCCCGCGAGGATCTGGCCCTGGTGGATGCGCCGCACCTTGCGGGCGCTGGCCTTGACGACGATGTTGCCGAGGGTGACCTGACCATCGCCGCCCAGCGCGACCCGATTGCCGCGGCGCACCGAGAGGATGGTGGTGCCGTGATACTGTTCCATGAGACCGTCCGGGAGACGGTCGCGGCAGCTAGCGTCGGGGAAGCAACTGGGCGACCTGGTGGACCCCCATGACCCGCAGCAAGGCCGCGACCATGTTGTTCACTTTCTTGAAGGTCACCAGTTTACCCTGCGCCTGAAGATTGGCGAGGACATTGAACAGCGTGCCCGCCGAGGCAAAATCGACGCGCCGCAGCCGGGAGCAGTCCACATCGATCATGGCGCGGGTGGAGGCAAAGGCGGCCAGCGCGCGAACCTGCTCCTGCTGGCTGGAGGAAATCTCGCCGTCGAGGTGGAAATCGGCCTGCCGGCCGGACGAGATCGAGGTGGAGGCCGCGACCTCGAGCGCCGCGTCGGCATCCGGCGCCAGGGACGGATCCCAGGACGGCGGCGACTCCTCGAAGGTGATCGCGTAGTCGATGGCGTACTGCTCGAAGCGCTCGAATTCACCGGCCCGCTGCAGCAGTTCGAAGAGCATCAGCCACATGTCGCGCTTCTCGGGCTTGCCGCAGGAGACCTGCTTCAGGAGCATGTTGCCAAGGGTCGCGCAATTGAGCAGGGTGATTGGCACGCGGTCCTGCTCCAGCTCACGGACCACGTCACGGAGCAGCTTGCAGCCCTTGTCGTCGGCGCTGCGCAGGCGCCCCAGGTCGATCTTGACGCCGCCATTGTTGCGTGCAAATTCGACCAGCTTGCCGAACTGGACCTCCACCTGCCCCGAGAGGCTGCCATTGAGGGCCACGGTCGGGGTCGCGTCTTCGACAACCTCCTCGGTCGGCGTGGACAGGTCCTCCCACTGGGGAGGTGACTTCTCGAACCGGGCTGCGTAGGTGGCGCCGCGCTGGTCGAAGCGCTGGCGATCACCCGACAGGCGATGCAGGTCGAGCAGCATCAGCCACAGGCCTTCTCCGGCCTCGTCCCCGACCGCACCGTCGAGGGTCGCCTCCAGGACCTGCGCGGCCTCCTCGTCCTGCCCGCTCGCGAACAGCATGGAGGCCTCCTCGGCCACCGCGAGCAGGGCGTCCCCCCCCTCCAGGACCTGAACCTTCTCCGCGCACTGGGCCAGCGCCCACGCGTCCCCGGCGCCGCTGAAATCGAGCGACGACAGTTCGGACGGCGGCCCCGACTTCTTCCGGTTGTCGCCCTTGCCCGACTTGCCCTCGTTGCCCTGCATTGCCATTGCGACGCCTCTGGCCGCACCCGGCCCAGTGGAAACACGTACCTTTGTCAAAGCTTAACATCCGCCCCCAGCGCAGGGTCGGAACTGTTTCGCATATCGGGCCCTGCGCGACGCGCGGCAGGCCCTTTCCAGCGCCCTGGAGCGCACCACGCGAGCCGGCGCCAGGGCATAACCTCCGGTGACAAATACGGCAGGAGGGCCCAAAGATTAAGCTTCTTTATCAGGTAGAATCCGGCCGATGCAAGCGCCCCGAGATCGTTCAGGCACGCCACCGGGTGAAGAGTTCCGGCTGACGGTACGCGTCTATTTCGAGGATACCGATGCCGGCGGCGTGGTGTATTACGCCAACTACCTGAAATTCTGCGAGCGGGCACGGACCGAATGGCTGCGCACGTTGGGTTTTGCCCAGGGCCAGCTGATCGAGGCCAGCGGCGTCGCCTTCGTGGTGCGCAAGGTGGCGGCCGACTACCTCGCCTCGGCCCGTCTCGACGATGAACTGCAGGTCGTCAGCCGTATCGAACGCCTGGGCGGCGCCAGCATCGTATTCGACCAATGGGTGGAGTGCGGCGGTACGCGCCTGTTCGAGGCACGCATCACGGTGGCCTGCATCGACCTCGGCCGCCATGCTGCAACTGCCATCCCCAGCCACATCCGCCGACGGCTGGCGCAGCCGGACTGAACCCGCAGACAAGAAGAATCGCGAATGGAAGTCACCTCCGACCTGTCGATCATCAGCCTGATCAGCAACGCCAGCATCCTGGTCAAGCTGGTCATGGCCCTGTTGCTTCTGGTGTCCCTCGTCTCCTGGTACTGGATCTTCCGCAAGTGGTTCGCGATTCGCGGCGCCCGGGCGAAGACCCTCAAGTTCGAGCGTGAATTCTGGAGCGGCGGCGACCTCAACTCCCTGTTCCAGAGTGCGGCCAATGACCGCCACAACTCCGGCCCGATGGAGCGCATCTTCGAATCCGGCTATCGCGAGTTTGCCAAGCTGAGGAGCAAGAACGCCGATAGCGGCAGCACCATCGAGGGCGCCCAGCGCGCCATGCGGGCCACCTACCAGCGGGAGGTGGATGATCTGGAGGCCCACCTGGCCTTCCTCGCCTCGGTCGGTTCGGTGTCGCCGTACGTGGGCCTGTTCGGCACGGTGTGGGGCATCATGAACGCATTCCGGGGGCTGGCCAACGTCACCTCGGCCACCCTCGCCCATGTGGCACCGGGCATCGCCGAGGCCCTGGTCGCGACCGCCATCGGCCTGTTCGCGGCGATTCCCGCCGTCGTGGCCTACAACCGCTTCGCCCATGACATCGATCGCCTGTCGGTGCGCCTCGAGAGCTTCATGGAGGAATTCTCGAACATCCTTCAGAGGCAGCTCCGCTGATGCGCCAGCGCCGCCTCATGAACCAGATCAACGTCGTG
>JAGRFX010000137.1 GCA_020445805.1 Rhodocyclaceae bacterium
CATCGTGATGGCCGATGGCCGCCACGCCATGGCCCTCGCCACCAGCCAGGATCACAAGCGCCTCAAGGACGGCGACCAGGGTCCCAACACCGGCGGCATGGGCGCCTATTCGCCCGCGCCAGTGGTCACCCCCGAGATTCATGCCCGCGTGATGCGGGAGGTCATCATGCCGACCCTGAACGGCATGATCGCCGATGGCCATCCCTACAGCGGTTTCCTGTATGCCGGCCTGATGATCGACGACGAAGGCAAGCCCCGGGTCGTGGAGTTCAACTGCCGCATGGGCGATCCGGAAACCCAGCCGATCATGATGCGCCTCAAGACCGATCTGCTGGACCTCGTCGAGGCGGCCCTGGATGGCAAGCTCGACACCGCCGAGGCCGAGTGGGATCGCCGCTTCGCCCTGGGCGTGGTGCTGGCCGCCCACGGCTACCCGGAGGCGCCCCGCAAGGATGACCTCATCACCGGGCTGCCCGAAAACCTCCCCACCGACGTGCATGTCTTCCATGCCGGCACCGTTGGCAGGGACGGGCAGGTGCTGACGGCCGGCGGCCGGGTGCTGTGCGTGACCGCCCTGGGCGAGAACGTCCGTTCGGCCCAGAAGCACGCCTACGATGTCGCCGACCACATCATGTTCGACGGCAAGCAGATGCGCCGCGACATCGGCCATCGCGCCCTGAAGCGCTGAATTTCCCGCGCGGCTCGCGTCGCCACAGTATTTCACCGCGCAGGCCGCCACGAAGGGCCGCCTTCGACAGCGTGCCGGAGCGGCGGTGTTATGCTCCGCTGCGATGAAGCCGGTCGCCGCGGCCGGATTCATTCCCTGCATCCGTACAATGAGGAGGAGATGAAGATGGCACTGAGCTTCGAACTGACCAAGAGCGAGAAGGGCGAGTTCTACTTCAAGCTGCTGGGCGCCGACGGGTCCACCCTGGTCCGCAGCGAGGGGTACAACGCCAAGGCGAGCGCCACCAATGGCATTGAATCGGTCCGCAAGAATTCGACGGAAGACGGGCGCTATGAACTGAAGACGGCCTCCGACGGACGGGAATTCTTCAACCTCAAGGCCTCCAACGGCCAGGTGATCGGCACCAGCCCCATGTTCAAGGACGCGGCCGCCCGCGACGGCGCTGTCGCCGAGGTCAAGAAGGGCGCCGGCGCGGCCAAGCTCAACGACAAGTCCTGAGGTTCCCGTGCACGCAGCCACCGTCAAGAACTACCTGCAGGGTCTCCAGCAGCGGATCGTCGACGCCCTGGAAGCCTTCGACGGCAAGCCGTTTGCCGAGGACTCCTGGGAGCGCCCCCTTGGCGGTGGCGGCATCACCCGGGTCATCGAAGAGGGCGACTTCTTCGAGCGCGGTGGCTGCAACTTTTCCCACGTGATGGGCGGCACCCTGCCGCCATCGGCCACCGCCAACCGGCCCGAGCTGGCCGGTCGCAGCTTCGAGGCCATGGGCGTATCGCTGGTGCTGCATCCACGCAATCCCCACTGCCCCACCGTGCACATGAACGTGCGCTTCTTCATCGCCGAAGCCCCGGGCGCCGACCCGGTCTGGTGGTTCGGCGGTGGCATGGACCTCACGCCCTATTATCCGGTCGAGGCCGACGTCCGGCATTTCCACCAGACCTGCCGCGCCGCGGTCCTGCCCTTCGGGGAGGATGAATACCAGCGTCTCAAGGACTGGTGCGACCGCTATTTCTTCCTGAAGCACCGCAACGAGCCCCGCGGCGTGGGGGGTCTGTTCTTCGACGACCACGGCGCCGATGGCGCAACCTCGTTCGACGACGCCTTCGCGATGACCCGCGCGGTGGGCGATGCCTTCCTCGAGGCCTACCTGCCGATCGTGACACGCCGCAGGGACGCGCCCTACGGTGAGCGCGAGCGCGATTTCCAGGCCTATCGTCGAGGCCGATACGTGGAGTTCAACCTGGTCTTCGACCGGGGCACGCTGTTCGGGCTGCAGTCGGGCGGTCGCACCGAATCGATCCTGATGTCGATGCCGCCCATCGTGAAGTGGCGCTACGACTGGCAGCCGGAGCCGGGAAGCCCGGAAGCCGTTCTCTACGCCGATTACCTCCGCCCCCGCGACTGGACCTGAGCGGGCCGCCCGAGGCTCAGGGCGCCCGGGCCCCCGGCACGCAGCCGAGGGTGATCATGATCAAGCCGCCGCCAGCTCCGCCGCCCGGCGGTAGTGCTTCTGGGCCTCGCTGGGCCGCTCCAGGGCTTCGGACAGGCGCGCCAGGGCCAGGTGGGTGTCGCGGTCGGCATCCACGCTGAGGGCCGCCTCGAGGTAGCTTTGGGCCTTGCCCCACAGCTTCATGCGCATGCACAGCCGCCCGAGGCTGAGCAGCAGGCCCGCATCCTGAGGATGTTCCCGGAGCCAGCCCTCGGCCCGGGCCAGGCCCTGCGACAGGGCCGATTCCTCGACGCAGCAATCGGCATAGCAGCGCGCCAGCACCGGCTCCCAGTACTCCGAGAGCATGTCCTCGACGACCTTCCTCACCAGCGCCCCCTGCCCCGCGGCAACGAGGATCGGGACCGCCCGCTCGAGCAGGAGATGGTCCGACATCTCGCGCGCCGGAATCGAGTTCCAGTAGGTGGCCAGCTGCTCGCCCTCGCCGGCGCGCTCGCGCAGGCACTCCACGTGGGCCTGCCGCACGATCGCCAGGGCCGCATCGTCGCTCATGCCCTTGTGCTTGCGGAGTTGCCTCGCCAGGCGCGCGGTCTCCTCCCACTGGCGCGCCCCCTGGGCGGCCTTGAGGGCCAGCCGCTGGGCCGCGATATGGCGCTCGCCCCGCTCGCGAAGCGTGTCGAGGCGTTGGGCCGCCTCATCGAAGCGACGCCCGTCGACCGCCAGTTCGGCTTCGGTCATGAGGCGCGCGCTGCGCAGCTTGTCGTGCTTCTCGGCACGGGCGATCCACTCCCGGTAGCGCTCCCCGTCACGAATCTCGTGGGCCGCGCGAGCCGCCACCAGGGTTGCGATCCCATCGCCCCCCGGATCCTTGCGGTGCGACTCGGACGCGTGTTTGAGCGCCTGCGCGAAGCGCCCTTCCATGAAGAAACGCAGACTCTCGCGCAGCTTGCGCTGGGCGGCCTCGTGTCGTCGGTGGGCCCGGAACCGCCCCACCGCGCCCGGCAGACGCAGCGTCCGGCGGATCAGGCGCACCAGCAGGTAGGCGGCCACAAAACCCAGCACCAGGATGCAGATCATCAGGTTCAGGGAGAGCTGGATCCGGTACGGCGAGGAGACGATCAGGACGTAGCCGCCGTTGTGCGTGGCCAGCAGGGACGCCACCGCTGCCAGCGCGAACAGGCCGATCAGCCAGAGCAATGCCCGCATCGCCCGGCCCTCAGTGCGCCGCGCCCGGCGCTTCGTGCGCTGGGGCGGACTGGGTTTCCATCGCGGGACCATCCTCGGTGCCGTGGCTGGGGCGGTTCGCCGGCTCGGGAGCCGGCGTCTCCGCTGCCGGCCGCACCGCAGCGGGCTTCGCCGCCGCGGGGGGCGCGGCCGGGCGGGCCGGCTGTCCTTCGGCGGCAGGCTGCGCGACGGCAACCGGCTTGCGATCCTGAAGGGCCCGCAGGTGCTTGTAGGTTTCCTGCAGGACCGGCAGTTCGTCCGGCGCCAGGCTGATCTTGGACAAGGTGTCGATATTCGCCAGGGCGCTGGCCACCACCTCCGACTTGTTGTCGAAGTACATTCGCAACCACTCGCCCGCCAGGCGCAGGTCGGAATGGTAGGTCCGGTCATCGCGGGCCAGCACCGACAGACGGGCGGACAGGAGGCGCAGCCTCAGGTTCTCGCGCAGGAAGACCTCCTGCGCGGGCGAGAGGAAGGCCGGATCGGGCCGGTCGAGCCGTTCGACGCGCACCAGGGTCCGCAGTTCGTCCCACAGGTCGCGCAGCACCCGCTTGACCCGATCCGGAAAGCGGGCCGGCATTTCCGGTGCGGCTGCATCGACTTCGGCCGGGGGTGCCATGAAGGCCAGGGGCATCCGGTCGATGGCCGACACCAGCACCTCGATGCGGGCGGCCGTGCCGGTCACGTCGAGCCGCGGCGAACCGGCCAGCAACTCGATGTCGGTCAGCAGGGCCTTGCGGAGCTGGACCAGAGGTGCCGCGTCGGCCTGCCCGAGGCGGGACTCTGCCGCCCGCAGGGCCGCCAGCGCAGCCTCCACATTGCCGGCCAGCTGCAGCTGCTGCATCGCCAGTCCGACGGCCTGCTCGACCTCGACCAGCAGCTGGTCCTCGCGGCTGCGGGCGAGCGATTGGTAGAGGGCTTCGATGGCCGCCTGCTGCCCGCGCATTTCGGACAGGGCCGCCTCGGTCGAGGACAGGCGACGCTGCAGATCGGCCACGGCATCCTGCCCCTGGCGGGCGGCCGAGCGTGCATCGCGGGCGATGCCGTCGCTGCTCTCGAGGCGGCTGGCCAGTTCCTGCCGGAGCGCCTCGCTGGCGGTTCGGCCGTGGTTCCACAGCCAGCCGATCGCGGCAAAAGCCAGCAGCAGTCCGATCAGCAGGACCCAAACGAGGGGCGAAGACTTTCCGGCCGGCGCGGCGGCGGGCGCTGCCGTGGTGGCCGGCGACTCCACGCGGTCCGGCTCGGTGGCCTCATCGTCCTTCCGGGCGGGGGGAGGCGGCGACGTCAGGGCGGCGTTTTCTTCATTCATACGGCAATCTTAACCGACGCTTCCAAAATGGGCATCCAGTCCGGACAACAATCCGCGATCCCCCGCACCGGTCTCGATCACGCGGGCGAAGCCCAGGCTCGCGGCCCGCTCGGCGATGCGGTGGTGAGGGACGAAGAGCGGTACCGATCGCAACCGTGCAAGGCCGTCTTCACCGATCAGCGCCGCCAGGTTGGAGAGGGCCTCGCTGCTGGTCGCGGTCATTGCCGACAGTCGGCCGTTGCCCGTCGCGTCGAGCAGCGCACGGGCATCGCCGGAGGGCGGGCGACGTCGATAGCAACTGAGGTAGGTCACCTCGGCGCCCCGTTCGGAGGCTGCCTGTCCCAGCAGGTCCCGCCCGCCGTCCCCGCGCACGATCAGGAGCCGCTTGCCGGCCAGGGCCGACGCCGAGAACTGCGGCAGCTCGAGTACCGCCTCGCTGTCGGAGCCACGGTCGGGGGCAACCACCGACCGGAAGCCCAGGGCTTCGAGCGCGGTGCGACTGCCGGCCCCGACCGTCGAGACGGCCAGGCGATCCGGCCAGGAGGGCAGGCCACCCAGCGCCGCGACGCCGATCTCGATGGCATTCGGACTGACGAAGAACACCCGGTCGAAGTCGCCCAGGCGCGAGCGGATGCGGCGGATTTCCGGCGAATCCTCGATCGGCTCGATCACGATCAGCGGGAAGACCAATGCCTCGCCGCCCCGCTGGCGAATCGCGTCCACGAGGGAGGCGCACTGGGCCGCCGGCCGCGTGACGGCGATCAGCCGCCCCGCCAGCACGCCGCCCGAAGTCGCCGTCTCAGCCAAGCTCGGCCAGGATGGCTTCCGCACCCTGGGCGCGCAGGTCCTCGGCCAGGGCGAGGCCCAGGCGCTCCGCCTCCTCGGGCAAGCCGCTGCGCTCGCTGCGGGCGAAGCGGGTGCCGTCCGGCAGCGCGACAAAGCCGCGCAGCCACAGGCCGCCATCGCGCGGTACCGCGAAGGCGCCGAGCGGCACCTCGCAGCTGCCGGCCAGCGCCCGCGACACGGCACGCTCGGCCGTCACGCAGGCGGCCGTGAGGGGGTCATTCAGGGGCGCCATCCAGGCTGCAACCTCGGGCCGGTCCGAGAGGGCCTCGATCCCGAGCGCCCCCTGCCCGGCCGCCGGCAGCGACACCTCCGACGGCAGTTCGGAACGGATCCGGTCACCCAGGCCCAGCCGCTTGAGGCCCGCCGCCGCCAGGATGATCGCGTCGTACTGGCCCTCGTCGAGCTTGCGCAGGCGCGTGTCGAGGTTGCCACGCAGGCTGGTGACTGCCAGCATTGGATACTGGGCGTGGAGCTGGGCCTCGCGACGGAGGCTGGAGGTGCCGACGACGGCGCCCGGCGGCATCTCGTCGAGGGACTCGTAGCGGTTCGAGACAAAGGCGTCGAGCGGCACCTCGCGCTCCGACACGCAGACCAGGGCGAACTCCGCCGCCAGTTGCATCGGCACGTCCTTCATGGAATGGACGGCGATGTCGGCCCGACGATCGAGCAGCGCGGTCTCGAGCTCCTTGACAAACAGGCCCTTGCCGCCCACCTTGGCCAGCGGCCGGTCGAGGATCTGGTCGCCGCGGGTGGTCATCCCGAGCAGCTCGACGGCGCAGTCCGGGTACAGGGCCTCGAGGCGCGCCTTGACGTGTTCGGCCTGCCACAGGGCAAGGCGACTCTCACGGGTGGCGATGACGATTCGGCTGGGCGGTGTGGTCGGCTCGGTCACAATCGGGACTCACAATGGAACGGTGGCAGGAAGGCGCCGAGCAAATTGCGGCGCTGCGTCAGGGTACGCACCTATGGCGCGGCAAGCGGCAGCGATTCTAGCATGGGCGCCAAAGTGCCCGGAGTGGCACGCCCCAAACGGCATTTCGCAGACAGGAACTCCCAACCGACATGACAACTGACAAGGACTCGCCCCTGCGCGAGGACATCCGACTGCTCGGCCGCCTGCTGGGCGACACCGTGCGCGCCCAGGCCGGCGACGCGGTGTTCGAGCTCATCGAGCGCGTGCGCCGCTGCTCGATCCGTTTCCGCCGCGACGACGACCTGGAGGCGCGGCGCGAACTCGAAAACCTCCTCGACGATCTCGCGCGCGATGACACCATCCACGTGGTGCGGGCCTTCAGCTATTTCTCGCACCTGTCGAACCTGGCCGAGGACCAACACCACGTCCGCCGCTCTCGCGCCCACCTGGTGGGCGGCTCGCCGGCCCACGAAGGCAGCCTCGCCCACGCCCTCGACCAGGCCGGACAGGGCGGACTCGACGGGGCGGCGATGGCCGATTTCTTCGCCACCGCGCAGGTGGTCCCGGTGCTCACGGCCCACCCCACCGAAGTCCAGCGCAAGAGCATCCTGAACTGCCACATGGCCATCGCGCGGCTCCTCGACGAACGGGACCGGATGCAGCTCACGCCCGAGGAGGCGGAGGAGAACGACGCGGCGCTGCGGCGCGGCATCCTGACCCTCTGGCAGACCCGAATGCTGCGCCCGGCCAAGCTCTCGGTCGTGGATGAAGTCGCCAACGGCCTGTCCTACTACGACTACACCTTCCTGTCGGAAGTCCCGCGCCTCTATGGTGCGCTGGAAGACCACATCGCCCGCCGGGGACACGCGGCCGAGCTGCCGCCCTTCCTGCGGATCGGCAGCTGGATCGGCGGCGACCGGGACGGCAACCCCTTCGTCACGGCGGAGGTCCTGGAGCGCGCTCTGGCGATGCAGTGCGAGCGCGCGCTCTCCCACTACCTGCGGCAACTCCACACCCTGTCGTCCCAGCTGTCGCTGGCGCACCTGCTGGTGCCGGCCACCGAGGCCCTGATGGCCCTGGCCGACGCCTCCCCCGACGACAGCCCCCACCGCGAAGACGAGCCCTATCGCCAGGCCCTCACCGGCATCAGCGCGCGCGTCGCGGCCACCTGCGAGGCGCTGACCGGGCGCGCCGTGCCCGGCCATCCGGACGGCCACGGGCAGCCCTACGCCTGTGCCGACGCGCTGCTGGCGGATCTCGACACGGTCCGCGATTCACTGGTGGCCAATGGCGCCGAGGTCCTGGCCCGGGGACGCCTGCGCCGTCTGAGGCGCGCGGTGTCGGTGTTCGGCTTCCACCTGGCGCCGATCGACCTGCGCCAGAATTCGGACGTGCATGAGCGGGTCGTGGCCGACCTGCTCGAAACCGCGCTGCCTGGGACCGACTACCTGTCCCTCGACGAGGAGGCGCGCATTGCCCTGCTGTCGCGGGAGCTGGCGGATCCCCGCCCCCTGCATTCCCCGTTCCGCCGCTACTCCGTGGAAACCGAAGGCGAACTGGCCATCTTCGACGCCGCCCGACGCGCCCAGGCCCGCTATGGCGCGCCGGCGGTACCGAACTGCATCATCTCCAAGACCGACGGTGTGTCCGACCTGCTCGAGCTGGCAGTGATCCTCAAGGAGACCGGCCTCCTCGACCCGGTTGCGGGCACCCTCGCGGTCAATGTCATTCCGCTCTTCGAGACCATCGGCGACCTGGAAGCGGCCGCCGACACCATGGAACGCCTGTTCGCCATCCCGGCCTATCGACGCCTGCTCGAATCCCGCGGGCTGGCCCAGGAGGTGATGCTGGGCTATTCGGACTCCAACAAGGACGGTGGATTCCTGACCTCGGGCTGGTCGCTGTACAAGGCCGAGATCGCCCTGGTCGAGGTGTTCCGCCGGCATGGCATACGGATTCGCCTGTTCCACGGCCGCGGGGGCTCCGTCGGCCGCGGCGGCGGCCCGAGCTACCAGGCCATCCTGGCGCAGCCGGGCGGCGCGGTCCAGGGACAGATCCGGCTCACGGAACAGGGCGAGGTGATCGCGGCCAAGTACGCCAACCCGGAGGTCGGGCGTCGCAACCTGGAGGTGCTGGTGTCGGCCACCGTCCAGGCCAGCCTGCTCTCCCGCGAGGCGCCCCGTCCCCAGGATGCCGCCATGCAGGCCATGGACGAGCTGTCGGCCGAGGCCTTCCGCGCCTACCGCTCCCTGGTCTATGAAACCGAGGGCTTCGAGCAGTACTTCTGGGAATCGACGGTCATCGCCGAGATCGCCCACCTCAATATCGGCTCGCGACCGGCATCCCGCAAGAAGACCACCGCGATCGAGGACCTGCGCGCCATTCCCTGGGTCTTCAGCTGGTCCCAGTGCCGGCTGATGCTGCCCGGCTGGTATGGCTTCGGGTCTGCCGTGCAGGCCTTCGAGGCACGCCACGGCGAGGCGGGCCTGGCGCGGCTCCAGGCCATGCACCGGGAGTGGGGCTTCTTCGCCAGCCTGCTGTCGAACATGGACATGGTGCTGGCCAAGACCGACATCGCCATCGCCAGCCGCTATGCGGGGCTGGTGCGCGATGCGTCGCTGCGGGAGCGGATCTTCGGGCGCATCCGGGAAGAGCACGAGGCCACCATCGATGCCCTCCTCCGGATCACGGGGCAGCAGGAACTCCTCGACGGCAACCCGCTCCTCAAGCGCTCGATCCGCAATCGCTTCCCCTACCTGGATCCGCTCAACCACGTGCAGGTGGAACTGCTGCACCGGCACCGCGAGGGCCACGGCGACGAGCGCATCAAGCGGGGCATCCACCTGTCGATCAACGGGATCGCCGCGGGTCTGCGCAATAGCGGCTGATCCGGCGGCGGGACCGGATCAGAGCTTGAGGGCGGCCTTGACGGAGGGCCATTGGCGGCGGCTGATCGAGAGGGGTTCCGAGACCCCCTCGAGCAGCACCGCCCAGTGGGGATCGCCCTCGCTGCCGCCCTGGCGCTCGACGCCCTGCACCGACGCCCGGGCAACCAGACAGTTGCGGTGGATGCGCAGGAAGCGTTCGCCGAATTCCTCTTCGAGCTGAACCAGGGATTCGTCGAGCACGTAGTCGCGATCCACGGTGTGCGCGGTCACGTACTTCAGCTCGGCCTTCAGGTAGCGGACGTCATCGACCGGCACCAGGAGAATCCGGCCCCGCTCGGTGACACTGAAGTTCTGGCGCGCGGCACTCTCGGCCTGCGGCGCAGCCCCGAGGTTGCGCGAGCGGCGCATCTTGCCGAGGGCTTCGGCTAGGCGGCTGGCACGCACCGGCTTCAGGAGGTAATCCACGGCCGCCACGTCGAACGCCGTCACCGCGTACTCGTCGTAGGCCGTCGTGAAGATGATGCCGGGGGGTTCGACCCGCTCGATGACCCGCCGGGCGAACTCGACGCCGTCCATGACCGGCATGCGGACGTCTGCGAACACCACATCGACCACTTCCGTATCGAGCAATCGAAGCGCCTCCTCGCCATTGGCGACCATCGCCACCACCTGGGTCGGCTCGTCGGCGGCGATGTCGTTGAGCAGATCCCGCATGCGAGCGCGAGCCGGGGCCTCATCGTCGACGATCAGCACCTTCAGGGGTTCGGTCATGCGCTTTTCCTCCGGTACGGCAATCGAATTCTGACTCGGTACAGCACGGCGTCGACCTCGACGGCCAGCGATGCCTCCAGATCGTAGAAGAGCATCAGTCGCTCCCGGATGTTCGCCATCGCCATCTGGTTGCCCTGGTGGGGGCGTGCGGCCTTCGCGATCGGGTTGGTGACCTCGAAGACGATCTCGCCACCCCTCAGCGCACCACGCACCGTGACCGTGCCTGGCTCCGACAGGGGCTCGATCCCATGATAGACCGCGTTCTCGACGAGCGGCTGCAGCATCAGCGGCGGCACCAGGGCGTCCGGCGGCACGTCCTCCATGTCCAGATCCACGTGAAGGCGATCCCCCAGCCTCAGACGCTCGAGCCCCAGATAACGCTCGCACAGGGCCAGCTCGTCGTCGAGCGGAATCAGGTCCCGATTTTCCTTCATTACCGCCCGGAATACATCCGACATTTCTTCGAGCGCGGCTTCGGCGCGTTTCGGATCGCTGCGAATCACGCCGAGGACGGCGTTCAGGCTGTTGAACAGGAAGTGCGGGCGCATCCGGACCGTCAGCGCCTGCAGGCGGGCCTCGGCCAGCGACGGCGACAGGAGCTTGTCGCGGTAGTCAAAATAGGCCAGCGCCAGCAGGGTCACGCCCATCGCCCAGAGCACGGCCCCGAGGCTTTCGAAACCACTGCGACCGGCCAGCCATTCCGACAGCAGGGTCACGGTCGCCGCGAGCCAGACCAGCGAGACCGCGGCGAGCCGATAGGCCACGCCAGCCAGGACCGGGCGCGCGGCATAGACAAGGACCAGGAGCAGGAACAGCGGCAACTCCAGCCGCGCAGCCAGCAGCAGCAGGTTGTCGAACAGTTCGCCCGGAGCGGTCGAGCGGACGAGGACAGTGGCCAGGCCTGCCGCGTGGACCAGAAGGATCAGGCGCAGGGCGATGCCGAGGTTGCGGAAGTCGGGCAGCCGCCGGGATCTACCGTTCAATTGCTTTATAATTTTTCCCCTCCCCGGGCGTTTGGCGCACGCCACAATAGGCGCTCGCCTCCGGCCGGGCGACCGGCTGTTCCGGACGGCGGCCCGGAGCAGACGAATGGCGGCGCGTCGCCGCCACGATCGTCCGGGTACGCCCGGGCCAATCCCACTTTCTTGGTTTCACCGAATTATGGCAGATAGTTTTTCCTCTCCGCAGATCACGCCCACCGAAGGCGACAAGGCGTGGTCCGGCCGATTCTCGGAACCCGTGTCCGAACTGGTCAAGCGCTACACCGCGTCTGTGTTCTTCGACCAGCGCATGGCGGCCCAGGACATCCGGGGTTCGCTCGCCCATGCGCGCATGCTGACGCGCCAGGGCATCATCGGCGCGGCAGATCTGACCGCCATCGAGCAGGGGCTCGAGCAGATCCGGGAGGAAATCGAGCGGGGTGAGTTCGCGTGGAGCCTCGATGACGAAGACGTCCATCTGAACATCGAAAAGCGCCTCACAGCCCTGGTCGGCGATGCCGGCAAGCGCCTGCACACCGGCCGCTCGCGCAATGACCAGGTCGCCACCGACATCCGCCTGTGGCTGCGCGACGCCATCGACCAGATCATCGGGCTGCTGCGCGCCTTCCAGCACAAC
>JAGRFX010000138.1 GCA_020445805.1 Rhodocyclaceae bacterium
CCTGTTGCGGTGGTGTCGATGCCCTCGGCGGCGGTGTTGCTGGTGACGACGATGCGCCGTTCGGTGTCGAAGTCGACCTTGGAGAGGCCGAGGCGGCCGTCCACGTACCAGGTGTCGGTGGCGTAGCTCATGTAGAGGGAGACGCCGAAGTTGTCGGATTCGACGCTGCCCAGGTTGGCGTCGAAGTCGGCATCGGTCTTGGACCAGGAGAGGGCGACACCGCCGACCAGTCCGTCCATGAAGCGGTAGTCGATGCCGGCGGTGAGGCCGGAGTCGGTGAAGTCGAAGGCGTCCTCGTTGCGGGTGGCGTCGCGATCACCGGTGTTGTAGCTGCCGTTGATGAAGCCGCCCCAGCGGCCGCCGAAGCCATCTTCGCCGGCGGAGCCGCCGGTGGTGCCGGCGGGCAGCATCTGGGCGAGCGAGAGGGTCTTGCCGTCGATGGTGAAGCCGGAGTTGGCGAGCAGCATGCCGCGGCCGCCGGAGCGCAGGGCGAGGAGGCGGCCGTTGACGGGGTTGGAGAGGGAGCCTTCGACGGCGATGCGTCCGGCGGCGGTCATCTCCTCGGGGGCGACGGCCTGGAGTGCGGCGGCGAGCTGGGCGGTGGTGAGGCCCAGGTCGAAGTCGTTGCCGGCGCCCAGGGCGGAGACGACGAGGCGGGTACAGGTATCAGAGAGGCGGGCCTCGGGCGAGCCCTGGCCGTCGGGGGTGGCGAGGAAGGGGCAGATGGTCTCGGTGACGCCGCCGGCGGCGCGCTGGACCGGGCTCAGGCCGGGCAGCCCCGAGAGCACCCCCTCGGCCGGGCTCGGGCCCGGCACCTGGGCGTGGGCCGCGCCCGCGCAAAGCGCTCCGACCACAACCGCCAGGCACCGCATGCGTGCTTCGAAACCGTTGTACTTGGTGTTGTTCATCATGACCCCCCGTTGGAAAATTGTTGTCGCGTTGGCTTAAATCAGATCGGAGCCTAGCCCAAGGCCCGTCATATTTCCACAGCCGGGGCGCGCGCCCGCAGGCCGCGCCAGCCCTGCAGATAATGCCATCGGCACGCCAGCCGATTGAACCCGCGCCACGCGGCGAGCGACTCAGGGGGAGAATACCGGCCGTGTCCGGCCCCTGCCGGACCCGGCCAGAGATGCGTGGCGCGAACGCGCCACCCGGAGGACATGATGAATATTCACATTGCGTCACGATCCCGGATCGGGCGCTGGCTGCTCACGGCGCTGGTGCTTGCGCTGCCCGTCCGCGCGGGCGTGGCGGCCGACGCCGCCAGCGCCGCGGCAATCAAGGCGGTCGAAGACCTGATGATCGTGGATTGCCTGCTGCCCGGCCAGGTGCGCCGGCTCGGCGCCCAGATGACCTACCTCAGTGCCCGGCGTCCGGCCAAGCTGAACGCGGCGGAATGCGCGATCCGGGGCGGCGAATACGTCGTCTATGATCGCGCCAGCATCGACACGGCCCTGAGGGTGTGGATGTCGAAGGCGGACGAGGGAGACCCCGAAGCACAGACCTATGTCGGGGAAATCTACGAACGGGGCCTCGGTGGCGCCGCACCCGATTACGCGGCAGCGGCGGGCTGGTATCGCAAGGCCGCCGACCAGGGTTTCTCCCGCGCGCGCATCAACCTGGGCAGCCTCTATGAGCAAGGGCTGGGCGTTGCGCGCGATCCGGTGACGGCCATCGAGCTTTACCGCGAAGCCGCCGGCCTGGGCGATGCCATCGCCCTCGATGCCGGCGACAGCCTGGCGCGTTCGCAGGAGATCGAGCGTCTGCGCAGCGAACTGGAGGCGACCCGGCGCCAACTCGACGAGGCCCGGAAATCCCTCGAGCAGCAACGCAACAGCGCGCGCAAGGAATTGCAGTCGCTCGAACAGAACATTCGCAGGGCCCGGGACGAAGGTAACCGTGCCCTGGTCGATAGCCTCCAGCAGCGCTTGCGGGATCGGGAGGTCGAGCTCGACCAGCGGGCGGCGCAGGTGACCCAGCTGTCGACCAGCCTCCAGCAGTCCCAGGCCCAGTTGAAGTCCCTGGAGGGCACGGCGACCGCGCTGCGCGAACAGCTGCAGGTGGCCCGCGATCGCCTGGCCGAGAGCGACGGCGAGCTCGAGGCACGACGCGCGAGTGCCAGCGAGGACGAGCGCCGCATCGGCGAGCTCAAGTCGCGCCTCGAGGAAAAACAGCAGGCCGGGCAGGCTGCGGCCGGCGCCGAACTCAAGAAGCTGCAGGCCCAGCTCAAGCTGCGCGAGGACGAGCTTGCCCGCCAGCGCGACGAGATCGCCCGTATCGAGGGCGATTCCCGACGCTACCGCCAGCAGCTGGCCGAACTCGAGAAGCGCGAAACCCTGGAGCGGGCCGCCAAGCCCGAGGTCGCGTTGGCGCCACCGAGCATCCAGCTGATCGATCCGGCTGCCGTGCTGACCCGCGGGACACCCGAGATCCGGATTCGCGGTCGGGTCGAGAAGCGCGAGATCGTCGGCAAGGTAACTGCGCCTGCGGGCCTGCTGTCGTTCACCATCAACGACCTCAGCCTGGCCACCGACGAGCGGGGCCTATTCAAGTCCGAAGTGGCGCTGCTGCGCGAGAAAACACCGGTCAGCCTGGTGGCCGTCGACCGGCAGGGCAAGAAGGCCACGCTCGACTTCGTTCTGGTGCCGGAGGGCGGTGCCGTGGCGGCGCCCCCGCCGGAGCCGCCGCGCTATCTCAGCTCGGTCGAGTTCGGCCGCTATCACGCACTGGTCGTGGGCAACGAGCAGTACGGCCTGCTGCCGAAGCTGGAAACGGCCGTGGAGGACGCCAAGTCCGTCGCCAGTCTGCTGAAGGAAAAGTACGGTTTCGAGGTCACCCTGCTGACCAACGCGACGCGCTACCAGATCCTTTCGGCGCTCAACAAACTGCGACAGGACCTGACCGAGAAGGACAACCTGCTGATCTACTATGCGGGCCACGGAGAAATCGATCGCGCCAATCTGCGCGGCTACTGGCTGCCCGTCGATGCGGAGCCCAACAGCGACGCGAACTGGATCTCGAACGTCTCGATCACCGACTTCCTCAACGCGATCTCGGTGACGCACGCCATCGTGGTCGCCGACTCCTGCTACTCGGGCACGCTCACCCGCTCGTCGATCGGCCAGCTCGAAAGTGGCATGTCCGAGGAGGCCCGGGCGCGCTGGCTCAAGGCCATGGTCAATGCGCGGGCGCGCACCGTCCTGACGTCGGGCGGGGTGCAGCCGGTGCTCGACGGCGGTGGCGGCAAGCACTCCGTGTTCGCCCGCATTTTCCTGGACGTGCTGTCGGAGAACAACGACGCCATGGAAGCCCAGCGGCTGTATCGCGAGGTGGCCGCGCGGGTGCTCGACCAGGCCAGCCGCTTCCAGATGGAGCAGCGGCCCGAATATGCGCCGCTGAAGTTTGCCGGCCACGAGTCGGGCGACTTCCTGTTCGTGCCGCGGAGCGTCGTCGCCACCGGGCGCTGAGCGACGCTTCCTGTCTTCCGGCCGGCTCCGGGGCACACCCGGGGCCGGCACGCATGTGCCCCTGGGTTCCGAACCGGGGCACTCAATGCAGTACGATTGGGGCAGGCAAGGATGCGGCATTCTTTTTGAACCGCCCCGGCAGACACTGCGACTTAGATCACGAGAGCTTCATGGAACTGGACAACGACGAGGTCTTTGAACTTCTCAGGGCCGTTGCAAAGGGCAGCGAAGATGCGATTCGAACCCTCTACGACGGATACAGCAGGCGCATCTATGCGTTTGCACTCAACCGGATTCGCGACGCTGCGCTGGCGGAGGAAATCGTGGTGGATACGATGCACGAGGTCTGGAAACATCCCGACCGCTTTCGCGGGGAGTCGAAGTTTAGCTCCTGGCTGCTCGGCATCGCCCGCTACAAGGTGCTCACCGCCCTGCGCTCACGTACGCCGGACCATGAAGAACTCGACGAGGAAATGCCATCGGACGGCGAAACCGCCTTCGACGTGCTGGCCCAGAAGCAGCGCCGTGAAGGCGTGCAGCACTGCATGGGCAAGCTCAGCGACGACCATCGAGAATGCCTGCACCTGGTGTTCTACGAGGGCTACACGCTGAAGGAGGTCGCCGAGGTGCAGTCCGTACCCGAGAACACCGTGAAGACCCGGCTCTTTCACGCGCGCCAGAAGATCAGGAACTGCCTGCGTCTTCTGCTCGAGCGCGAGTAGGGCTTGCGGAGGACCGCCAGATGATCAAGGATGAAATCAGGCAACAGTTCGACGACCTGCTGCCCTGGTATGTAAACGGCACGCTGGATGAGCGCGACCGCCAATGGGTGGAGCGCCAGCTGGCCGACAACCCCGACTGGCAGTCGGAACTCGGCTGGATGCACTCGCTGCAGGCCAAGATCCGCGAGTCGGAGCCGGCCTTTGCCCCCGGACAGGGCTTCGACCGGCTGCTGGCGCGGGTTCGCCACGGACAGGAAGTGGTCCAGGCGCCGCGGCCGCAGCCAAAAGCCGAAGGTGGCCTGCTGGCGGCGCTGTCGGCCTGGCTCGAGCGCTTCAGCCTGACCCCGGCGCTGGCGGGCGCGGCTGCCGTGGTGATGGTCCAGTTCGGCGTCATCGCCCTGCTGGTCAACCAGCAAGGCGAGCTGAAGTCGGAGTACGAGCGCTTTCGCTCGGTCAATTCGGGCGAGGTCGTGACGGGGCCGGCGCTGGAAGTGGTGTTCAAGTCCGACGCCCTCGAGCGCGAGATCCGCGAGACCCTGGTGCGGATCGGCGGTACGCTTGCCGGAGGGCCCGGCCAGCTGGGCATCTACCTGGTCTATGTGCCCGAAAACGAGCTGTCGACGGCCAAGGCCGCCCTCGAGGGCAACCCGATCGTCGAGCTGGTGACCGTGTCGCGCAATGGCCGCGCCGCGGTGGAAGCAGGAGGTTGAGGGTGATGGGCACGCGCAGTCGTCGGATCGGGTGGCGACAGTGGGCACTGGCGATTCTGCTGCTGCCGCTGGTGGTTCATGCCGCGGTCTCGGACACTGGTCGCGTGGCCCTGGTGATCGGCAACGCCGACTACCGGCAGGCACCCCTGAAGAACCCGGTCAACGACGCGCGGGCTGTTGCCGCCGCGCTCGAAAAGCTTGGCTTCAAGGTGATCAAGCGCGAGAACGCGGACCTGGGCGAAATGCTGGAGGCCATCCGCGAGTTCTCGATCGTGGCGCGTCGCAACCAGGTTCGCCTGCTCTACTACGCCGGACACGGCGCCCAGGTCGAAGGGCGCAATTACCTCATCCCGGTGAACGAAGACATCTCCGGCGATGACGACATCGCGCGCAAGAGCGCCGACATGAGCGAGCTGGTCGACCAGCTGGGCACCATGGAGGAGGGGACGAACATCCTGATCCTCGATGCCTGCCGCAACAATCCCTACAAGACTGCCGGCTTCAAGACCGCCGACGGTCGCGTCATCCGGCTGCGCGGTGCCGCCCCGAACTCGGGACTGGCCCGCGTCCAGGCGCCCAATGGAACCGTCGTGGCCTTCTCGACGGCCCCCGGGGCGATTGCCATGGATGGCCAGAACTACGACAACAGCCTGTACACCAAGCACCTGCTCGATCACATCGGCACGCCCGGACTACCGGTCGAGCAGCTCTTCAAGCGCGTGCGCATCGCCGTGGCCCGCGATACCAACCGCCTGCAGATTCCCTGGGAGAGCAGCAGCCTGATGGGCGAATTCTGCTTCCAGATGGATACCGCCGGCCACTGTGCGAGCCTGGGTCTCGGCCTGCGCTGATCCCGCCCGGTGCGCGGCTCAGAAACCGAAATTCGCCGACAGGCTCCAGCCCACGACATCGGGCCCCCAGATGCCCAGCGCCGACAGGTGGATGGTCCTGACCGCGCTGTGGGTCCCGGACACATCTAGCTCCAGCCCGCCTCCCAGCTCCAGGAACCGATCGAAGCCCAGCACGCCGCGACCCGCGCCGAGGTAGGAGGTCGCCCCGGCGCGCACATGCAGCCGGGTCGGATAGCCGCCGAAGCGGATCGGCAGGGGCCTGCTGTGGTCCGTGTGAAAGGTCAGCGCCGCTCCGGTACTCGAGAACGCGACCGCATCCGACGAGGTGCTGAAGGTCTTGACCTGCGTGGCGCTCAGCCGGCCGCGGGCAACCAGCCGCCAGATGCCGAACTCGCGCTCGTAGTCCGGACCGAAGGCAAGGCCCGTCTGGTAGGCCGTGGCATCCCAGTCGAACAGCAGGTCGCGGAACAGCGGACGCAGGAGCGTCTGGCCGATGGGGCCGTCATAGCGGGCCCGATTCTCGATCTGCACCGCGCCCACCGAGGCCAGTCCGACCCAGGTCAGCGCGCCGGTGCCGTATCGCGCACCGAGACCCACCGATCCGCCGTAGGCCCGCCAGTTGCTAAGGATGCGCTCTCCCGCGAAATCGAGTTCGCTGCTCATTTCCATGAAGCCCAGGCTGGTCTGCACATAGGGCGCCCAATCGGGGTCCCTGCTGGCCAGGGTCCAGTTGAGCGGCAGCTTGTAGAGACGCAGGGTCGGGGCCGAGGCGTCGTCGCGGACCCGGTAGTTCGCGGCCGAAATTTCCGGGGCCGTCGTGATCGATCCGATCGCGCCATACATTGCGCCCAGATCGGAGGCCTCGATGTCTTGGGAGAGCGATGCGCGCAGCTCGGCGAGTGCCGCGTCATCGACCTGGGCCGAGGCGGACGCTGCCAGCCAGCACAGGAGCGCGGGCGTCAGGCGGAGGGCATGGCGGATCACGGGAGCTGGGGCTTGGAGGTTCGGGTGGACCGGACACCCATTCTGCCGCGCGGAGAGGGCGGCGGCCAGCCCGTGAGGCGCCCTTCGCCCGGATGGCATGCGAAGCTGGGGTCAGTGATCGGCCAACAGGCGCAGCTCACCCACCCCGTCGTGGTGCTCGGAGACGCTGGGATGGCCGATCACGGTCAGGTCGCCGCTGCCGGACAGATCCACCTCGAGCCGGGTTGAGATTCGCGCACCCACGTCGCCGCTGCCGGCGAGGCGGATTCGACCGCGCTGGCAGGACAGATGGTTCAGATCCAGGTCGCCCGAGGTGGTCGTGCTGACCTCCAGGTCCTGGCAACGCCCTGCAGCCACCACGTCGCCGGCGCCGGCATGATCGATGGAGAGGCGATCGGCTTCGATGGCCTCGAGACGGACATTTCCGCTGCCGCGTGCGTCGAGCACGAAGGCGGGGCCCTGGATGCGCGCGAGCGCCGCATCGCCACTCCCCGCGACGCTCAGGGCGTCGAGCGTGGGCGCGCTGACATGAAAACGCAGCGGCGCGTGGGTCTCCAGGGGCTCGCGGCCGTAGTCGAATGCGAGCACGCCGCCCCGGACCACGACCTGGATGCGCGCCTGCAGGGCGGGCTCGGCCTCGATCACGACCGCGTGGTGGGTGCCGTGGGTGAATACGAGGTCGGCCGGGCCCCCATGCTCGATGCGCGTGAAGGGGCCGACCGGCCGGCTCTCGAAGACGCTGCCGCCGGCAAGGGCCGTGGCCTGGAGCCCGAGCCAGCCGGCGGCCAGCAGCGCGAGGCGCGGGGCGCTCATGGGCCGGGCTTCAGGGGCGCCGCGGCGGATCCGCCGGCACGCCGTCGTTGGGCAGCACCAGGCAGACCGCATCGGCCAGATTGACCACCTGCAGCGGACCCCGCGCGGTGTCGCCCTTGAGCGCCACCATCGAGCCGGGGATGGTCGGCATGGCCTCCAGGCTGCGGGTATCGAACAGCAGCCGGCCCTGCTGCCAGCACCGCAACTGTACCTTGCCGGTCTCGGGGCCGACGGCCACGCCCGGGTCGGTGGCCGGTACCGGCAGGGTGGTCTGGCCCATGCCGCCCAGCGCGGCGCACGACACGGCGGCCAGGGCGAGGGCCAGGGTCAAGCGCTTATCGGAAGCTGACATGGAAGACCCCCTCCGCGAGGTTGCCGCCGGCCGCCTTGGCGTAGGCCGTGCGGACATGCTCCAGGGTGATGCCCCGGATGGGGCTGAAGTCGCTGCCGGCGACCACCGGCGGCAGCTTGCCCATCACGTCCTGCTCGGTGGCGAAGCAGGCCACGGTCTCGGTGACGCGCTTGCCGTTGGCGATGAAGCGGAACTTCATGTCGCCCGGCACTTCCAGCGCGTGTCCGGCTTGCAGCAGCGAGTCGCGCTTGAAGCGGTTCGGATAGAAGCGCTGGACCTGGGCGGTCTCGTCCTGCAGGTAGCAATAGACGTGGGCGTCACGATTGGTCAGCACCTCGATGTCCACCCGGTCGCCGGGGTTGAAGCGCTGCATGCCGCTGGCCGAGATCACGTCGATCTGCAGGGGCGAGGTGTAGCCCGACACGATGGGCTTGGGCGGCGGGTACTTGGCGGCGAGCAGGACATGGTCGGCTTCCAGGTAGGCCATCAGGAACTCCTGGTCGAGCCGGGCTTCGGCGGACAGCCCCAGCACCTCGCGATACTGGACGATGGCCCGCATGAAGGTGGGATGGTCTCCGCCGTCGACCGGGCCGTTGTAGTAGCCCCGCATGCGCAGCTGCTGCTGCATGTAGGTGTAGAGGCTGCCGTCCCCGGCCATGGTGTAGAACCAGTCGCTGACCTCCTTCTGGATGGCGGGGTTGTCCGCGGTGGCGCCGAGGCACTTCCAGTAGGGGGTCTTGCTGACCTTGCCCACCAGCTCGATCGAGGCCAGTTCGACCAGGTTGCGCAGGGCCTGGGCCTTGCCCTCGTTGCGGGTCAGGGTGAGGCTGAAGTTGATGCCCCACTTGTTGAACTCGGCTTCGCCATCGACGCCGTCCCCTTCCTTGAAAATGATCACCTGGTTGTTGGCGGTCACGCCGGGGATCACCGAGAAGTCCTGGGTCGAGATCATCGTCAGGTCGAGGCCGAGGATCGAGACGCTGCCGGAGCGGGCGGCACCGATGCCGATGCGGCTGATGCCCAGGGCGCCGTCGATCTGCTTCTTGGCCAGGTTGTCGTCGAACTGGGAGATCGAGCCGCGGATGTCGTAGTCGGGGATCTCGGTGTAGGCACCCTTCTGCTCCGCATTGAACAGGAAGTTGGCCAGGTTGCCGGCGTCGGCACCGAAGGTCACCAGGCGGATCGAGCGGCTGCGCCGGCTCATGGCCGACACGGCGCTGACCAGCATGTCCTTGGTGCCGGCATCCACCTTCTTGGTGTTGTCCACCAGGTCCTCGACCAGCAGGGAGAGGTCACGCACGCCGTACACGATCATCGTGTTGTCCATGCACTGCAGCGCCTGGGTGAAGCCGGTGATGGTCCGGTAGGGCTTGTTCTGCGGGCCAGCCTTCATCTCCTCGGCGGCCTGGATCACGGGGCCCTTGGTATCCACCGTCGCGCAGCCGCCGAGTGTCGCGGCGGCCAGGGCGAGGGTGGTGAGCGTGCGTCCCAGTCTCACGGTCGTCTCCCTCAGTTGCACTTGTTGTTGGCGTTGATGACGTCGCCCGAGATCACCACCGTGACCTGGCGCGGCATGCTGCGGACACCGCGGCCGGCGGTCACGTTGCCCACGTTGAGACCGCCGCAGGTGCCCACCTGGTCGCCGCGCCGGCGCTCGATGAAGGACTTGTCGCTGTCGTCGTTGAAGCGCTTGGACTTGTAGCGGGCCATCTTGGCGAGGATGTTCTCGGGCAGGTCGGCGGTTTCTGCGTCGGCGGCCCATGCGCTGCCGGTGGCGAGGGCGCTGCACAGGAACAGGCCGGTGAGGATGCGGATCGGAGTCTTCATGTCGTGTTCTCCTGACTGTCGGGGTGGGGCCGGCTGGCCCGCTTGCTACATGGGTCGTGGGGCGACGGCGAGGAGGTTCAAGGCGAGGTGTCGATACCGCGTGCCAGCGTGACGCAATTGGCGGCCTGCCCCCGAACGCAAGGACGGCCCGGTGGCAGCCGGGCCGTCCTTGGCAGCGGGAGACAGCTGAATCGGTCGTCCGGACCCGGCTCAGCGGGCGGTTCCGATCAGCGTCTCCTGGATCGCGGTGCCTCCGGAGGCCTCGTTGATCCGGGTGATGGGGCCGACCTCCACGTCGATCGAGGCCCGCCGGCAGGCGCGGCTCGCGACGCCCTCGCAACCGACCTGGAGCGTGCTCTGGACGAAGCTCGCCGTGCGGCTCGCCTTGCCGGCGGAGGTGTTTGCCGTCGGCGCAGGCGGGACGTCTTCGATCAGCTCCGTACCCGCCAGGGCGGGCAGGGCAGCCAGGGACAGCAGGCCGCTCAGCAGGCGCTGGCGCATGGTCGGCCGCTCAGCCGCGGGCCGCACGGAACTCGACCCGGCGATTGCGCGCGGCAAAGGGATTGGCAGGTTCGATCGGGTCCGCCTCGCCCAGCCCCTCCACCATCAGCTGCTCGGGTGCGATGCCATGGCGAACGACCAGGTAGCTCTTGACCGCCTGGGCCCGTGCCTTCGAAAGACGACGGTTGTAGTCATCGGAGCCGACGGCGTCGGTATGGCCTTCGATCACCACGCGCACGCCGCTGCCGGCGAGGCGGATGCCTTCTGCCACGGCATCGAGCTGGAAAGTGGCCTGGGGCTCGATGTCGGCCGAGTCGAAGGCGAACTGTACCGGCAGCGCCAGGCCGTCGGGCGGCGGTGCGCTGGGGACCGGGGGCGGAGCGTAGGCCACCGTGTCGACCGCTGCCACCACCTGGGGCGCCGGCGCCGAGTCCTCGATCAGGTGGATCGACCGGGTTCGGATCGAGCGGGTGCGCAGGACCGGGGCCTCGGCGGCCTGGGGGGCCGGCGCGCCGCCCAGGATCCGGGCCACCATGGCCGGATCCGGACGCTCGTCGGCGTTGTAGTAGATGACATCGCCACCGGCATGGGCCGCGGCGGTCGCGAAGGCGGCGAAAAGGCTCGAGGCGATCAGTTTGCGGGTGTTCATGTTCATCTCCTGTCGGGTATTCGGTGCTTCCTGTCCTGTGAGTCGCTGTCCGGCCCGGGGGCGGTTCAAGCGGAACGCACAGGGTGTTGCCTACATCACGAAGGCCGTCGCGATGGCGAGGGCTGCAACGGCCACGAGGGTCACGATGGCGTAGATCCGGGCGGTTTCCATGACGCTCTCCTGCTGAAGTCGGCGTCGCGCTGGCGACGTCTCATGCCCATGGGTCGCACGGCTGGCGAGCCCGGTTCAATGAAAAGGGGCCGGCAAGGGCCGGCCCCGATCGCGGCATGCCCGTGGTCGCTCAAAACTCCATTCGAGCGCCGAGGGTGAGCGCGTATGCGTTGGTGTCGGCGAGGCCGAGCGCGGTGTCGAGGTTGATGAAAGCGGCGAAGCCGTGGGGCAGGACGGCGGAGGCGCCGAGTGAGAGGGTGAAGTAGTCGCGGTCCGGGGTGTCGGTGGGGATGGTGAAGCTGACGTTGAAGGGGTCGTTGGCGTACTTGGCGACGATGGAGCTCTCGTCGTTCTGGAACTCGTGGTTCCACTCGATGCCGGCGTAGGGGGTGATGACGGCGGCGCCGGTGCTGATGGTCTTGGCGATGCGTCCGCCGATGGCCGACTGGAGCGACTCGGTGTCGTGGTCGGAGACGGTGAGGCCCATGCCCTCCTTGGCCTCGCGCTCGGTGAAGCCATCGACCTCGAGCTTGAGGTAGTCCATGCGCCCGTAGGGGGTGAGGGTCATGCCGGCGAGCTCGAAGTTGTAGCCGCCGCCGGCGTTGAAGCTGATCTGGTCGCCCTCGGTGGA
>JAGRFX010000012.1 GCA_020445805.1 Rhodocyclaceae bacterium
CCGCGGACACCAGCAGGTCCACCAGCCCGGCCGGCGCCTCCAGATCGCCGTGCAGCGCGCCGAGCAGGGCGTCCTCGGCCGTCGCCAGCGGTGCGCGCAGGCTGCCCAGGGCGGCGAGGCTGTCGCGCAGGGCCGAGAGATCCCGTGGCCGGGCGCTGCGCAGCGCCACCCGGGCGGTGATCCGCTCCACGTCGGCGATGCCGCGCAGGGCCACCCGCAGGGCATCGACCGGCCCGTCGCCCAGGTTGCCCATCAGCGTCGCGACGGCGCCGTGGCGGCCGGCGGCGGCCTCACGGTCGCGCAGGGGGTGGTGCAGGGCGTGGCGCAGCCAGCGCGAGCCCATCGAGGTGCGGCAGCAGTCGAGCAGCGAGAGCAGGGTGGGGGCCGGTTCGCCGCGCAGGGTCTCGGTCAGCTCCAGGTTGCGGCGGGTGGCCGCGTCGAGCCGCAGGAACTCGTCCTCGCGCTCCAGCCGCAGGCCGATCACGTGGGCCAGGCTCTGGCGCTGGGTGGCCTGGGCGTAGTCGTACAGGGCCCCGGCCGCGGCCAGCGCCACCTCCGCCGACTCGACCCCGAAGCCCACCAGGTCGCGGGTACCGAAGTGGCCGGTGAGCAGCTTGCGGGCGGTCTCGGCATCGAACTGCCAGTCGGCCAGGCGGCGTACGGTAACGCCGAGCTGATCCAGCAGGGGCAGCCGCAGCCCGTCGGGCACCAGCACCTCGGCCGGCCGCAGCCGCTCGAAGTGCCCCACCAGCGCCTCCGGCACGGTCTGGGCGAGGCGCAGGTCGCCATTGGCCAGGTTCAGCCAGGCCATCCCCAGCTGGCCTCGCACCAGCGTGAGGGCCAGCAGTAGCGAATCGGTGCGGTCGTCCAGCAGCGCCGCGTCGGTGACGGTGCCCGGCGTCACGATGCGACTCACCGCCCGCTCCATGGGCCCCTTGGTGGCGCCGGGCTCGCCCACCTGCTCGGCGATCACCACCGACTCGCCCATCTTCACCAGCCGTGCCAGGTACTGCTCCACGGCATGGAAGGGCACCCCTGCCATCCTGATCGGCTGCCCGCCGGAGTTGCCGCGCGTCGTCAGCGTGATGTCCAGCAGCTTCGCCGCCCGCTCGGCATCCTCGAAGAACAGCTCGTAGAAATCCCCCATCCGGTAGAACAGCAGCAGGTCCGGGTACTGGGCCTTGAGGCGCAGGTACTGCTGCATCATTGGAGTGTGCGTATGTATCTGATTTTTTTGCACTTTATTGTATTTTCCCGGCGGGCGCAATAGGGCATTCGGGGCATATGATAGCCAATAGGGCACGCGTGGTAGGGGATGCCGAAGGCTCGGGTCGGATCGTGTCCCGACGTCGATCATGTCATGGCGATAGGGCAGGGCGGGCTCATCTCCCTGGCAGCGCAAGTGTTTCCGCCATCGCTCTTTGCGAAGGCGTGGCTCCATGGCCGAGCGAGTTGGTGTTCCGGTTCTGAAGCCTGCACTCGTCCACTACGACCAGGGAAGACGCAGTGCCTGCGCGTCGGGCTTGAGGCCCCAGTGTTCCCGAAAGTCGGGTGAAACTACGGCAATGCGGCCGTTGAGCGTAGGTTTTGGCGTAGGTTTCTTGACGGACCTTCGGGCCTTGCGTTGGCGCGAGTCGATAGCCTGCAATCCTGCAGACACCGGCCACACGATCTTCAGCACCGACGCAAAGAAACGGACCGAGGCAAGGGCGCGGATGCGCTTGGGCAGACAGTGATAGATGGGGCCGATCGCGATCTCAGATTTGAGCACCTTGAAGCCACGCTCGATGTCAGCGAGCGACTTGTCGCGCGCAACGATCTCTTCGGGCGCCATGTCCTGCGTGTTGGTCACCAGCAGGAGCTTGCCGTCCATCAGCTCGGCCAGGCGCAGGGCGCTCGCATCGATGTTGTAGCAGAAGCGCTCGGCGGCCATATCCACATTGATGATCTGCCGAGCTTCGCCTCGCACACCGCATGGTAGAAGCGCCCCTTGGTAATGCTGTCCGAGAGCTTGCGGCCGCGACGCTTGACGCCACCCTCCTGCTCGACAAGCTTGCCGGTCCATTGCTTGCCGTGCGCGACGAGAGCCGCGACGCGGGCGCTGCGCCGTTCGGCTTGGATTGCCGCCATCACTCGATCGTGCGCGAGCGCGAGGCGCGGGCCGCTCCCGGCATCTTCTCGGGTGATCTCCTGAGTGGTTGTGTCACAGCGATCGCGACGGGGAGTCGCCGAGCAAGTCCGCAAACGCGTGATAGCGCCGCTCCTGCACCGCGATGATGAACTCCAGCGCCTGGCCGTTGGCGTGGTGGACTGCCTGAAGCGCCTCCAGATTGTCCAGCGAGAGCGAACTGGCGCACGTCTTTCTCGACGTTAACCAGCCCTTCCGTGTGGATGGTGGTCGGATCGAAGAACACCACCGACAGGTCCTGATCGAGCAAGGGGCGCAGCAAACCCGCCACCACCGCACCGACCTCGCACTGTTGTCCCATCAGCGCATCCATGCTGCGCAGCAACTGCCGGCGGGCGATCAGCGCGCCTTCGGCCATGAGTGCGTCAGAAAGGAAGCAGACCTAAGAAATAGTCGACGTATAAAAATAGACGACGTACAATTGGCTCAAGCTTCCACATGCGTTCATTCCTTCTATATGCCTCCAGAGCCCGTTCCTCCAACTCGCCGCTTGCGCAAGCGCCAGCGCACCGCCGACCACGTCGTGAATGTCGCTTACGCGCTGTTCGAGGAACTGGGCTACGAGGCCGTCACGATGGAGCAAATTGCGTCCGCTGCCGATGTGGCCAAGGGCACGCTGTACAACCACTTCCCTGTCAAGGAGGCGCTGATCGCATATCGCATGCAGACGGATCTGGCGACGCGCCTGCCGACCTTATTGGCCGGCCTGTCCGCGTTGCCGACCTGCCAGCAGAGGCTGCGCACATTCCTGTATGCGACCGGTGACTACGCCCTGGAAATGCGCAATTACCTGCCCCATTACATTCGTCACCGCTTGAGTCTGCCCGTCGGATCCACGCCTCCGGAGGGCGGTAGCGGATTGGATCGTATCTACGCGGAGATGTTGGCCGAGGGGCAGCGCGGCGGAGAAATCACGACGCGGCATACGGCGCAGCAATTGGCTGCGGCACTGCACTTCCTGCACCTGTCTACGCTGTTGCGCTGGCTTGCAACGCCGGGCCTCGAGTTGCAGGACGCACTGGACGATATGCTCGACTTGTTCTTCAACGGGTGTGCGCTTTGAGCGCCGACATGAGTGCGCCCTCCAAGATCGCGTGTAGCGCCCGCTCAGCGCGATGCGGACCGATGCCTTCGACCAGCGCTGCGCCGTCTGGCCGGGACAAGTCTGTCGCGAACCAGCAATACCCCCTTAGCCCTTGTTGACCCGAACCGGGTCGTTTCAGGAGTTCGCCATGAGATGTTCAGCTATCCCGCGCCGTATCGGCGGGGGCCTGGCGCTTGCAGTGTCGATAGCGCTGGCCGCTTCCCCAGTGCGGGCCGATCTGATCGTGCAGACGCGCAATTTTTCGCTGGCCGACCTCGACGGCGGTATCAATGGCGACTATTGGCATTCTCGCCAGCAGAGCGCACTGCTGCAGTTCGACCATTTCGATGCGGCGCTGGGCACCCTGACTGGTGCGCGGTGGGTCATCGATTCATCGGTCGACGGCTTCGCGCGTTCGATCGTCACCTCCACTTCGCAGGACAACGTCCTCGAGGGCGGCACGTTCGAGGCGCACGTGCTGGCCGGCACCGACGGGCTGCATGGTACCGGTGGTGCCGGCGTCTTCTCCGTGTATGCCAGCGCGAGCGACAGTTGCGTTGTCTCCAAGATCCAAGGCTGCGAACTCGATCTGCAACTCGATGCCAGTCTCGTCGGTGAGATCGCCGCGACCGACCTGTTCGCGTTCGAGGGCATCGGGAGCTTCGACCAACGGGTCGCGGCCCTCATGGAATACCGAAACACTCCGCTGACGCCATGGAGTGAGGATTTCTCGCAGTTGAGCATGGACTCGGTGATCGCCTACGATTTTGCGAGCGCAGGCGGGTTTGGCACGCTAAGCCTGATATATGAATACGACTTGTCCGGCGCAGATCCGACCCCGGCAACTGTGTCCGAGCCGCCGTCGGCGCTGCTGATCGGCCTCGCCGGGACGCTGCTCGCGGCTTCGCGGCGGCGCTGCGGCCCGGCCGCCGTCCGGCAGGCGCAGGTGTAGCCATGCATGGCCTCAGTGGGCTCGACATCGAGCGCCAGCGTCCGCCCTCCAGCGGCGACTGGATCGATCTGGCCGCTGCCGCGTCGGCGACCGTAGACGCAGTGGGCGGAAAGAGTCGCCGCCTCGGATTGATGCGACAACTCGGTCTGCCGACCCCCGACGGCATCGTGATTCCGACCGCGAGCTTCGCACTCGGCTGGTCGGACGAGCGACGCGGACGCGTCGCCGCCGAGATGGTTCGTCGCGGCTGGGACAAGGTGCCGCTCGCCGTGCGCTCCTCCGCGCCCCATGAAGACTCTGGCACCGCCTCGTTCGCCGGCATCTACCACAGCGTGCTTGATGTGCGCGGTCTCCCGGCTGTGTGGCGCGCGGTCGACGCCGTACTGGCGTCGCTCCAGACACCCCAGGCCCGGGCGTATCGGGACCATCACGCGATTCCTGTCGCCGGCATGGCGGTGCTGATCACGCCCATGCTTGCGGCTGCGGCTGCAGGCGTCGCGTTCACCTGCGACCCCCACAGCGGGCGCGATGACCGGATCGTCATCAACGCGGTACGTGGGCTGGGCGACCGCCTGGTTGGTGGCGTACAAGACGGCGAACTGCTGGTGGTTGAGGAAGATAGGCGTAGCGATGCGCTTAAGCTCTGTACACGCCAATCCGGCCGGGAAGACGCTGGCCCGGCGCTCTCCGACGCGCAAGCGCTCGAGCTGGCGCAGCTACTGCGCGAGGCAGCCCAGGCGCTCGACTACTCCGAACCGGCGTGGGATTTCGAGTGGGTTTTCGATGGCGAGCGCTTCTGGTTGGTGCAGGCTCGGCCGGTCACGGCGCTGCCGTGGCACGCCTACCCGGGGCTGGCCGGACAGGGCGAGGTGTGGACGAACGGCAATACGCGGGATGTGGTGCCCGATGTGATGGGCGCGATGGACTGGATCTCCTGGCGTCGCATGCCCGACCTGATGCTCGAATTGGGTTACCGGCTGGCGGGCTTCCGCCTGCTGCCGGGTGTGCGCCGCGCAGCGCTGATTGGCGGCCGCGTCTATCTCAATGCCTCGTTGATCCAGTGGGAAGCCTTCGATGCGCTAGGCGTCGAACCGCGCGCGATGAACGCGCTGCTCGGCGGCCACCAGCCCGAGATTGCAGTACCGCAGGCAAGCTGGCGAGACCGACTGCGCCGCACCGCCTCCATGTTGCGCTATGCGCTGGGTGCCGGCGTATGGCGCAAACGCGGGCGCAAACAGGCGGTCCAGGCCTTTGCGACAGCCGCCCGCTGGCGCAGCGAAACGCTCGAGGACCTCGACGACACCACGCTTGCGGCACGGCTGAGGGCGCTGTTCGACCTCATCCGCCGCAGCGAAGGCATCATGTTCCTGCAGGCGTCGAGCGGCGGCAACCTCAGCTTCCTGCTCGATCTGATCGGCCGCGACCTTCCGGAAGAGCGCCACGCCCTGGTTGCGGCAATCATGGCCGGCGGCGAACCCAGCGTCACTGCGCGGCAAGCCCACGAGTTCGCAGCACTGGCACGGCTGGCAGCATCGGACCAGGCCGCTTGTACGATGCTGCGTGGCGGCGCGCCCTGGGAATTGTCGGCCCTGCCGCACGCCAACCCCTTCCGCCGTGGCTTCGAACAATTCATCCAGCGCTACGGCCACCGCGGCACCTACGAAAGCTACCTGTCCCGCCCGCGCTTCCGCGAGGCTCCGGAATATCTGTTCGCCTTGATCGCCGGCACGCTGGACGATGGCGACGACGGCCGCGATGCGCCGGACCGGCACCACCGGAATGACGCTTGGCGGACCCTGCGCGCCGCGCTGCCGGCGCCCCGGCGGTGGCTGCTTGGGCGACTTGTGGCGGCGGCACGGCAGGAGGCCCGCGACCGGGAATTGGCACGCAGTGCCATGACCGCCTACACGGAGGTCTGCCGGCACTTGATCCTGGCGGTGGCGCAGCGTTTGTGTCGCCATGGCATGTTGGCCGAGCGGGACGAGATTTTCGATCTCACCCCACACGAGTTGTTCAGCGCGCTGGCCGGCACGCTCGACGCCGCCGCCGTGCGCGCGCGCGTGTCCCACCGGCGCCAGCAACGGCGGGATTGGGAGCGCCGTCGCGCGCCGGAAGTCGTTGCTGGCCGTCAAGCCCAGGCGCCAGCGGTGGCAGTCCGCGTGGGCGCTGGTGGATGGCGAGGCGTGGCGGTAGGGAGTGGTATCGCCGAAGGGGCCGCCTTCATCGCGCGCACGCCCGAGCAGGCGGTTGGCCTGGCGAGTGGGGAAGTTCTGGTCGCGCCTTCGACGGATCCGGCATGGACGCCGCTGTTCCTTCGCGCCGGGGGCCTGGTCATGGAGACCGGCGGCTATTTGTCGCACGGGGCCATTGTTGCCCGGGAGTTCGGGATTCCCGCGGTCGTGAATCTTCCCGGGATCGTCGACACCTTGCGGGCCGGACAGCGCCTGCGCGTGGACGGCTCGCGCGGAGAAGTCGTATGCCTCGACTGACACGACGATTCAATCGACGTGCGCGCATGCTGATCGTCGCTTCCCGCCACGCGATGCCGATGCCGCGTTCACGCTGGCGCAGACGAAGGCCCGGACACGCGGCGCACGCCAATCGACTGCCCGGCTAAGCAATCCACCATCCGCGCGAAGACCACCAGCCCGCCGAAAAGCGACGGGACGGGGCCGGTGCGCACCCAAGCGTCACACCAACAAGGGGAATGAAAATGAAAACCAGACCGATTGCAGCGCTCACCCTGATGTGTATCTGCTTTGCAGCGCCGGCAGTTGCCGCTGAGGACGAAGGTCCGACCTATGGCCGGCGGGTAAACACGATAGAAGAAGTCGCCCGATCGCAGAAGGGGTCCTATGACGTGTACATCGACAAGCCGACCGGGTACGCCTTTGTGAACACGATCGTTGGGTGGAAGTTCACTCGCAAGATCTCGGACGAGGCTCTGGCCGCCGAGCGCCGCCAAGCGGCCGAGCTTGCTGACGAATCGCGTCAAGAGGCGCCTCTTGCCAGACGCTGACAGTGGGAAGCCGAGGTCACTCGTTTCCCCTCTCCTGAAATAGGGCGAACGCAGCACCTCGGCTCGCCCGCACGATCGTGTCCCGCGGCGTGGTGCAAGAAGCGGCCAGGAGGGGCACCGTCTCCGGTATGGTGGACGGATCAGTCTGCAACCGCTGGCACGCTGACAGAAAGGTTGCCGCCGAGCTGCGCGGCGTGGCCGCGGTGGTCCAGATGCGGCACTGACACTAAGCGCATCGGCTGGGCGCAGGCTCGTTAGGCCGGCCTTGCGGTGGTGTCAAAGATGCGATGGAGGAGCTTGCAGGTGATGCAATTCTGAATGAGCGAGCCGGCGAGGCAATTGTCATGTCGGAGTCACAGAAACCAGCATCTCTGCTGCCATGCGCGGCCACCTCGACCCCCAATTCTCGATGTTCCATTACTTTTGGCCGGAGTCGCGTGTGGCGGCGGAGCACCTGTTGCGCCGGGTGAAGAAACTGGCCGAGCGGGTGCTTTCCGCAATCTCGACGGGTCTGGACGCCCTTTATTCGAGCATCGGCCGGCCGTCGATTCCACCTGAGCGCCTGCTCATGGGGTAATTGCTGATTGCGCTGTACTCGATTCGAACAGGGCCGCCTCTGGTTGCAGCAAGGCAGTCTGCGAGCCGCTCGCCGATAGTTGCCAACTGAACATCACTGGAAGACGAGTCGAGCGCATGGTGCCATTTCGTCGAGCTGGTTTGGCCCGGACATCCCGGTTCAGCGAAGTCGCAGCGCCATTACCAGCGAGTCGCCGCCGACGCGGTTCGTCATGCGGGTCGTCTCGGTGAAACCAAGACGCTGATAAAACCGCGAGGCGGGGTTTTCTGCCCTCACCGACAGAACCATTTGCCCGAAAAGCGGTACCGCGTCGGCAATCAGGCGGCGCATCATTGCGGTGCCGACGCCGGTGCCGCGCGCATCCGGAACGACCGCGGTCGCCAGTTCCGGTACTGTCGAATCGCTAAGCTTGAACGCGCTCCCACCGCCACCCAACCTCAGCCAGGCGGCGCCTAGATTTCTTCCGTCCCCATCACGCGCGACCACGCCCAGATCACCTGGGCGTGAGCCCCATTCCGCGACGTAGGTCCGGAGATAGGGATCTGCCTGCGCCACTGAGATCTGCTCTTCGCCGCCACCCCCCATGCTGGCGGCGTAGGTCAGCATCAGCCACAGGAAGGGTTCATCCTGGGGCTCCGCTGCGGAAACGCAGAACGCCTCACCGATAGGGCCCTGCGGTGCATAGGTGCTGTCCGTTGTCCGCTCCATAGGCATTTCCCCCTGCGGAAGAAAGATTGGGGCATCCGAGCGCAATCAGCCCAGTTAATTCCGGTCCGAGGCTTGAGAAGCAACGGGGGCGGCAACAGCACCTGCCAGAATTCCCCCGTCCAGATTGAGCTCTGTGCCGTTCATATAGGTAGCCTCGTCCGATGCAAGTAACACGGCCAGTGCAGCAACCTCATCGGGCCGACCAAATCGACGCATCGGACAATCTTTGACGAATTCGCGCATTCTGATCTCGCGGTCAGGCCCTTCGCCCAGGACCGGTTCCCACATTGGAGTAAGAATCGCGGCGGGATGAATGGAGTTGCAGCGAATGGGTAGTCCTTGCTCGGCACAGTAAAGCGCCACCGTCTTGGTGTGGTTGCGAACTGCAGCCTTTGACGAGGCATACGCTGCGGCACCAGGGATACCCACGAGGCCGGACCGCGACGATATGTTGATGATCGAGCCCTGGCTTGCGGTAGAACGCATTGTTTGAATAGCATATTTGCAGCCAAGGAATACACCATCGAGATTGGTGCGATGGACGGCATGCCATTGCGCCAGCGAGGCGTGCTCTGGACCATGGTCGGAATGGCCACCCTCGAAGCCTGTAATTCCAGCGTTATTGACTAGCACGTTCAGGACACCTTGTTCTTCGGCTACCCGAGTCATGACGGCCTGCCACTCGCTCTCCTCGCGTACATCCAGATGAAGATACCTCGCCTGACTGCCCAACTCGTTGGCAGCGGCTCGCCCCGGTACATCGTCAATATCGGTCAGGTAAACGAAGGCGCCATTTTCGACAAAGGAATGGGCAATCGCGGCCCCGATTCCTCTAGACGCACCTGTTACCAGCGCCGTTCTCCCTTCGAGCCGATTCATGGTTTTGCGCCTCTTTTCATGCCTGATCTTTTCGAGAATCGAGTTGCCCCTGCCTCGATGACGTGGGGCATCGCGTGTGCTGTCCCTGCCTGCCCCCAGTCAGTCGGCATGCTCCACGCGGCATCGATTCATGCTCGCCTCGCACAATATGCATTTCGGTTCTGCCTCGCTCCTGCGGGACTCATGCAAGGGTACCGCCGCCTGTCTGGAGTGGCATGCGCCGAATGGAGAGCCAGAGTCGCTTAGCAGTCCCCATTGATACTGAGCTGCGCAAACATCGTCGCCTTGTCCCAGTATCCCCGTTGGGCAACGATCTTCCCTCCAGTAACCTGAAAGACCTCGCAGCCCCGCATCTCGAATCTCGAATTGTTGGGTGGGTGGCCAGCGAATTCTCCAGCCATCGTTCCTTTGAATCGCCACTCGACGGTTACCCACGGCCCTTCGCCAAAGACATTCTCTACCTCGACCTTGATGTCTGGAAACGCCTCAAATACCTTGACGAAGGTGGAGCGCATCGCTTCCCGTCCGTGAACCGCATTCGCCCAGGGCAACTGCACGTTGGTTACCAGATCGCTATAGAGTGCTGCAGCCTCATCGGGGTCATGCCGGTTGTACGCGACGGCCCAGTTCAGGGCTGTTTGTTTCGGATTTTCTTCATGCGTCACGGCGTCTCTCCGGAAGAATTCGATAGTGGTCATACTTTGGTCGCGCTTCAAGACTGGGGTTCTTAGGCTGTTTCGATGAGCGCCCGTGCGGCACTGACCACCTCGTTGGGAAGTGGGCATGACTTTCGGGTGACTGTATCGAGGTATACGCCGACGATCGTTGTCCGCGCGACCACCTCCTTGGTCTCGTCGAGATGCATCTCATGCAGGAACTCGATGCTCTTCTGCTTGATCGCTTTGATGGAACTGCAAATCGAAATGGTCGCTCCCGCACGCAGCTCCTTCAGGTAGGCGATGTGTTGATCGACAGCTGCCATGCCACGTTGGGCGGTGCGAAAGTGCGTCGGCGTGAGAGCGATCGCGTTGAATAGCTGCCAGGTCGCTTCGTCGAACTTTCCGACGTACCACATGACGTTCATGTGGCCGACGTGGTCGCAGTGCCAGGGGTAGACGGTTCCTCGATAGGTCAGCATGGGAGTTCCTCCTCCGGTGGTTTGATAGTTGTTCCAAAGCGTCGTGGTGTGTTGCCGGTGTTCCCGCGGCGAACGAAGCTCAAGCGGCCTGGACGGGTTCGGCGCGGCTGCTACCGACGCTCAGCGCGGTCACGATTGCCAAGCCCTGCAAGATCGCGATACCAATCAGCACCCAGGACAGGCGGCCGTCGTTCATCAATCCACCGAATACCAATGGGGACGATGCAAACCCCGTATCGAGGCCGGCGTAGACGAAGCCGTAGATGCGCCCGTAGGCTGCCTGGCCGAAACGCGCAGTGGCGACCCGCCGGACCAACAGATCGCGCGATGGGGTCGCCGTGCCGGTGAAGAAACCGACCGCGGCCATCATCGGCAATACCAACTGGGCCGGCACTACGGAACTCGCGACGGCAGCGATGAGCAAGGCCGCGATCGACAACGTGACGGCAACGACCTGATCGCAGCTGTTGCGCTGGACGAGGAAGCCTCCGGCGATGACCCCGGCGGTCGCCGCCAGCAGGTAGACCGACAAGGTCGCCGACGCCATGCCGAGCGACAGCTGGTAAAGGCCTTGCAGCACCGGAACGGCGAAATTCTGGATCGCGCCAAAGGCGGCGGTAATGCAAAAGAAGAACGCGAAACAGAGCCAGATCGCGCCCACGTTCAAAAAGGCGAACGCACCCAGCTGCTCCGTCGGCGACTGGCGAACTGAGGCCCCATCCTGCAGCGCCCGGCGGTTTGACCAAAGCAGCAGCAATGCGCCGAGGGCGACTCCGAGGGTCGCAAACGCGGCGATGCGCCACCCATACAGCGATGCGATGCCGGCGACGAATGCCGGCGCCAGGGCCCAGCCGAGGTTCCCCGAAACGCCATGCACAGAAAACGCGTGGCCCAGCCGAGTGGACGTGACCTTTCGATTGAGGACCGTGAAATCCGCCGGATGAAAGACGGAATTCCCGATGCCGGCCAACGCGGCGGCAAGGTACAGCCAGGTCGCCGACTCAGCACTGGCCAGGGTTCCGGCGGCGAGCGCGAAGCAGGCCATGCCGAAATACAGAATCCGCAACGCACCAAAACGGTCGACCGCAAAGCCCGCTGCCGCCTGTCCGATCGCCGATACCGTGAAGAAGACGGTCATCGTCGCGCCGACCTCGATATATGAGAGGCCAAAGTCAGCCATCAGCCAGGGAAACAGCGGTGGCAGCAGCAAATGGAAAAAATGCGACACCCCGTGCGCGAATCCGATCACCGCGATGACCCGCGCGTCGCTGCGTGGAGACTGCACTTCGACTTGTTTCATGCTTGGCTCAATCATGTTTGTTGCTCCAGGCCGCTACCTAGGGTCGTCCATCCATGGCCCGCTTTTCGCGACAACGCCTTCACCGCCCGCTCATGCTCCTGAGGTCGCCAGCTCGGGTTCAAGTGCCGTCTTCAACTGCGCGACAGCAATGGGTATGCAGGCCAGCGCCGGGCCGACTCGGCTCAGGTGCGCTCGAATCTCGGTCCAACTAGCTCTCGCGGCGACGCTGATTACGGCCTCGGCCGCGGGAGGCGGCCGGTGATCGACGAAGTCGAGTTCTATGCCGCCACGGCTGATCGGCACGATGATCAGCAGCGCGCTGAGCGCATTGACTGCTGGCCGAACCGTTTCGAGGTTGCGAATCGTCGGCGAGATATTCCAGCCATATGGCATCGACCCCGCGAGTTCGCTCAGTTCGGCGCGCAGGCGACCAGTCACCCGCTCTTGTTCCTCGGCCGACAAAGTATCCGCGCTGCCCGGTCCCCAGGCGATGTGAACGAAGTTTTTCTCGACTGTTCTCACGAGGCCGCTTCGGGCCGGAATCGGAGCATTGGGTACCGGCGTGCACGCGCCCAAAGCGAGCGCCATCGTGACCGCCACCGGACCAATGCCACACAGGGATAAGCGCGGACGGAAATTCACGATACGGCTTCCTTTCTGGCGCGCTGGTTCGGTCTCTATGCCGTCAGCGCGAAACAGAAGATTCCCGGGCCCAGGCAGCGAACATCCGCCTAGGCCCGGGGTCGATTGCTTACGCCACTGCGGATCGTGTTTCTGTACGCGTTTCGTTTCTGGCGCGGACCATCTGTCCAAGCCAGTGCAACACGCGCTTGGGCAACAGGAGCAGCTTGCGGTAAGGCGTCCAGAGATCCGGCATCGCGTAGCCCGGCCGCACCAAGGCCCCTACCTGATGGAGCCTGAACACGGGATCGCCCGCGTTGCGGCGACCGGTTCGCACTTTCTGCGGATGGGTATCGGGAATCAGGTCAAGAAGATTGACCGTATCCATCCAGCGCTCGGCGTCCATTACGACGACGCGATTCAGGATTCTCCACTGCCCTTGTCGCTGTTCGAATTCGTCCAGGTAGCGGCCCTGGTCCCAAATGTCGGTGAGCTTGCCATTGCGGCGCAGGCGGTGGATCACCGACCATTGGGTCTCGACAAAGGCGGTGTTGCCGCTCATTTCGATCAACGGATTGCTGAGCGTATGGATGCTGCATTCCAGTTCCGCCAGGATCGGCATGACGTAGTCGGCGAAGTCGTGGCCGCTGCCGCTGAAGAATCCGTGATCGTCCCGGCCGTCCGGGTGATAACAGGACTTCATCAACTCCGGGTCCCCACGGTCGACGGCGCGGCAGTACCGATACAGGACATCACGAATCTGGTCCTTGGCGCTGAGTCGTTCGATCTCACTGGTCAATTTTTGAAGTTGGGTCGTTTCCATGGAATGCTCCTGTGGTGTGTTGGGATATGGGTTCAGGACAGACCTGTCCGTTTCAATTCAGAAAATCGCTTAGGCATTCCGCAAATCGGTTCTTGACGATCGACAGGTGACCCTCGTTCTCGTAGAAGCGGGCAGTGCAATTTGGGAGGTGCTTGGCCAGGTGATGGCTCATCGCCGGCGGCACGTGGCGGTCCTGCGCGGCGAAGTAGCCGTGGACGGGGCTCAGCACCTCTGCTAGCGAAAAGCCGTGGTCCGCGGCTATCAACTGAGCCTCACGCATCGGACCGGCTATCCCCTGGCGATACGCTTCGGCGAGACCCCGCGCAAAGTCGGTGATCAGTTCCGGCGCTGCCTCGATCAGCTCGCGGTCAGGGGGAGCCATCATTCCGGCGAGCGACTTAACCGCGCGCTCAGGATTCGAGCGCAACATGAGGCGATCAAGGGCCAGTAGCGGCGTCAGCAGCCGAGGCATGGATCTCGCCAATCCAAACAGAACCCGCAGCATGGCGAGTTGATCCTCTCGGATCGCGGGCAAGTTCATTGGCCCGATACCCGCCATAAGGCCAACGTAGTCAAGGCGGTCGCTTAGCTTCAGAGCACAGGCCAAGGCATACGGCCCACCGCAGGAGACGCCTACAACGCCAAAACGGCGATGCCCCAGATGGTCAGCGAGCTGTTCGAGATCACCCGGCCAATCGAGGATTCGCCGACTCGGCGCCGGGGTCGAGCAGCCCATGCCTGGGCGGTCGGCGGCCACAAGGCAGACGCCGGCCGCCAGCGCTTCAGCGTGTACCAGCGCAGCCTGCTCGCGCGATCCAGGGAATCCATGGAGAAAGTGCAACGGCCGCCCGCGAGGATCTCCCCAGCACTGGTATGCCAGCTGGCGGCCGTCGATAAGGCGAAGGGTTTTGGTTGCTACGGTAGACATTGGGTGAGCAACTTTCAGCACCAGAGTTGTTCCTTGTCAGCGCGGATGGGTTGACCGGTTGAACAGGCGTAGCCGGCAGCGCGCTGCTAGGCTTCGCGCCTGACGGCAGCGGTTCTCGCGTCGCCAGTGTTGGGCGTACCGGTCGGCTCGATAAGAAGGATGTGTGCCTCTTCTTCGGCAACTGGCTGATGCTCCGCTCCCCTGGGAACGACAAACATCTCGCCAGGGCCTACGACAACACTGGCTTCCCGCATGCGAATCGTTAGTCGGCCTTCAAGTACCAAGAAGAAGTCGTCGGTATCGTCGTGCTTGTGCCATACGAATTCCCCTTTGACCTTGACGACCATGAGGTCGTAGCCGTTGAACTTCCCTACGGTTCTCGGCTGCCAATACTCTGAAAAGCTGGCAAGTTTCATTGCGAGATTGATTGCGCTCATTCGGGCTGTCTCCGATTGGCCGGTTGATTGATCTTTCGCCGGAGTTCGATCGATGGCTGGCAGCTCGTCCCAAGCGTTTCCCGGGTGGGGAAACACGACTGGACCAGAGCCCATCGAAGCGGACTTAGCGATACGCCAGGCCAGACAGGCGCCACGCAAGGCGGTCGCGCATCGCCGGGAATCGAGAGGCAGCGGCGAGCAGAAGATTCCGTGCTGACCTCAATCCGGGAGGAACGGTAGCCAGACGCGTCAAACGATCCGCCAGGCGTACCACTTCCCGCGCGACAGGTCGACGCTCCGCACCATACTGGTCAAGCGCCTCTTCACGCCCGGACAAGGCCTTGTCCAGCAGATCTGCTAGACACATGGCATCGAGGATTCCGGTATTCATGCCTTGTCCGCCGGCGGGACTGTGGGTATGCGCTGCGTCTCCGGCCAGCACAATGCGGCCCCTCCGAAAGGTCTCTGCAACTCGATGGTGGAGGCGGAATCTCGAACCCCAGATCACTTTGCGGACCTGCGCCGGGCGATCCTTGGGCCCACGAGCGTCCAGCAGCGACTGCACGTATGCCAGGTCCGGAACTTCCGGCGCGTTGTCCACCGTTGCCACGATGCGGTGCGCTCCGCCCGGCAACGGCGCAATGACGGCCATGCCCGCAGGCGAAAAGTAGAGGCGTACCTCGTCTTCCGGTAGCTCGCCCGAGAGCTGGGCGTCGGCCAGAACGAAGGACTCACCGTAGCTGCCGCCAGCGAAGGGAATTCCCGCACACTGCCGCACCGTGCTGTTCATGCCATCGGCGCCAATGACATAGCGCGCGAGTATTTTGCCGCCGTCATCGAAAGTTGCCGTTGCGCCACTCGAGTCCTGAACCAGGTCGTTCAGTACGCGCGGTCGCTGGATGATTCCGCCAAGCGTCATCAGCCGCTCGTTCAAGACTTGCTCAGTTGCCGACTGAGGCACCATCAATGCGTAGGGATATCGGGTTGGCAGATTCGCAAAGGTGATCGGTACGAGAATCCGATCGCGGTCACGGATCGTGAATCGTCCGGCTGGGATTCCCTTGCCGCACAACGTGTCAGAGACATCAAGTGCTTCCAATACTTCAAGGGTGCGTGCGTGTACGACAGCTGCCCTGGAGGTGTTGCTGCCCTGGGCCTGGCGATCCACGAGGATTGCGTCGATCCCGCGGGCCGCCAAGGCGGCGCCCAAAGTGAGGCCTGTTGGTCCCGCGCCGACGATCAGTACATCCGTTTTGATTCGTGCCGGTGCGGGCTGCAGTTTATTTGCATGTGACATGAATGGCTCCTTGCTTTCTCCGTGGTGAGGTTGTCTATCCGACGGCAGTCTTTGGGTTCGCGGGCTTCTTCTGAGCAACGAATTGCCTCAGGCGGGCTCCGACTTCGTGAATGTCATCGACGTAACTGAACACCGCCGGAACGACGAGCAGACTAAGCAACGTGGAGGTAATGAGCCCGCCGATGACCGCAATGGCCATGGGCGAACGAAACGCCGGGTCAGCCCCCATGCCGAGAGCCAATGGCAACATCCCAGCGCCCATGGCAATGGTGGTCATGACGATTGGACGGCTACGCTTGTGGCAGGCATCGACCAAGGCATCAAAGCGGCTCATTCCCTGACGGCGAGCGACAATGGCGTACTCGACAAGCAGGATCGAGTTCTTGGTCACCACGCCCATCAGCATAATCAGGCCGATCATCGATGGCATCGACAAGGCGTTGTGCGTCGCCAGCAGCGCCACGAAGGCGCCACCCACCGACAGCGGGAGTGCCGCCAGAATCGTGACCGGCTGCAGGAAATCGCCAAACAACAGCACCAGCACTGCGTAGATGCAAAGAACGCCGATAGCCATGGCGATGCCGAAGCTGGCAAACAAGTCGTTCATCTCTTGCGTGTCGCCCAGCTCGGCAAGCTCCACCGACGGCGGAAGCGATCTGAAGGACGGCAATTCCAGCGCTTCTTCGTAGGCTTCACCTAAGCTACGGCCATTCAGTTCCACCTCGAATGTGACGTTGCGGCTGCGGTCCAGGCGATCAATCTGGGCGGGCCCGCTTGCCATGGAAACGTCGGCGACTGCCGCCAGCATGACTGGCCCATTCTTGCCCGGCACGCTCAGGCGTTCGATCTGTGCGAGATCCGCACGAACCGAATCCGGTAGTCGGACCCGCACCGGAACCTGGCGCTCGCTGAGGTTCAGCTTGGCCAGGGCGGTGTCGTAATCGCCTGCCGTCGCAACACGGACAGTTTCCCCGATCGTCGCAGTGGTCACGCCGAGATCGGCGGCGCGCGCGTAGTCCGGGCGCACAAGAATCTCCGGGCGCACCAAGCTCGCACTCGTACTTACTGCACCGACCCCACGTAGCCCGCGCAGGTCGCGAACGGCGACGCGTGCTGCCTGCTCAAGCGCAACAGGATCTTCGCTGCGCAGCACGATCTTCATCTTCACGCCATTGTCCTGGGCGCCAATCTGAAAGCGCGCGCCAGGAATGTCGGAAAGGCGCTCGCGAATCTGTGCCTCAATGTCCTTGATTGCCTCGTCTCGATAGTCGCGATGTGCGAGCGTGACGGTCAGGACCGCCCGACGCACTTCCGCAGCGGTGCCAGCAGCAAATGCATCGCCTGCGGAGCCACCACCGATCGAACTGAAAATCCCCAGGACATGCGGAACGCTCTGTGCCCTTGCTCGCGCTTCCTCGGCAATGGCGTAGGTGTCCCGCAGCGTGCTCCCCGGTGGCAACTCGATGTTGATCTGCGTCTGTGCTCGGTCGCTGGCCGGCACGAAGCCCGATGGAAGCAACCCGACCAACGAGATTGAGGCGACGAAAAAGAGTGCAGTGCCGATCGCGGTGGCGCCGCGGTGGCGAAGACACCAGCGCATCGAGCGCAGGTACTGCGTCATCAGCCAGCCATCAGGAGCAGCGGCGTGACGGATCGGCTTGAGGAGATAGGCCGCCATCAGCGGCGTCAAAAAGCGCGCTACCAGGAGCGAAGCGATGATGGCAAGCACTGCGGTCCAGCCGAACTGCTTGAAAAACTTGCCCGAAATCCCACCCATGAAGGCTGTAGGTAGAAACACTGCAATTAACGCGAAGGTTGTCGCGATCACTGCCAGGCCGATTTCGTCGGCCGCTTCGAGGGCCGCCTGCATCGGTGTCTTGCCCATCTGCAGGTGGCGCGAGATGTTCTCGATTTCAACGATTGCGTCGTCGACCAGGATGCCCACCACCAGCGCGAGCGACAGGAGTGTCACCGTGTTGAGCGTAAAGCCGAAGTACTGCAAGCCCAGAAATGCCGGGATGACCGACAAGGGCAGCGCCGCAGCGGCTACCAGTGTCGCGCGCCAGTCACGCAGGAACCACCACACGACCAATACCGCCAGGACGGCGCCCTCGTAGAGCAGATGGATGGAGCCATCGAAGTTTTCCTGCACAGCCGTCGCGTTGTCGATGGCCTGCGTCAGGGTGATTTGCGGGTGGGCTTCGCTGAGTTCGGCCATAGCGGCGCGCGTGCCTTTCAGCACATCGACCTCGCTCGCGCCCTTGGACCGAAAGACTTCAACGCCGACGATGCGTTGGCCGTCCAGCAGAGCCAGACTGCGCGGCTCGGCAATGGTGTCGCTGATTCGGGCGACTTCGTCGAGGCGAACCCGGCGCCCGTCGTTCAGCGAAATCTCGATCGCCCCCAGATCAGCCGCAGAAAGGACAGTGCCGATCGTACGTACGCTTTGCTCCAGCCCTCCCACATCGCCGCGCCCACCAGGCGCCTCCTGCTGCACTTGCTTCAGTCGCTGCGAAACGTCGAGTGCCGTGACCTTTAGCGAGGCCAAACGCTCTGCATCAAGTTCCACGCGCACTTCGCGGCTAACACCCCCGACCCGCTTGACCTGACCGACACCGGGTACGGCAAGCAGCCGCTTTGTGAGCGTGTTGTCGACGAACCACGAAAGATCCTGGTCGTCCATGACCGACGAGCTTGCCGTGTAGGTCGTAATCACGCGGCCGGAAACCGTCGCCTTGACCACCGTCGGCTCACGCAGATCTCCTGGCAGGTCCGATCGCACTCGCGATACCGCGTCACGAACGTCGGTGAGTGCGTCGCTTGCGAGAACCTCGATTGCGAACTCGACGGCGATCGTCACCTCCTCGTCGCGCACAGAAGTGTGGATGTGCTTTACGCCGGAGAGCGTGGCAATCGAGTCTTCGAGCTTGCGCGCCACCTCGGTTTCGAGCTGCGCCGGCGCTGCGCCGTCGAGGTGTGCCGTTACGGTCACGATGGGTAACTCGATGTCCGGGAAGTCCTGGACGATGGTGGTGCGATAGGCGAACAAGCCGGCGAGTGCGATCAGCGCGAAGAGCATGATCACCACGACGGGGTTGCGAATGGCGAGCGCGGAGAGGTTCATGGCAGAGTCTTTCGTCAAGTTGAGGGGCTGTTCAGCGCGCCTGAGTGAGCTTGGCGACCGGTGATTGCGGGGCGATGCTGACCAGATCGCCATCGCTCAGAAAACCAGCCCCGCGGGTCACGATGGCCGTGTCTGCGGCGATCCCATCCAGGATCTCCACGCGGCTACCCTCCCGTCGGCCGGTGCGCACCCGGCGTTCGCTGACCTGTGCGTTGGACTCGACGCCGAACACGCTGCTGAAGCCATCTCTGATGACAATCGCCTGCAGCGGAACGGTCAGTGCCGGGGATCGACCGAGTTCAAATTCGCCCTGGGCAAACATGCCTGCCTTGAGGCTGGCGGCGGCCGGCAGGTCGACGTACGCCAGTCCGGTCCGGGTGCGCTCGTCCACCGTCGGTGCAACGGTTCGGACCCGGCCTTCGACACGTTGGCCGTCTGCAGCGAAGATCACAGCACGGGTCCCTGGTTGCAGCCGCGCCAGTTCTGCCGCTGTGAGTTCGGCACGCCATTCCAGGCGGCCTCCTCGGATCATCCGAAACAGTTCCTGGCCGGCCGACATCACCGCACCGACGGTGGCCGTTCGCGATGAAATGATTCCATCGTCGGGCGCCACCACGGTCGTCCGGGTCAGGCGCCAGCGTTGCGCGTCGGCCGCCGCCTTTTGCGCCTGGAGTCGCGCTCGGGCGGTCTCCTCGGCAGTAAGGAACTGTGTTATCTGTTGATCGCTCAATGCGCCGCTTCGGGACAGCGCCAGCGCCCGCTGCGCGTTGGCGGCTGCTTCGTCGGCGCTCGCTTTGGCCTCGGCGACGCCAGCAACGAGTTGTGCCAGTTCGGCCCGCGTGGTCTCGTCGGCAAAGCTTGCCAGCACCTGGCCGCGGCGAACGGTGTCGCCAACCTGGGCGTGGACGGCGGCCAGCCGAAGTCCGGCAACTTCTGCGCCAATGCTGCTTTCCTGCCACGCTGCCACCGTGCCGTGCGCAGTGAAGCCCAAGGGCAGATCAGCATGCTTAGGGTTCTCGGCGCTAACCGTGAGGGCCGGACGGCTTGGCTTTGCCACGTGTTCCTGGGCGGTATTGGCGCGAAGGGTGGTGGCGCCGGCTGCGGCGATCGCCGCAGCGATGACGGTAAGGGCAAGACTGCGAGTTGTACGGGTCATGATGGATCCTTGGGAAGACTGGGTTGGCGCTTGGGCAGTCAGCTGCCGACTTGTGATGTTTGGAACGACTCGCTGCGCTCATCCGAGCGCCAGCCGCCACCCAGCGCGCGATAAAGCGAGATCCAAGTGCTGATTCGTTCGCGTTCGAGATCGACGAGGGTCGTCTGCGCTTGCAGGGCGCTGCGGCGCGCCGATTCGAGATCGAACAGGCTGGCCATCCCAGCACGCTGGCGGGCTTCGGTGGCTTGCAGCGCTGCTCGAAACCCTTGCGCGGCACGCCCGGCGTCTGCGGTTCGCTCGCCCACTCCTTGAAGGCTGACCAGCGCCTGTTCGATTTCCCGCACGGCCAGGCGGAGTCTGGCGCGATAGGCGACGGCCGCTTCGTCGTACCGGGCCTCGGCGGCACGGATGTTCGCGCGCCGCGTACCTCCGTCGAAGACTGGCAGGATCAGCGACAGTGGCCCGAGTTGCCAGACCGTACCGCTGGTGTTGGTCATCGTGGATTCAATGCGCGCCGGGCCGATGTTTCCACTCAGCACAACGCGCGGGTAGCGCTGGGCCTGTGCCTGAGCAACGTCGGCACTTGCGCTCACGAGTTCCTGTGCAGCGCTGATCAGGTCGGGGCGCTGCGCAAGCGTTTCAGCGGGAACACTCGGCACCGCGATCTCGGTCGGTCGAGGCAGGATTGCGCGGCGCTCTGCCAGTTGACTGCGCAGTTCAGTTTCGCCAACGTCGGTAAGCTCGACCAAGGACTTGATGGTCAATTCGCACAGTGTCTGCTGCTGGCTCACGCTGACCCGGCCCTGGGCGGCGCTTGCACGCGCGAGCTCGGCGTTGGCGACCGCCTCGAGGCCGGAGCGCATGCTGGTTTCGGTCAGCTGCGCTGTCGCCGCCCGTGAGTTGCCGTCTGCGATGGCCAGGTCAAGCTGTTGCTCGCAGGCGCGCAATTCGACATACCGCGTTGCGACTTCGGCGGCGACCGAGACCCGGGCGTCATGCCAGCCCGACCGGGCCGAATTGAGCCGCGCCTCCGCGGCGCGGGCGCCAGCCGCCAGTCCGCCGAAAAGGTCGAGTTCCCAGCTCGCTTCAAGGCTGGCGGAAGAGGCGTTGGCGATCGCCTGTCCCGGACGTTCTCGGCCACGGACGACATTGCTCGCGAGCCGGAGGTCGGGCAGCGCCGTTGCGCCGGCTGCCACGTATGTGGCGCGGGAACGCTCGATACGGGACCATGCGGCGGCCACGCTGGGGCTGACCCGCTCAGCTGCGTTGATCAGTCGCGCCAGCAGCGGGTCGTCAAACTGCGCCCACCAGTTGGTAAGCCCGGTTAATCCGCCGTGGTGTGGCAGGGGTGCAAACCAAGCCGCCGGCAGCTCGGTCGACGACACGCGCTGCGCTGCCGTTCCATCCAGATGGGCGCACGCGGACAGGCAGGCGATGGATACGGCCAGCACAGGCATGCTGCGTAGGGCAGAGTGGCGAGAGATCCTTGCTTTGCCGGTCATGGCTGGCCAGCCTCACAAGGTGCCTGCGGGCATTCGAGTTCGGCGGCCAGCAAGGCCAGCAATTCGGGGCCGCTGTCGAACTCCCGGGTGAGTCCGCTCGCAAGGTGTTCGATGCGGCCGGCCAAACCCGTGGGCGACGCTGCGGCATCGCGGTGCAGCTTGAGCACATAGCTGCGACCGACCGGGTATGTGGCGCGAGCGTCTAGATTCATGCTTGACTCCAGTCGTTGATTGACTGGATGCAAGCCTAGGCAGTCGCTACCTCAAAGTCGTCGGGAAACCGTCGGGAAATGGTCGGAATTTGGGTTGGGCGGGGGAAGACTCCGTGCTCCGGCACGCACAGGGCCGGTGCCCGGGCTGTCGATGTCAGGTGCGCTACGGAGCTGAGTCGAGCAAAGCACGCGCCCGGCGCAGCATTTCGGTGTCGCCGCCTTCCGGCAAGCGCGCAATGATGTCGGCAAGCTCTGTGCGTTGCGCCACATCTCCGCCTAGTAGATCCCAGGAAGCCAAGTTTACCCACAGCTCCAACCAGGTCGCCTGCGCTCTGCGGGCTTCCTCGCGGCCCTCGCGAAGCGCCGACAGGACCGCATCGTCGCGACCCAAACCGGCGGCGATTCGCGCCTGAAGGACGTAAAGTTGCGGCAGGTAGACACGTTCGTCGAGTGCCGATACACGTTCAAAAGCCTTGTCCAGCTGTGCTTGCGCTTCGACTATCTGTCCGGCCAGGAGGAGCGCTTCGACCGCGTAGCCGATTGCCTCCGATGAACCCGCGAGCATGCCTAGCTCAATGTTGTCCTGGTAAGCGGCCTGAATTTCAAGAAAGCCATCTCTCGGATCGCCCTGGCGAGCACGGGCCCAGCCGCGAATCCACCTATTCGCGAGGCGGCCCTGCGCCAACGCCGCGTCTTCGACCACCTGCTGCATGGAACTGCCGATCGACTCGACTGCCGTCGTGTCGTCAAGTCGAACGTACAAGTTTGCCGCGAACCAGGCTGCCACCATCTGGGCCATTGGCTCGCCCAATGATCTGGCTCGCGCAATGGCCCTTTCACTACTTGCTCGCGCCCGATCGACCCAGCCCAGGCTGACCAGAGGAATTGCCAGCGCCGCATACATCGTCACGCCAGGATCGACGAAGAACGCTGCCTGCAGCTTTTCATCACCTATTGCTTCGCATGCCGCAACACCGCGCTCCAACCATTGGCGCGCTTCGGCGTGCTGTCCTTGCAACGTCTTTATCTGGCCGAGCACGCTGCACGCAGAGAGAAGCAGGCTAGGGTCGTCGAATTGGCGGGCGAGTTCGTAGGTCCGAATTGCCAGCGCGCTGGCGTCCAAGTATTCACCGCGAACCATCCTCACCAAGCCAAGGCCATGCAACACCAAAGCTCGCTGAGGGTGGTGCGGCAATCGTTCGAGTAGCGCCAAGGCCCGTTCGAAGCCCTGCTTGGCCGCCTCGGAGCTGACGCCGAGACTCTGTGCGGCGGCAGCCGCACTCAGCGCCGCAAGGGTCAGCTCCATTGCATCGCGCGCGGCTGAAGTCGGCGCTTTGCCGATAAGACCGAGCGCGCGCGCACTGAGATCAGTCGCCTCCTTGGGCGCGAAATGGCGCAGCGCACTCTCGGCCGCCTCGGCCGCGTAGCGGATGGCGGATATCAGGTCATGCCCCAACTCGAAGTGCGTGGCGAGTTCGGCCGCGGTGACCGCCGCACCTCGCGCTCGCAATCCTTCCAGGGCAGCCGCAATACGTCGATGCAGCCGCGCATGGGTCATGGCGCCCGCGCGTTCGTAGAACACGTGCCGGTAGAGCGCATGGCGGAAGGCGTACCGCGCTTCCAACCCACCATCGGGCAACGATTCGACGGAAGTCGATTCCAGCCACTGCTGCTGGCGGGCCAATACATCGCATTGCGCCACGGTCCGGTGGACGTCGCCACCGAGTGCGTCGGCCACCGTGCTGGCGCGGAATTCGACACCACAGATACTCGCCGCTTCCAGCAGGGCCCTGTGGTCGTCTGGCAGGCAATCGGACTGCCTGGCAATAATTCCAGCGAGATTCTCCGGAACCGCCAGCGAGGCTATACGCTGTTCTGATGCAGCATTGTCGCCAGTTCGGTCAACGCCCATATGGTCGACGAGATCGTCCAGCACGTGCTCGACGAAAAGCGGCAGCCCGTCCGTCCGCGCGTGCAAGGCCCTGACGAAGGATTCTTGCACGCTCTTACCCGGCCATCGACTGACGACAAATGCAGCAGTCTCTTGCTCGGAAAACGGTTCAAGCAAGACCTCATTGCAGAGACGATGCAGGCGCAATTCATTGCGCAGGGCCTTCAGGGGATGTTCCGCAGCGATGACTTCCGCCAAGCGAAATGTCGCGATCCACATGACGCGAGCAGGTCCCCGGCGGCGTGCCATATGGTTCATCAAGTGCACCGTCGCATGGTCGCTCCAGTGCAAATCCTCGGTTACCAGAAGCAGAGGCCGATCTGCTGACAGCCGATCGATCAACTCGCCCCATTCGCGCAACATCCGATCCTGGTTCGCGCCGGCCAACTCACGCCGCAGCGAATCCCGCTCGCTATCGCTGCTCAGCCATGGCAATTGCATTAGCCAAGTCGGCGCAATAGTGCGCATCAGCTTCGCGACGGCGGGATCTTGCCGGCACAACTCCGCCAATGCTTCGAGCACAGGTAGGTAGGGTTCGCCGGCACCGTACTGTTGAACACACTGGCCGAAGGCTGAAACGCCCTGATCGACACGACCGACGAAGTGGTTTATCAACGTGGTCTTTCCTACGCCGGCTTCGCCCGCCACCCAGAACAGCTGTCGCGAACCGCGGATGGCATCAGACCAGGCATCATTAAGGCGAGCAAGCGCGGAGCTGCGGCCGACCAGGTTTCCAGGCGACATCTGCTCCTGATGCGTCTCGGCGCCTAGCGCCTCGGTCGACGGAACAGTCTGCCGGGGAGACTGCAATATCGATAGCGTCGCAATAAAGCGATAGCCGCGGCGGGATGCCGTTTCGATGATACGAGGCTGCCGCGCATCGTCGGCCAGCGCAGCACGTAACTCGCTGATGGTGGATTTTAGGGTGGAATCGCTGACGAACTGGTGGCCCCAGACCGCATCGAGCAATGCATCCTTTGTTACCAGTGCTCCAGGCCGTCGGACGAGTGTGCACAGAACCGCAAAAGCCTTGGGCGCCAATGAGATCGCCTGATTGCGGTGCAAGAGGCGAGCGTTGGCCTCGTCGAGTTGGAATTCGTCGAAGCACACGCGCAGCGGTAGCGGATCGACCCCGTCCAAAGCACCTCCCAGGCGAAAGATGCTGCCAACAGATACGGCGTTGATGACTGGCATGCATTGAGCGGTACAAATGATGCCCATATCAGTCCAAACCAGACACAAACTCTCGCAGATCTGGCTCGCCCGCTCCAACTGGGACTCAGTCGGACTGGGCAATTGCGCCCACAATGCTCAAGCAGTCGAAATTATGCGGCATTCGATTAACGGGTGCCGGATTGATTGGGCTATTTCCCGCGATAGCGGTTCCGCCTCGCCGGCAGGTGGCGAGCATTGAGAGGTCATCTCAATGTGCGCCGTTCGGTTGGCGTCGAGCTTCGCTTGGCGTAGCTTCTGGCGTAACGAATGCGGCGAACAAACCGCAAAGCCCCGCCACTACTGCATCAGGTCCCGCTGCATCATCGGCGTGTGCCTGTCGAGGTCCTGAGGGGCGATCGCGGGGGCTGGGGTCATCTCTTCGAGCGGGCGGTTGGGGCGTGGCCGAACGGGGAGGGCGATTATCGCACTGGTGCGGTGGGCGGGACGAGGGCGGCTCGGACCTCACGCGCGATGGGTCTCTGGAATGGGTATGCGGTACCTGCGGCGGCGCCTGATCGTCGCGCTCGAACGACACAACGCCGCAGGCTTGCGACGCCGCCGACCCGGAGCCTGCCGGTCGTCCGGACCGGCGCCTTCAGCCATGACCTGGGAGGCCACCTCGGCATTCACATCGACGTCGACGGCGAGTCCGGCCAGTACGCCTGCGGGAGCCTCGGCCGCCTGACGCTCACGTGGGCGCGCGACCCGGACGGCTGTTCGCTCGCCGTCACCGAGGCTGCCGACAGGCGGGTCGAGAGCACGACCAACGCGCTCGGAATGACCTTGCCCGCCACCCCCTCAAGAAAGCGCTGCCCGACGACCGCATGATCGGCTGGGCCTGCGGGACCGCTGGGCCATCATGGAACGCAGTGGTGCGCCGCCCGAATGGCTGCCCTTGGAAGCGGCACAGAACCTTTCTCGTTCCCAATTTGCATGGCCGAGCCATGCAGAACCGAAAGCCCCGCCATTCTGCGGGGCCTCTGGTTTCGGGCGGGTGAGCCGGCTGTCGGCCATGCGGGCGGATTCCCGCGGCAGCCTGGCCAATCGCAGGCCTAGCCCATGCGGCCCAGCGCCGTCCCTTCCCGCACGGCCCAGATGTATTTTTCGCCCCCCTGCACATTGGCGCGCCTGGGTGTCAGGAGGCCGCAGGAGCGTGCGATCCAGTCGACGTCCGATGCGTCTTCCAGCGAGTAGTCATGCGCCAGTCCTCCGGGAAACCACCCGGTCTGGTTGTAGCCCGCGATCTTGCTTCCGCCGCTGACGGCAACGCAGGAATGCTGGCCAACCTGCGAGGACGAAGGGTCCGCGAAGATCAGGATGTCACCTTCGACGGGTCGGTTCTTTGCCGTGACGCGCGTGGGATGCCCGAAGCGGATCAGTCCGTCGATGAACCCCTGGGCGCCCGCGACATCCCCCAGCGAGGGCCAGCTGCCGCCATGTTTGGCGCGGTATAGCCAGATGAAGGTCGCGTTGTGGCAGGAGATGCCGAAGAACCCCATGCCCTTGTCCTCGAGCTTGGTTCCGTTGGCTGCAATGTAGCTGGCGTCGCCGTCGCTGAACTGTCCTACGTAAGTCGAGAGGCTCATTCCTGTCTCCGTTGTTGTCCGTGTGTCCCGAGGGCTCGCGGGTCCGTCCGTTCCTGCCCCGGCCGCGCACTAACTCCCCACCGCTGCGTCAGTCGTCGAGGCGAGCGCTGATGTTCACCCGACGCGCAGGCCGATGTGAAGAAGTTCCGCACAGGCGCCTCCACGTTGAGCGGCGCCGGGTGGGCCAAGCTGCGCCGCGCGCGGGGGCACGGCGCAATTTCGCGGCCCGGATCTCCCCTGTCAAGGAGGCACAACCCCGCCGTGGACCGTGCCGACCCCGGCCCACGGGGGCGAGCAAGTGAGTCCGCGCAACTTTGGCTTGGTCCCGGGCCTCGCGGAGCCTGCTCAGCGTGTTCGCGCGATGGACCAGGAACATGTCCGCGGAGCGGCGTGGGCAAGCGCTCGGCGGCGCCGTCCGGTCGTGTCCCGAAGCATGCTTTTGGCCTGCGGAAAATCGTGATCGATTGGCCGCGCGCCCCGATGTTCGCGCGATCGAATCGGCTTGGGCTGGCGGGCATGCTGCCTGATCGACCCTCCGAAATGCCCTGCGGCCTCGCGCGTGTTGCCAGGGCGTGAATTGCGGCGAGAATGCGGATCATGATCGCGTTGCCTGTGCGGGGCGGTTTGCAGTTGGGCCCACCGGGGCGGTAACCCACTCAGCGGGGACCCGTGCATCGGACTGGCGGCCTGGGCTCGTGCCAGCGCGCGCCGGTCTGATCCAGCAGGAAACTGCGTTTTTCGACGTGAGCGCGCTACATTTCGCTGTGCAGGACGTCCTTCATGAGCATCGATGACCAGGTCCGCCCGGTGGGGCTCAGTGACGCGGAGGCGGCGAGCCGGCTGTCGCGCGACGGACCCAACGAGCTACCGCGGCCGCCGCGCCGGACGGCGTGGCACATTCTGCTGGAGGTCGTTCGAGAGCCCATGCTGCAGCTGCTCGCTGCGGCGGTCTCGATCTACTTCGTACTGGGCGATCTGGGCGAAGCCAGCGTCCTGCTCATCTTTCTGGCGGCCATCCTGGCGATCACCCTGGTGCAGGAGCGTCGCACCGAGCGCGTCCTAGAGACCCTGCGCGACATGACGAGTCCGCGCGCGATGGTCTGGCGGAGCGGCGTGCCACGACGCATTGCCGGGTCCGACCTGGTGCGCGGGGACATCATCGAGTTGAGTGAAGGCGATCGCGTGCCGGCCGATGTCCGATTGCTCGCGGCCAATGACCTGAGCGTCGACGAATCGCTGCTGAGCGGCGAATCGCTTCCGGTATCGAAGCGCATTACGGAGGCCCGGACGCGGGCGGACCCGAGTCCGACGGGGCTCGCCTTTGCCGGGACCATGGTCGTGGCCGGACGCGCCACGGCCGAGGTGACGGCCATTGGTGCCGAGAGCGAGATCGGTCGCATCGGTGCGGTGCTGGGTCGCCTGGAGGCCGAAGCAACCCCGCTGCATCGGCAGACACGGCGACTGGTTCGATGGTTCTCGGTGCTGGGGCTGGCGGTGAGCTTGGTTATCGGCGTGCTCTTCGCCTGGAGTCAGGGCGACTGGCTGGGCGCCACACTGGCCGGCATCACCATGGCCATGTCGATGCTGCCGCAGGAGTTTCTGCTGATCCTGACGGTGTTCATGGCCATGGGCGCCTGGCGCCTGTCGCAGCATCGCGTGCTGACGCGCCGCGCGGCCACGATCGAGGCCCTGGGCGCCGCGACCGTGCTGTGCACGGACAAGACCGGCACGCTCACGCAGAACCGGATGCGGATCGAGTCGCTGGTGACCCTCGACCGGGACAAGCCGGTGCTCTGGCGCCATGGCGACGGCCGGTTCGATGAAGGCGCCGAGGCGCTCTTGTGGTACGGGGTGCTGGCCTGCGAACAGGAGGCCTTCGATCCCATGGAACGCGCCTTCCATGCGCTGGCGGCCTTAATCCTCCCGGAGTCCGGGCAGTCACGTACCCTGCTGCACGAGTATGGGCTGAGCCCCGAGCTGCCCGTGATGACCCACGTCTGGCGCATGGATCGCGATCCGGATGTCCAGGTCGTCGCGGCCAAGGGCGCGCCGGAGAGCGTGACGGCACTGTGCGGCCTTTCCGAGGCCCAGGCCCGCCAGGTCCTCGGGCTTGCCGGGCAACTGGCCGACCAGGGCATGCGTGTGCTGGCCGTCGCCTCTTCGACCTTTGCGGGCAGCGCCTGGCCGTCGACGCCTCATGGTTTCGATTTTCGACTGCGGGGCCTCGTGGCCCTGGCGGACCCCTTGCGCGATACGGTGCCGCGCGCGGTGGAGGACTGCCGTCGTGCGGGCATCCGGGTGCTCATGATCACCGGTGACCATCCGGGAACGGCACGCGCCATCGCGCGTCAGGCAGGGCTCGCAGGGGGTGGCCTGCTTCTCGGCGACGAGGTGGCCGCGCTTGACGATGCCGACCTGCGGGGCGCCGTCGCCCGGACGACGGTCTTCGCACGCGTCGCGCCCCAGCACAAGCTGCGTATCGTCGAGGCACTCAAGTCGAACGGCGAAGTGGTCGCCATGACCGGCGACGGCGTCAACGACGCGCCCTCGCTGAAGGCCGCCCATATCGGGATCGCCATGGGCGGGCGAGGCACCGACGTGGCGCGCGAGGCGTCGTCCATGGTGCTGCTGGACGACGACTTCGGGACCCTGGTCCAGGGCATCCGTCTGGGGCGGAGAATCTACGACAACCTGCTGAAGGCGATGCGCTTCGTGTTTGCCGTGCATGTGCCCATCGCGGGCCTGACGCTGATCCCGATGCTGTTCGGATGGCCACTCCTGTTTACGCCGATGCACATCGCGTTCCTGGAGATCATCATCGATCCCGTCTGCTCGATAGTCTTCGAGGCGGAAGAGGCGGAGTCCGACCTGATGGCGCGCGCTCCGCGGAATCCATCGGCACCCCTGTTCTCGCTGCGGATGATGATCCACAGCCTCATGCAGGGATGCGTCGTCCTGCTCCTGGTGGGCGCCTTCTACGCGTGGCTCCTGCGCAGTGGTCATTCGGCACAAGCTGCGCGTGCCGCAGCCTTCATCGCCCTGATCCTGGCGAACATTGCGCTGATCCTGGCGAACCGCTCGCTTCAAGGGGAATTTCGGGCCGCGTTCGAGCTCGGAAATCGTGCGCTTTGGGGCATGATCCTGAGCATTCTGGGCCTGCTTTCGGCCGTGCTTGCCTTTGCGCCGTTGCGTGGCATGTTCGGCTTCGAAGTGCCCGATCTTCGGGTCCTCTCTGCGTGCCTTGGCGTGGGTGTGGTGACCCTCGTCATGCTGTTCATTCAGCAGCGCCTGCTGGCCGCGCCGCAGTGGACGCAGGCCGAACGCTGAAGGTCGACGCGCCGGTCGGGCCTGGCTGGCCGAGATCCTGGCCAACCCGAATTGATGAGCCGCAAGCCGATGCCGTGCGGTCGACCCCGCGTCGCGCGTCATCGCGCGCGAACCCGTGGTGGACGGCGGCCTCGCCCCTTCGGCGAGGTCCGCGACGCACGCGGTGTCCCGCGCACCTCCGGGCGCTACTGGATTAGAGAGCGGACAGCGCGGGCGGCGACCGTCAGACCGCCCCGTGTCTTGACCGACCGCCCGATGGGATTGAACCCGTCCCGATCGACGGCACGCGCAGGGGCATCAGACGTGATACGCCACGTAGTCGCGCGTGCCGGGCATGCCCCGCACCGCCCACATCCGCCCGCGCATGGGCGCCATGATCGCTGCTCCGCAGGTCTCCATTTCCAGTGGCGGATTGCGCCGCACGGCGATCTCGGGGTCGCTGGTCAGCGCCATCAGGTCGTCCACCGTCGAGCCGACGGCAGCCAGCCGTGCCGCGGCCCTGGCCAGGCGGGATTCGCTGCTGCGCTGGGAATACGGCAGTCGTGCACGACACCGGTCAAGGGTCTCCGAGTCCAGGCAGTGATTGGTATGGACCAGGGGCTTGTCCCGGCTGCGGACCACGTAGCAGAAGCCGGGCATGGCCTCGACGTTGATGGCCTCGCCCGTCCGGTCGAGGAGCAGGTAGTTGTGGGCGCCGGCGAGGCGCGCCGAGGTGATGCACGCCAGGGCGGACTCGATATCGGTCTGCTGCAGGGCCTTGCGGACCACGAAGGGCCAGGTGACGCCCACCTGGCCCCCGCTGCCGAGCAGGTTGTTGATGGTGATCGCGATCCCGGCCTCGTTCATCCCGATCATGCCCACGCAGCCGGCCACCGAAAAGGCCAGGAAGGCCGGCTGGCCGGTCGGGCGTCCGCGCAGCATCAGGACGTAGGGGAGGGCGCCCGCATGCATGTCCCAGGTCTGGCCGAGGAGCGCATGGCCGTCGGCGCTGTGGCGAGCCGGCACGAAGAAAGCGGTGCAGTCATCCTCGGCCTGGGTGGCCGATGCGCCCCCGTGGCGGTACAGGAGATCGATGAAATCGGTGAAGCCGTTGGTGATCAGCAGTTCGGCCGGGCTCAACCCGCAGGCGTCGGCCGTCGCACACATTTCGGCGACCAGGTCCGGCGCGTAGGCTTCGTGGGCGGCGAGGCACTGCCCGGCCAGATCGAGAACCGTGGCGGGGGACATGGCGTGTCCGGCCCAGGTGGACTCGGAACACAGCGCGACCCGCTCTCGCGTGTACTGGCGGATCTCCTCGCGGCAGGCCAGCCCGTAGGCCCGTCCCATGTCAACGGGCGTTCCCGACAGCTCGAGGTATTCGGGGAGACTCATGCGCCGGTCCCGACGCAGGCTTCGAAGGACGCGAAGAGGACTGCCATGCCTTCGTCGAGCTCGGCATCGGTCAGCGTCAGGGGCGGCAGGAAGCGCACGCAGTTGGAATAGAGCCCGGCCCGGATCGTGATCAGCCCGCGTTCCAGCGTGGCACGGTTGATCCGGCTCGTCAGGTCGGGGTTCGGCTCCCGCGTCGCCGGATCCTTGACGAGCTCGATGGCCAGCATCGGCCCGAGTCCGCGAACGTCGCCGATGACCTGGGGGAAGGCTCGCTGGAGCCGCTCGAGATGGGTCCGCATGCGCACCCCGAGGGCCTCGGCACGTGTCCGGAAGTCGGCCGACGAGAGCGTGGCGATCACGTTCCGCGCGGCGGCGCAGGCCAGGGGATTGCCGCTGTAGGTGCCACCCATGCCGCCCGGATGCGGCGCGTCCACGACCTCGGCCCGGCCGGTCACCGCGGAGAGCGGCAGGCCGCCGGCGATACCCTTGCCGATGACCAGCAGGTCGGGAGCGATGTCGTAGTGTTCGGCGGCAAACAGGCGCCCGGTGCGGCCCATGCCGGCCTGGACCTCGTCGAGCACCAACAGCATGCCATGTTCGCTGCAGCGGGCCCTCAGGTGCTGCGCGAAACGCGGCGGGAGTGGAATGAAGCCGCCCTCGCCCTGGACCGTCTCGACGACCACCGCGGCGACGGCCTCCGGCGCCACCTGGGCCACCAGGGCATGATCGAAGGCGGCGATGCACTGATCCACATAGGCGTCCGCATCGACCCCCGGCGGCCGGCGGTAGGTGTTGGGGAACGGCAGGCGGTACACCTCGGGCGCGAAGGGGCCGAAGCCGCTCTTGAACAGCGCGTACTTGCTGGTCATCGCCATGGTGAGGTTGGTCCGCCCGTGGTAGGCACCCTCGAAGACGATCAGCGCCTGCCGTCGCGTGTAGGCCCGGGCGATCTTGACCGCCGCCTCGACCGCCTCGGCACCGCTGTTGAGCAGCACGCTCTTCTTTGCAAAGTCGCCCGGCGCGGCGGCGTTCAGCTGCTCGCAGACGGCCACGTAGGGCTCGTAGGAGGCGACGATCGAGCACATGTGGATGAGCTGCCGCGCCTGGTCGGTGATCGCCGACACCACCTCGGTGGGCGTGTGGCCAACCGCCAGGGTGCCGATGCCGCCCGCGAAATCGAGCAGGGTGTTGCCGTCCGCGTCGGTCACCGTCGCGCCATGGCCGGAGACCACGGCCAGCTGCGTAAGGTAGGCGGCACCCCGGGACACCGCCGCTTCGCGGCGCGCGACGAGCTTGCGACTTTCCGGGCCGGGGACTTCGGTTTGCAAACGGATCGCTGGCACGCTGGTCCTTCCTCCCAAAGTGATTCGGCCTGGGTCGGGACGGGCATCCGGGGCGCCGGATGCGGCCGAAGACGGGCCTCCCGGGCCATTGTGCGCGGTGTCGGGGCGATTTCACAATGCTTGCGGCGGGTGCATCGCATGGGTCGCCGGACCCGCCTTCCCGCCTTTCCCCAGGTCGCGCTGGCCCGATCCGGCAGGATTCAGCCGCATGCCGCTTTGTGGTAAGAATCGATCGGGACGCTGGCCGGCGGTCGATCCGCGGCAGGGCGGGTGCCGGTCAGGGCCGGGCGGCACCGCCGCTCGGCGCAGGCACGGCTGGCCGCACTGGCGGGCTTTCCCCACGTGGACAGGAGGAGACGATGAACACCCGAACGGCAGGTGGACAGTCCAATGCAGCGCTGATGGCGCGGCGAAGTGCGGCGCTTCCCCGGGGGGTCGGGCAGGCCCATCCGGTGTTCGTGGAGCGTGCCGAGAACGCGGAGGTGTGGGATGTGGAGGGGCGGCGCTGGATCGACTTCTGCGCCGGCATCGCGGTGGTCAATACCGGCCATTGCCATCCGAAAGTGATGGCTGCGGTGGCGGCCCAGCAGGCCCGTTTCAGCCACACCTGCTTCCAGGTGGTCGCCTACGAGTCCTATGTGGCCCTCTGCGAGCGACTGAATGACCTCGTGCCGGGCAACACCCCCAAGAAGTCCTTCCTCGTCAATTCGGGTGCGGAGGCCGTCGAGAACGCCGTCAAGATTGCCCGGGCCGCGACGGGGCGGAGCGGGATGATCGCGTTCGGCGGCGGCTTCCACGGCCGCACCCTGTTCGGCCTCGCGCTGACCGGAAAGATCACGCCCTACAAGGTGAAGTTCGGTCCCTTCCCCGCAGAGGTGTTCCACGTCCCGTTTCCGCACGCGCTCCATGGCATCTCGGAGGACGACGCCATTGCGGCCATCGAACACCTCTTCAAGTCCAGCATCGAACCGACGCGGGTCGCCGGCATGATCATCGAGCCCGTGCTGGGGGAGGGGGGCTACCTCCCCGCGCCCGCGGGCTTCCTCAAACGCCTTCGCACCCTGTGCGACCAGCACGGCATCCTGCTGATCATCGACGAGGTCCAGACCGGCATCGCGCGCTGCGGGCGGCTGTTTGCCAGCGAGCACTACGGTGTCGAGGCGGACATCATGACCCTGGCGAAAGGACTCGGCGGCGGCATGACGATCTCCGCCGTGGTCGGAAAGGCCGCGGTGATGGATGCGGCCGACCCGGGCGGGCTGGGGTCCACCTACGCCGGCAACCCCCTGGCGGTGGCGGCCGCCCACGCCGTGCTGGATGTGGTGCGCGAGGAGGGGCTCGCCGAGCGCAGCGACGCGCTCGGCCTTCACATGCGAACGCGCCTCGAAGCCATGCGCAGCGCGCACCCTTCCATGGTCGAAGTGCGGGGACTCGGGGCAATGACCGCCGTCGAATTCTGTCACGAGGGCGATCCGGAAAAGCCGGCGCCGGACGTCGCCAATGCCCTCAAGGACGAGGCGGCGCGCCGGGGCCTCCTGCTGCTCACCTGCGGGACCTATGGCAACGTGCTGCGCGTGATGGTGCCGCTGACGATTCCGCAGGCCGTGCTCGATGAGGGGCTCGACCTCATTGCCGCGTCGCTGCAGGCGATCGGGGCCTGAGGCCGGCGGGGGCACGTGCTCGGAAGGCGTGCGGATGGCGTGTCGATCGCATTCTCGCAGGGAGACGCCCGGCCCCTGCGCCGGTCGGCCGACGCGGCAGGTCAGCGCTCGGCGTGGGCGCCGGAAGGCCATGGACGATCGCCCGAAGGACGACCGCCGCGGACCGGGACAGGTGAATCGGAAGGGCCTCGACGATGACGCAAACGCGATGGGCGGCGTACCTGGTGATTGCCTTCCTGGTGGGGGGCGGTGCCTACCTGTCGTGGTCCGGCGCCGTGCCGCTCCATACCTATGCCCGGCTGGCGCAGCACGAAGCCGTGGCAGAGGGGCGGGTGGTCGGCAAGGCCACGCGGGCGCTGTCGCGCGGCGGGCAGTCCTCGGTCCTGGTGGTGGAATACGAAGTGCCGGGTCAGCCGACACGCACGAAGGTCTTCGACGTGGATGGCGCGACCTATCGCGCCGCGGTGGCGAGCGGCAAGGCGCGGGTGCGCTACCACCCCGAGGACCCGTCCATCAGCCTGATCACGAAGTTCGCGGCGCTGCCCTTCCAGATCCTGGTGGGTTTGGGGGTGCTGATGATCCTGGCAGGCGGATTGTTCGTCTGGCACCTGCAGCGGGCTCGGCGGCGGGAAGCCGGACGTCGCTGATCGGCCGGCTCCGATGGCCCCGTGCCCTGCGCTGTGCGATCGCGGGCGACGCGATCGAGACGGCAGCCCGTCGTCGCAGAGGCAGGCGCCAGTCCGGATCAGGCGGACATGGATACGATATTCGCGCGGGCGCGATCGACGAGTTCGGAGGCCTGGGGCGTGAAATGGACGAAATCCGCGGAGGCGAGCCCGAGCTGGAAGCGCAGATCCAGCAGCTGGTCGCGATAGATGAACGGGCACTCCATGCTCTGACGCACCCGATCCGCCAGCGCGCGCGCGCCTGTCGGGTCGGCGTCCGGCAGGATGGCGATGAATTCCTCATGGCCACAGCGTCCCAGCGTGTCATAGCTGCGCTGCAATGAAACCAGGCACTTGGCGGCTTCGATGAGCGCCGTGTCGGCCGTTAAGTTGCCATGCTGCGCGCGGATGGCGTCCAGATTCGTGATCTTGACCAGCAGGACCGACAGCGGCCGCTTGCCGTCAAAGGCCCGCTTCACTTCGCGTTGGCAGATCTCCAGCGCTGCGTCGTGGGTCCACAGATTGACCAGGGGATCGAGCAGGGCGCCCCGACGTGCCTCGGCCAGTTCCTGCAGGACCGCCTGCTGTGTCTCGGAGAGATCACGATTCATGAACACGGCTTCGACCCAGTGGCCCAGGTCATTCAGGGCACGGCGGTCTTCCGGCGAGAACGCGCGTGGCACGTGGTCGATGACACACAGCGTCCCCACCAGGTGGCCTTCCGAGTTCTGCAGGGGTCGGCCCGCGTAGAAGATGACATGGGGGGGATTGACGACCAGGGGATTGTCCGAGAACCGGGCGTCCTGCCGCGCGTCCTCGACCACGAACAGCTCCCGCCCGAGGATGGCATGGCCGCAGAAGGATTCCCCGCGACCGGTTTCCCGGGTCGGAAGCCCGATGCAGGACTTGAACCATTGGCGATTGGTGTCGATCAGCGAGACCAGTACGATCGGCACCTTGAACAGGCGCTGGGCGATGCGCGTGATTCGGTCGAAGGATTCCTCGTCCGGCGTGGACAGCAGCAGCATCCGGCGCAGGGAATCGATGCGCTCGGATTCGTTGACTGGAATCGGTGCCGGCAGCATGGAGGTCCTCGTCGTGCTCCTGGACAGTAAGAATTGACCGCGGGTGTTAAGGCTAAAGGCCCATGCCGGGGGGGGCAAGCGGGTCGGCCTCGAAGCCTGGCTGCCTCCTCGATCGGGTCCGCAGCCGAATATCGCCCGTCAGGCGCCGTCCACGTGTCGAAGGTGAACGGCCGAAGTTGACGATGGTCGAGGGTGGCGGGGGCTGCAGTGCCGTGTGCGGGCGCGCGCCAGCGTCCATCGGGCTTCCGCAGGGGGGCGATGTCATCCGGCGGTCGGCCACGTCGCGGTGACGACATTGCCCTCGCCGAAGTATTCGATCGTCTGCGCACCGCTCGCCCGTGCCATGAATATGCCGCGTCCGTGCAGATCAAAGGCACGCTCGGGGGACAGTTCCAGATAGTCGTTCCAGTCGAAGCCATCCCCCTGGTCGCGGATCGTCACGCTGACCTGTCCGGCTGTCCGTCGCAGGTCGACGACGACGTGGCGGGCGCCCAGCACCGGGTCTTGCAGCCGGCGCTCGATCTCTTCCCGCAGTTGTCCATCGAGCAGCAGGGCGCTCTTGCGGGCATAGCCGATGCCGAGATTGCCGTGTTCGATGGCGTTGATCAGGAGCTCCTGCAGCACCAGCACCGCGCCATCGGATTGGGGGCAGAGGGGAGCGAGTGCGCGCGCCAGCTGTCGGGCTTCCTCGATCGTGCGCAGCTGGAATTCCCCGGTGGCGAGCAGGCCGATCGCGCTGGACGCGCTCTGCATGCCGCTGCGCAGGGTGCGCACCTCGCGGGCCGCCTCGATCGCGGCCGCTACGATTGCGCCGAGCAGGGCGCGCTGGACCGGCTTTGCGAGGTAGTAGTGTGCGCCGGCCTCGATGCCCCTGCGAATGTCGTCGGCATCGGCCATCGCGGTCTGGACGACGACAGGGATTTCGCGAAGGGCCGTCCGCTGCTTGAAATCCCGCAGCAAGCTCAAGCCGTCGCAATCGGGCAGTCCCCGGTCCAGCACGATGCAGTCGAACGCCGGGTTGGTCTCGAGCTCGTGTCGCGCCGCTGCGCAAGTCTCGGCGTCGACGATCGAATAGCCCTCGGCCTCGAGGATGTTGTGAATGAGGTTGCGCGAAATCGCATCATCCTCAACGATCAGCAGGCGCGCGCCCTTGTTTGTCATCTTCCGTTCCGCCACTTAGCCCACGGCCTCGGCCGACCCCAGCGTGAACCGCTCGATCGAAGCGAGGGCCACCTGCAGCGCAAGATGCAGCGGAGCCGTTTCGCTCACCAATGGACGACCCGCGCGAAGCGTTGACTCGATCTCGGCCGCGCATCGGGCAATGTCGCCCAGCGCGAGATTCGCCGCCGCGCCTTTGAGCTTGTGCGACAGGCGCAGCCGCTCGCTCGGCGAGGCCAGCGCCATGCGCGTCACGTAGTCGCCAAACTCTCGAGCGAACAGACGCAGGTTGCCCGCCAGTGCGTCCGGGCTGTCCCACAGGCGCAGGGCGCGTTCCAGATCCAGCCCCGGGTAATCGGCCGGAGGCCCGGGCACTCTGGGCCCGACAATGGGGCCTCGCCCAGGGGGGGCCGTGGGTGCGGGCCTCGCCTGGGCGGGAGGTCGGGGAGGGACGCTCCCCGTGCCGACCAACAGGGCACCCAGTTCCGCGTACAGCAAGCCCGGCTCGATGGGCTTGGCGACAAACCCGTTCATGCCGGCCTGCATGCAGGCACGTCGGGCGGCGCTGGAATCGTTCGCGCTCAGGGCAAGGATGGGCACCTCCCTCAAGCCAGCCAGGGCCCGGATCGCGCGTGTCGCCGTCAGGCCGTCGGTATCCGGCATCTGGAGGTCCATCAGGACGGCGTCGTAGTGCGTTCGCGCTGCCCGGTCGATGGCTTCCTTTCCGCAGGGCACCGTATCGGCGGTGACCTGGACCGCCTGCAGCAGGGTCGTGACGAGTTCCCGGCTGACCGGATCGTCCTCGGCCACCAGCACATGTGCGCCCGCCAAGGGCTCGCGGGCGACGAGCCCCACAGGCGCGTGTGCGCGTTCGGAAGTCGCTGCCTGTGGCTGATCGCTTGCCTCCGGTCGTGCCTTCGCCGGATCGAGATGGGTGAGGATGGTCGCCACGAGCGCATCCCGCTCGAAGGGCTTTGCCAGGTGGTCATTCATGCCTGCGTCGCGGCATTCCTGGCGATGGCGGGGGAGGGCATGGGCGGTCAGCCCCACGATGGGCTGCTGGAATCCGTCGGCACGCAGGCGTTGCGTTGCTTCGATCCCGTTCTGTACCGGCATCTGCATGTCCATCAGCACGAGATCGATCGGCCGGTGGGTCTGGCCGGACTCCGCCACGCGTTCCAGCGCTTCGGCACCGTTGAGGGCGGTCAGGACGATTGCCCCTTCCCGCTCCAGCATCACGACCGTCGCCTCCAGGTTCAGCGGATTGTCCTCGGCGAGCAGCACGTTCACTCCGGCCAGTCGCTGGCTCGCATCGCGCGCCAGCGGCGCTGGCGGGCATGGGATCTGCGCCAGCGCCGCCAGATCATCCGGCCGGCTGGGCAGGCTCAGCACCCCGTCGATGGCGCGTCCGGGCAGGCTGGGCGTGTTCTGCGATTCCGCACCACCGGTGGCCGACATCAGGACCAGGCGGGGGCGGATCGGGAACTGCATGCCGGCGATGATCCTGGCCACCTGCACACCCTCGAAGCCCTCCATGCGCCTGCCGAGGAGGATCAGGTCAAAGGGGCGACCATGCCCTGCCGAGTTCTGTGCCATGGCGGACAGCAGGGTCAGGGCTTCGACACCGCTTTCGGCGGTTGCGACGTCCCAGGCCAGGTCGCGGGCCTGCCCGGCGACCGCTGCCAGCGTGGCTGCGTCGCCATCGATCACCAGGCATCGCAAGGGAAGATCGTTCGGATGGCCGGTGGTCTCGACCGGGGCCGTGCCCAGCGGCATGCGGAGATCGAAGAAGAAGCGGCTGCCTTCGCCCAAGGTACTTTCCACCTGGATCTGGCCACCCATCAGCGTGACCAGGCGCTGGCTGATGGCGAGGCCCAGCCCTGTACCGCCATATTTTCGGGTCATCGAGCTGTCGGCCTGCGTGAAGGCCTCGAACAGTTTCTGGACCTGCGCGGGGGACATGCCGATGCCCGTATCGCTCACGACGAATTCGATGCGGGCGCAATCCCCGAGCGTCCCCAGTGCCTTCACGCCAATCTTCACCTGACCCTGCTCGGTGAACTTGACGGCATTGCCGGCGAGGTTGACCAGCACCTGCAACAGCCGGGTGGGGTCGCCGATCAATGGGCGCTTGAACAAGTCATTGAACTCGAACTGGATGGCGATGTTGTTCCTGTTGATCCCCGTGAGGACGGAGGAGAGCTGACGGGTCAGGTCGGCGACCGTGAATTCGGTCTGTTCGATCTCGAGCTTGCCGGCCTCGATCCGCGAGAAGTCGAGGATGTCGTTGATGATGCCCAGCAAGTGCCTCGACGCGTCCATGGCCTTGTCGATGCTGGCTTGCTGGCCGACCGTCGGATCGGACAGGGCCAGCACATTCAGCATCCCCATCACGCCGTTCATGGGCGTGCGCAGCTCGTGGCTCATGTTGGCGACGAACTCGCTCTTGGCCCGGGAAGCCTCTTCGGCGGCCAGACGGGCCGTTTCGGCATTCGCAGCGGCTGCTTCGGCAGACGCCTTGGCAGACAGCAGGGCCGCCTCGGCCTCCTTCTCGGCGGAGATATCGGTCGTGAACGTCAGCAGATAGGCACCGGACGTCTCCGTGGCGTCCTGAAAATAGGCCAGGATCCGGATCGGGAACAGCGTGCCGTCCCTGTGGCGATGCAGCGTTTCGAAGGCGACACCGGGGTTGTTCCGGATCCGTTCGGCGATGACAGGGAACTTCTCGTCCGGCCAGTTCGGGTCGAGATCGGGAACGCCCAACTGGCACATGGCCTCCACGGTGTAGCCATGCATCCGGGCGGAGTAGTCGCTGTGAAACAGAAACTGTCCGGTCTCCACGTCGACCCGTTCGACGCCGATACCCACCACGTCGAGCGCCGCAAAGGCCTGCCTGAGGGTCAGTGTTTCGCGCTGCAGGCTCGCTTCCATCGCCTTCAGTGCGCTGATGTCGCGCCACGTCATCAGCAGGGCGGGCGTGCCGTCGTATTCGGACAGGGTGGCGCCGACCGTCGTCCAGAAGGTGCTGCCATCGGCGCGCCGATGAAGCCAGTCATACTCGGTGTGGCGCTTGATGAAGACCTCCCGGATCCTGTCCTCCGCCCCTTCGTCGGAAGCGTTCCCATCCGGCTGCGTGGGGGGGGAGAAGGCGGTCATCGTCGCACCCAGGATGTCCTCGCGCGCGCAACCCAGCATGCGTTCCGTGGCCTGGTTGCAGTTCAGGATTCTGCGGCTGTCCAGGGACAGCACCAGGTAGGCATCCGGAGAGGCTTCGAACAGGTGTTCGAAGCGTTGCATGACGGCGGCCAGTTGGCGTTCGGCCTGCTTGCGTTCGGAGATGTCGCGGGACGAGGCGAATACCAGCTGTTCGCCGTCCAGGTCAAAGAACTTGAGGCTGACCTCCACGTCCTTGATCCAGCCGTCCTTCCGGCGATGCCGGGATTCAAAGGTCAGATCCTTGCGTCGCTCGTACAGGGCTTCGATGAATGCATCCGCCTGGTCCTTTTCCGGGAAGTTCGCATCCCACTCGGACGGATGCATGCCGAGCATCTCGTCACGCGTATAGCCCAGTTCCTGGCAGAACGAGTCGCTCAACTCGATCAGGCGGTGCGTGCTGTCGAGAATGTGTATGCCGTCGCTGGCGTTGCTGAGCAGGGCCTTGTTCTTGGCGAGTTCGCGGCGCAAGGCCTGCTGGCCGAAGTGGATTTCGGTGCGATCCTCGGCCTGCAGCAGGACATGCTCGGCGCCGCCGAGCGTCAGGCGGCTCAGGGTGCAGTGCAAGTCCAGCGACTGCCTGAGCTGGCCCTTGTCGTGGGTGGAAAAGGGCCGGTCCTCGCCATCGGCCAGGGTCGCGCGCCAGGTCGCGCTAAGGGACTCACCCAGGAACGGCTCGAGTGCGTCGAGGCTCAGGGCGGCGACCGGGTGGCCGCCCGCTTCGAAGAGGGTGGCGGCGCTCGCGTTGTGCGCCACGTGCTGGCCCCGGGCATCGAAGAGGATCTTGGCGGTCACGCTCTTGTCGCACATGGCCTGCACCTGGCGCATGGTGAACTCGTGCACTTCCAGGCGCATCCGCTGCGCGTGGGTTCGCGCGGTGAGGAGGGCCAGCAAGCCGAGAAGTGCCGCCACGCCGACCACCACCTGAAGGCGCATGACCAATAGCGTGCCGGGTGTGGCGTCGATGGATTCGGTTTCGATGCCGATCCACAGGGCCACCGGCTCCGGCCCGTTTTCGGTGAAATCCCGTTCCCGGTGCGGATAGCCGAATCTCAGGCCGGCCACCTGCCGGTCGGCTTCACCCGTCCAGCTGGGTTGGGACCAGACCGGAATCAGTGCATCCGGACGAGGCCCGAAGGAGATGCGGTAGCGATACTTCTTGTCGTTGATATAGGCCTGGTCGAGGGCGCCCGGCAATTTGAGCAGGGTCTCGACGAAGCCCCGGAACGACCCGGACGACGAGAAGACCGGGAGGCGGTAGGCAATGCCCTGGCCCCCCTCGACCAGTGCGAAGGGGCTGGACCAGCGTCCGATGCGGCCCGCAAGAAGCGACTATTAACCCGGCAACTAATTAGTTGACGCTATAATTCTGGCATGCGAAAGAACGACGCCAGACAGCTTCCGAAGGAT
>JAGRFX010000139.1:0-8649 GCA_020445805.1 Rhodocyclaceae bacterium
TCCAGATCCAGGCCGGCACCGAGCCCCAGCAGCGGGCCACCCGCCGCACCCTGCTGCGGGTGCTCGAGACGGTGCTGCGCCTCGCCCACCCGGTGATCCCCTTCATCACCGAGGAACTGTGGCAGACCGTGGCCCCGATGGCGGGGCGCAAGGACCCGCTCAGCACCGAATCGATCATGACGGCCGCCTACCCCAGGGCGCAACTGGAGAAGCTCGACGAGAAGAGCGAGGCCCGCGTCGCCGAGATGAAGGCCATGGTGCACGCCTGCCGCAACCTGCGCGGAGAGATGGGCATTTCCCCGGCCCAGCGCCTGCCGCTGGTGGCCGCCGGCGACCGGAAGGCGCTCGAGGCCTATGCGCCCTACCTGGCGGGCCTCGCCAAGCTCTCCGAGGTGACCGTGGTCGACGAGATCGGCAGCGATGAGCTGGCGCCCGTGGCCGTGGTCGGCGAAACCCGCCTGATGCTCCGGGTCGAGATCGACGTGGCCGCCGAGCGCGAGCGCGTCGGCAAGGAGATCGCCCGGCTCGAGGGCGAGATCCGCAAGGCCGAAGGCAAGCTGGGCAATGAGAAGTTCGTGGGCCGCGCGCCGGCCGAGGTCGTTCAGCAGGAGCGCGAACGCCTCGCCGCCTTCCAGGCCACCCTCGACACGCTGCGCCCCCAGCTGGAGAAACTGGCCGGGCGCTAGCACGGGAACCCGGGGCGCGTCGCGGCGGTCGCAGCGATCAGAGGCGCTGGCCGCCGCCGCGCCCCATGACAGGAGCAAGCGAACATGCCGATACCCTGGGCCGTCGCGGCCAAGGCCATTCCCTGGGCCGACGTGATCGCCGCGGCGCCGGGCATTGTCCGCGGCGCGCGGGAGCTGCTCCGGCGCACCCGCCGCGAAGCCGACGAAGCCCCTGCCACCGGCTCGGACACGCCCGAGCAACGCCTCGCGGCACTGGAAACCCGCGTTGAATCCTTGTCCGCCGAACTGGCTGCCAGTACCGACCTGGTCAGCCAGCTGGCCGAGCATAACGAACGCCTCGTGGTGGCCGTCGAGCGGCTCCACCGGCAACTGAGCATCGCCCAGGTGCTGGCCGGTGTCGCGCTGCTGGGCGCCATCGCCGCCCTGCTGCTGCCCTGATGAGCCACTGCTTCACCTATGGCTCGCTGATGTGCGAGGACATCATGTCCACCGTGTGTGGCTATGGGCTCGTGGGCATCGACGCCATGCTGGCGGAGTTCGACCGCCACCCGGTGCAGGGCGAGGACTACCCGGCCATCGTCCCGAGCGCGGGCGGTTGTGTGGCGGGCAGGTTGTACTCCGATGTCCGCGACGCCGCATGGGAACGCCTCGACCGCTTCGAGGGCAATCAGTACCAACGCCAGCGGGTTCGCGTGGTGTTGGCGGACGGCAGCCCATGCGATGCCTGGACCTATGTCTTCCGCCCTGCCTACCAGGGCCTGTTGCTGCCCGGTGATTGGGACTTTGCTGCCTTCCTGCGTGAGGGCAAGGTCCGCTTCGAGGGCCGTTACCTGGGTTTCCAGCAGATCGAGCAGTAGGGTCGGACACGGCAGCAGCCGGGCGCGACCCGCCATTCCATTCGCATGAAGGGTGACAATTGTTTGCACGGCACCCCGGACAGTGATGATCTATACCGAGTCATGTCAAAGGCATCCTGCCGCGCCCAGAGGCGGATTCGGAGATCGACACACCGTGAACGCAAATCGCTGGCGAGGCGCGGCCCTCGGCATGGCCATCGCATGTCCGTCCTGGGCGCAAATGCCCATCGAGATCGAGGCTGAGAGCCATCAGACACTGTTCTTCGGCCAGCAGGGCGCGAGCCAGTCCTTTACGGCAAGTGGCAGCTATGGGGACGACGCGCTAGAGGTCGAGACCCTGATCACGGCCAACGGGCAGCGCTTCTTCAGTCGCACGGGAGGGCCCGCCGAACCCGTCTTTGCCTCGGCCCTGGCCCGGGGCGACGGCACCTACGGCGTCGGAGCCAGCGGCATCGCCGGCTATTCGGGCAACGAGGTCGCGAGCGCCCGGATCGATTTCAGTTTCGCCAACCCCATCAATCAGGCCATCAGTTTCACCCAGCAAGTTCGCATCGAGCCACTGGAGGCCCTGGCGTGGGTCCTGACGTCGGGCAGCGGCGAGGAATTCGGGCCCATCGTGGTCTCGGCGAGTGTCTCGGAGACCTTCGTGCGGGTCCGGGCCGATGGAACCCGCGAAGCACCGGAGCGCGTCTTCGACTACAGCCTCGAGTTGCGCAAGAATGAGCAGACGGGTCAGTTCGAGCGCAGGTTCTCGGATGACCTGCTATTCGAGCTGCAGGTCATGGGCAGCAATGACTTCATCCTGGGTCGCGAATTCGTGGACACCACGGTCAATGGAAACTCGATATTCGGCGCGCGCATCGACGGCTTCGAGCAGACCTTCGATCTGATCGAGCTGGACGTGGACGAACAGATCGAATTGAGCTTCGAGGCCCGCGTGCTTGTCGCTCGGACCGCGGAAACGGGCGGACCGGCCTTCGCCGGAGATCCGTTCAGCGTCACCATCGACACACCGGCCTTCGTATTCGACACCTCGCCGGTCGCCTCCCCGGTGCCCGAACCCGGCCGCTACGCCATGCTGGCCGCCGGTCTCGCGCTGCTGGTCCTGGCCCGTTGCCGGCACCGACCGAAGGCGTCCCTCTGGGGGCGCGAGGACCTCGCATTCGACCACTGACCCATCACGTGCCCGACGATGCACCTGCGGTACCGGGCGGCCTGTACCGCGAACCGGCGCGCTATGCCCTGCTCGCTCAATGGACCGCCCCTGCGGATCTGGGCTACTACCGTCGTCTGCTGGGGGAGCGGCCCGGGCGGCTGCTCGAACTGGGCTGCGGCACCGGCCGGCTGACACTCCCCCTGTCGCGCCTCGCGGATGAAACGGTCGGGCTCGACAACGCGCCGGAGATGCTCGCCTACGCGCACAATCAGGCGACGCGGGAGGGCGCGCAGGTCGAATTCGTCGAAGCCGACTTCCGCAGCTTCACGCTCTCGCGCCGCTTCGACCACATCCTCCTGCCCTACAACGCCCTGAACCACGTGACCGACGACACCGGCATGGCCGGCCTGTTCGGCGCCGTGGCCGGCCACCTCGCGCCCCGGGGGCGCTTCCTGGTGGACACCTTCCAGCCCGACCTGGACGCCTTCGAACGCCTGCGTGCCCGCCGCAAGCTGCTGACCTATCTCGACCCGACCCGTCAGCAGCGGGTCACGCTGTTCGAGGAGAACGACTACGACCCCCTGCAGCGGATCAACCGGATCACCTGGCGCTACGACCTGGAGGGGCAGGCCGACTGGCGGGTGGACCACATGGACATGCGGATTCTGCCGCCGGACGAACTCGACGGCCTCTTCGAGCGCCATGGTTTTCGCATCGAGGCCAAGTTCGGCGACTACGACGGCACGCCCTTCGGGCCCCGCTCGCCCAAGCAGCTGATCGTCGCCACGCCCAGCGCGCTCAGCGCAGCAGGCGCCTGAGGATCTTGCCCGAGGGCGACTTCGGGATCGCGTCGGTAAAGACCACGCGCCGGATCCGCCGGTAAGGCGCGACCCGCTCGGCCACCCAGGCCATCAGGGCATCTTCGTCGAGGGGCTCGCGGCGCACCACGAAGGCCTTCGGGATCTCGCCGCAGTCGTTGTCGGGCTCGGGCACGACCGCACAGTCGGCCACCGCCGGGTGGGTGGCCAGCAAGGCCTCGAGTTCCGCCGGTGCCACCTGGTAGCCCTTGTACTTGATCAGCTCCTTGGCCCGGTCGACGATATGGAAGTAGCCGTCCGGGTCCGCCGTGGCCACATCGCCCGTATGGAACCAGCCCTCGTCATCGATGGATGCGGCCGTGGCCTCCGGATTCTCGAGATAGCCCCGCATCACCTGGGGCCCGCGGACCCACAGTTCGCCACGCTCGCCTGGCGAAACGTCCCCTCCCCGCTCCAGGTCGACGATGCGGGCCTCGGTATTCGCCACCAGCACGCCGATGGAGCCCGGATCGTCCCGCTCGCCCCGCTCGGGGAAGACATGGGTCACCGGGCTGGTCTCGGTCAGCCCGTAGCCCTGCACGACGGGGCAGCCGATCCGTCGCGCGGCGGCCCGGGCCAGGTCCACGCCGAGCGGCGCCGCTCCGGAAAGGATGTAGTTGAGCGAGGACAGGTCGAACTGCGCCACGAGGGGATGCTTGGCGAGAAAGTTGATGATGGGCGGCACCAGGTACATGCGCGTCACGCGCCGCGCCTGGATCGTGCGCAGGAAGCCCTCGGGGTCGAACTGGGGCAGCAGGACGATGGTCGCGCCGTGGGAGAGCGCCAGGTTCATGACCACCGTCATCGCGAAGATGTGGAACAGGGGCAACACCATCAGGACGCGATCCTCGGCGGATGGCACGCTGGTGTCCCGCAGGGCCAGCAACTGAACGTTGTGGGCCACCAGGTTGCGATGGGTCAGCATCACGCCCTTGCTGAGTCCCGTGGTGCCGCTCGAATAGGGCAGCACGGCCAGATCGCCACCGGGATCGATATCGGCGATTCCCCGCTCGCCCGCCGACTCGCGCAGGGCGCCGAAGGCCAGCGGGCCGTCTGCCTCGTCCAGCAGGAACACCGCCCGCAGGCGGCAGGCATCCGCCGCGGCCAGCGCCACGTCGCGGCAGGCCCGCGTCGAAAACAGGGCACATGCGCCGGCGTGTCGCAGCTGGCGCTCGAGCTCCTCGCGCAGGTTCATCGGATTGACGGTCGTGGCCGTGCCGCCGATCCGCAGTACCGCCTGGAATGCAATCACGAACTCGATCGAGTTGCCGGCATAGATCCCGAGCACGTCGCCCTTGCCGTAGCCCCGAGAGCGCAGGCCTGCCGCCACGTCCCGGATCGCATCGAACAGGTCCCGGTAGCCCACGCTGCGGTCGCCGACCGGGTCATCGATGGCGACGCGCTCGAGGTGGGGCTGAACGGCGGTTTCCAGGTAGGCCGGCCAGGACTGATCGGGCACCGGGACGTCCGGTGACGGACTGCGGTAGATCATGGGTGTCTCCCCCGTTTGTATTTTTGGTCCGGAAGGACGGCGCGGGGGCCGTGCCCGTGGCTAGGCTCAGTCTAGGTTCTGCCCCACCGCGCCGCCAGGGGCCTCCGGCCTTGCCCCGGCCAGCCCCGCCTCCATCATCCCGCGCATGAGTTCCTCGCCGGTCCCGCGCAGGAAATCGAACAGGGTCTGCACGGCCGGGGTCACGCTCAGGTCGCTGCGCACGACGATGTTCCACTGCCGCACCACGGGCGTCCCGCTGACGTCGAGCCGGGACAGCCGCCCCGCGGCCAGCTCCATGCCGAACACGTGGTGCGACAGCAGGGCCACGCCGAGGCCGGCCATGGCCGCCTGCTTGAGGGTCTCGTTGCTGCCCAGCTCGTCGGCCCGGTAGGGCCGCACGCCATGGATCTTGAGGTAGCGCTCGAGATGGTCGCGGGTGCCCGAGCCCCGCTCCCTCAATAGCAGTCGCTCGTCCGTCAGGCTGGCCGGCGGGACCGCCGTTTTGCCGGCCAGGGGATGGTCCGGCGAGGCCACGAAGGACAGGAGGTGGGGCGCGAAGGGCACCGCCCTGACCGGGATGCTGCGCGGGGGCGCGCCCATGATGGCCACCACCAGGCGCTGCTCGGACAGCCGCGCGTGCACGCCGTCCCGGTTTTCCACCGACAGGCGGAAGGTGATGTCGGGATAGCGGGTGTTGAACTCGGCCAGCAGGCGCGGCACGAAGTACTCCGCGGTGCTCACCGCCACGATCTCCACCGTGCCGGCCACGACACCCCGTCGCGCCAGCAGTTCGACACCGGCGGACTCGAGCGCCGTCATCACTTCCCGCGCCCGTCGCGAGAGGATCTCGCCGGCCGCCGTCAGGCGGATCTCGCGTCGCCCGTCCACCAGCACCTCGCCCACGATGGTCTCCAGTTCGCGGATCTGCATGGACACCGCGGGCTGCGTGATGTGGAGGCGGCGCGCGGCCATGGTGAAGCTCGCGGTGTCGGCCACGGCGAGCAGGGCGCGCAGTTGCTTCATGGAAACCCGGTTTTCTAGCTTCATCAGAATTTCTTATTTCAAAATCAATTTTTTTCAATTCGACCTTATTTTGCCAGCCCCGTATTGTCGAGTCACCACTAGGCAGGAGACAACGACGATGGGCGCACCCGAAGCCAACAACACCCAGATCACCGACCCGAGCAAGCGTTACCACGCCGGCGTGCTGAAGTACGCCCAGATGGGTTACTGGAACCCCGACTACCAACCCAAGGAAACCGACGTGCTGGCGGTGTTCCGGATCACCCCGCAGGAGGGCGTGGATCCGGTCGAGGCCGCTGCCGCGGTGGCCGGCGAATCCTCCACCGCCACCTGGACCGTGGTGTGGACCGACCGCCTGACGGCCTGCGACATGTACCGGGCCAAGGCCTACCGCATCGAGCCGGTGCCGGGCCAGGAAGGCCAGTATTTCTGCTGGGTCGCCTATGACCTGATCCTGTTCGAGGAAGGCTCGATTGCCAACCTGACCGCCTCGATCATCGGCAACGTGTTCAGCTTCAAGCCGCTCAAGGCGGCCCGGCTGGAGGACATGCGCTTTCCCAAGGCCTACGTGAAGACCTTCTCGGGCCCGCCCACCGGCCTGGTGGTCGAGCGCGAGCGCCTGGACAAGTTCGGCCGCCCGCTGCTGGGCGCGACGACCAAGCCCAAGCTGGGCCTGTCGGGCAAGAACTATGGCCGCGTCGTGTACGAGGGGCTGAAGGGTGGCCTCGACTTCATGAAGGATGACGAGAACATCAACAGCCAGCCCTTCATGCACTGGCGCGACCGGTTCCTGTACTGCATGGAAGCGGTCAACAAGGCCAGCGCGGTGACCGGCGAGATCAAGGGCCACTACCTGAACATCACCGCCGGCACGATGGAGGAGATGTACGCCCGGGCGCAGTTCGCCAAGGAGCTGGGCAGCGTCATCGTCATGGTCGACCTGATCATCGGTTGGACCGCGATCCAGTCGATTTCCAAGTGGTGCCGCGACAACAACATGATCCTGCACATGCACCGCGCGGGCCATGGCACCTATACCCGCCAGAAGAACCACGGCATCAGCTTCCGCGTGATCGCCAAGTGGCTGCGCCTGGCGGGCGTCGACCACCTGCACACCGGCACCGCCGTGGGCAAGCTGGAGGGTGATCCGCTGACCGTGCAGGGCTACTACAACGTGTGCCGCGAAAGCTTCAACGAGGTGGACCTGCCGCGCGGCATCTTCTTCGAGCAGGACTGGTGCGACATCAAGAAGGTCATGCCGGTCGCCTCGGGCGGGATCCATGCCGGCCAGATGCATCAGCTGATCGAGCTGTTCGGCGACGATGTCGTTCTGCAGTTCGGCGGCGGTACCATCGGCCACCCGATGGGCATCCAGGCCGGCGCCCAGGCCAACCGCGTGGCGCTGGAGGCGATGGTCCTGGCTCGCAACGAGGGCCGCGACATCATCCACGAAGGGCCGGAGATCCTCTCGGATGCCGCCAAGTGGTGCCAGCCGCTGCGCGCCGCCCTCGATACCTGGGGCGACATCACGTTCAACTACGCCAGCACCGACACCTCGGACTTCGTCCCGACCCCGTCGGTGGCCTGATCCGGCGTCCGCGAACAACGACAGCATCCAGGAGACCCATGATGAGAATCACCCAAGGCGCATTTTCCTTCCTGCCGGACCTGACCGACGCCCAGATCGGCAAGCAGGTCGAGTACTGCCTGCAACAGGGTTGGGCTGTGGCCCTCGAGTACACCGACGACCCGCACCCCCGCAACACCTACTGGCAGATGTGGGGCCTGCCCATGTTCGACCTGCAGGACCCGGCCGGCGTCGTCCAGGAACTCAACGCCTGCCGCGACGCCAACCCCGAGCACTACATTCGCATCAACGCCTTCGACTCGACGAAGGGCTGGGAGACGGTCCGTCATTCCTTCATCGTCCAGCGCCCGAGCACCGAGCCCGGCTTCCGCCTGAAGCGTGAGGAGTGCGCCGGCCGCAATCTCCGCTACACGCTGGAGAGCTACGCGGTCGCCCGCCAGCCCGAGGGCCAGCGCTACACCGGCTGAGCCCCGGCCCGGACCCCGGCGGCCCCCGCCGCCGGGACAACCCTCAGTCCCCCACCAGGAGACGCGACATGAATGCCGACCCGAGGCAGGCCCTCGCTACGCCCGCCGAAACCACCGAGGCGCCCGAGAGCGGGCCCATCGACCTGACCGCCGAGTTCCGCGATGCGGGCATCGGCGCGGTCCTGGACGCCCTCGACCGGGATCTCGTCGGGCTCGAGCCGGTCAAGCGCCGGGTGCGCGAGATCGCCGCCCTGCTGCTGGTGGACCGGGTGCGCCAGCGCCGCGGCCTGTCCTCGGCGCCCCCCTCGCTCCACATGAGCTTCACTGGCAACCCCGGCACGGGCAAGACCACCGTGGCCATGCGCATGGCAGAGATCCTGCAGCGCCTGGGCTTCTGCCGCCGTGGGCACGTCGTCGCCGTGACCCGGGACGACCTGGTCGGCCAGTACATCGGCCACACCGCGCCGAAGACCAAGGACGTGCTGAAGCGGGCCATGGGCGGGGTGCTCTTCATCGACGAGGC
>JAGRFX010000139.1:8659-11627 GCA_020445805.1 Rhodocyclaceae bacterium
TACCTCTACCGGCCCGAGAACGAGCGCGACTACGGGCAGGAAGCCATCGAGATCCTGCTCCAGGTGATGGAGAACCAGCGTGACGACCTGGTGGTGATCCTGGCCGGCTACGCCGACCGCATGGAGCGCTTCTTCGAGTCCAACCCGGGCATGAAGTCGCGGGTCGCCCACCACGTGGATTTCCCCGACTACAGCAACGTGGAGCTGTCCGAGATCGGCGACCGCATGCTGGCCCAGTGGAACTACCGCTTCGACGAGGCCGGCCACAAGGCCTTCGCCGAATACATCTCGCTGCGCCGCGCCAAGCCCGGCTTTGCCAATGCCCGTTCGATCCGCAATGCCCTGGACCGGATGCGGCTGCGCCAGGCCCTGCGCCTGTTCGAGGGCGGGCAGGTGGTCACCGAGAGCGACCTGACCACCATCACCGAAGCGGATGTACGGGCCAGCCGGCACTTCCAGGAACCGCCCGGGCGCGAGCCCCAGGGTCCGCCGGCCGACATCTATGACCCGGAACGGATCGGCGAGCGGGGAGACTACTGACCCCCGACCGCAGCAGAGAGACATAACAAGACAAGAAAGCGACTGGAGACACACCATGTTCAGCATCGAGCGTCAGACACTGACCGAATACCTGATCGAGCAACGCCGCACCCACCCCGACGCCACCGGGGCCCTCAACGCACTCATCCTCCAGGTCGCCCAGGCCTGCAAGGCCATCTCCCGGGCCGTTGCCCACGGGGCACTGGCCGACATGCTCGGGGACCAGGGCGCCGAGAACGTGCAGGGCGAGAAGCAGAAGAAGCTCGACGTCATCGCCGACCAGATGTTCATGCGCGCCACCCACTGGGGCGGCGGCCTGGCCGGCATGATCTCCGAGGAGAACGAGGACCCGATCCCGCTGCCCGAGGGCAAGATGCGGGGCAAGTACCTGCTGGCCTTCGACCCCCTCGACGGTTCCTCGAACATCGACGTGAATGTCTCGGTCGGCTCGATCTTCTCGATCCTGCGGGCCCAGACGCCCCACGAGGAGGCCAAGCCGGAGGACTTCCTGCAGCCGGGCACCCGCCAGGTGGCGGCCGGCTACGCCATCTACGGCCCCTCCACCATGCTGGTGCTGACGGTCGGCCGCGGCGTGGTCGGCTTCACCTTCAACCCGGTGCTGGGCGACTTCTTCCTGACCCACCCGGACCTGCAGATCCCGCACCAGACGCGGGAGTTCGCGATCAACGCGTCCAACGCCCGCTTCTGGGAATCGCCGATCCGCCGCTACGTGAACGAGTGCCTGGCGGGCCGCAGCGGCCCCCGCGGAGAGGACTTCAACATGCGCTGGATCGCCTCGCTGGTGGCCGAGACCCACCGCATCCTGATGCGCGGCGGGGTCTTCATGTACCCCCGCGACCAGAAGGATCCGGCCAAGCCGGGCCGCCTGCGCCTGCTCTACGAGGCCAACCCCATCGGCTTCATCGTCGAGCAGGCCGGCGGCCGGGCCAGCACCGGCGCCCGCCCGGTGCTCGAGGTCCAGCCCGAGTCCCTGCACCAGCGCATCGGCTTCGTCTTCGGCTCCCGCGAGGAAGTGGAACGCATCGAGCGCTACCACAACGACCTGCCCATGGGCGGCTCGGACCACGGCATGCCCCTGTTCCACGAGCGTTCGCTGTTCCGCGACGAAGCCATCATCCAGTAAGGAGCCCTGACCATGTCCGAACGTCACCCGATCGTGGCCATCACCGGCTCCTCCGGCGCCGGCACCAGCACCGTGCAACGCACCTTCGAAGAGATCTTCCGCCGCGAGGGCGTCACCCCTGCGGTGATCGAGGGCGATAGCTTCCACGCCTACGACCGCCTGGCCATGCGGCAGAAGCTGAAGGACGCCGAATCCGACGGCAAGCTCTCGCACTTCAGCCACTTCGGCCACGAAGCCAACCTCTTCGGTGAGCTGGAGCAGCTGTTCCGGGAGTACGGCGAAACCGGCCGCGGCCGACGCCGCAAGTATCTTCACGATCTCCACGAGGCCGAGCCCTATGGCCAGGATCCGGGCACCTTCACGCCCTGGGAAGACATTCCGGCCAACACCGACATGCTCTTCTACGAGGGCCTGCACGGCGCCGTGAAGCACGGCGAGATCGACGTCTCGCGCTTTACCGACCTGCTGATCGGCGTGGTGCCGGTGGTGAACCTGGAATGGATCCAGAAGCTGCACCGGGACAAGAACACCCGCGGCTACTCGACCGAGGCGGTGACCGACACCATCCTGCGGCGCATGCACGACTACGTGCATTACATCGTGCCCCAGTTCGCCCGCACCCACGTGAACTTCCAGCGGGTGCCGATGGTGGACACCTCCAACCCCTTCATCGCGCGGGCCATCCCGACGGCGGATGAATCGATGGTGGTGATCCGCTTCGCCAATCCGAAGGGCATCGACTTCGCCTATCTGCTGAACATGGTTCATGACAGTTTCATGAGCCGGGCCAACACCATCGTGGTGCCGGGCGGAAAGATGGAGCTCGCCATGCAGCTGATCTTCACCCCGTTCATCTGGCGCTTGATGGAGCGCCGTCGCAAGTTGCTGTGACCTGGAGAACCGTTTCATGAACATGCCCATCGAAGCCCGCGCCGACCAGGCCGCCCTGGACGCCCGCTGCGCCAACGCCCTGCGATTCCTCGCCATCGACGCCGTGGAGGCCGCCAAGTCCGGCCACCCGGGCATGCCGATGGGGATGGCCGAGATCGCGGTCGCACTCTGGACGCGCCACTTGCGGCACGACCCGTCCGACCCCACCTGGGCCGATCGAGACCGCTTCGTACTCTCCAACGGGCATGGCTCGATGCTGATCTACGGCCTGCTGCATCTGTCCGGCTACGACCTGCCGATGGACGAGCTGCGCCGCTTCCGCCAGCTCCACAGCAAGACCCCGGGCCACCCGGAGGTCGGCATGACTCCGGGGGTCGAGACCACCACCGGCCC
>JAGRFX010000140.1 GCA_020445805.1 Rhodocyclaceae bacterium
ACGCCGCGCCTGATCCGTACCGTGCGCGGCATGGGCTACGTGCTCGAGGCACCCGACGCCTGATGCGCCCGCCGTCGATCACCCTGCGCATCGCGCTGATGTTCGCTGCGGCCTCGGGCCTGATCCTGTTCGCGGCCGGCCTGTGGATCTCGTCAATGGTGGTGCGCCATTTCGAGGAGCAGGATCTGGTCGAGATCCGCGGCAAGCTCGAGCTGGTGCGCAATCTGGTCGAAACCAAGGCGACCCCGGCCGACTTCGATCGCCTGCCGACCGAACTGGCCCGCGCCCTGGTCGGCCACCACGAGCTGGGCATCGTGCTCCTCGACAGCGGCGGTGACATCCTCTTCGCCTCGCTGGGCGAGCGCCTGGCCGAGACCCTGCGGTCCCATCCCCTGCCGGGCAACGTGCCGACCGAGTTCAAGGACTCCGAGCGGGGCTACCGGGGCATGGGGATGCGCCTCGACAGCGGCATGCCCGCCGTCGGCGAACTGCGCGTCGGCGTGCTGCTCGACATCACGCACCACGAGCACTTCCTGGCCGACCTGCGGCGTACGCTGTGGCTGGCGATCGGCGTGGTCGCGGTCGGCATGGGCGTGCTGGGCTGGTTCGTCGCCCGCAGCGGGCTGCTGCCGATCCGCCGCCTGACCCATCGCATCACCGCCGTCGCGCCGACCCGACTGGCGGAGCGCGTGCCCCAGGACGACGTGGCACCGGAACTGCAGCAGCTCGCCCAGGCCTTCAATGCGATGCTGCAGCGGCTCGAGGACGGCTACCGCCGGCTTTCCGAGTTCTCGTCGGACATCGCCCATGAACTGCGCACCCCGCTCGCGAACCTGCGCACCCAGGCCGAGGTGACCCTGGGCAAGGACCGTTCGGAGGCGGAATACCGGGATCTGCTGCACTCCACCCTGGAGGAAGTGGACCGCCTGTCGCGGATGGTGGACGACATGCTGCTGCTGGCCAAGGCCGACGATGGCCGCCTGCCCGGCGAACCCGGTCCCGTGGCGCTGCATCGGGAGGTGGACGCGCTGATCGACTTCTTCGAGGCCCTGGCGGAAGACCGGGGCATCCGGCTCCGGCGCAGCGGGGAGGCGTCGCTGTCCGGCCATGGGCCGATGCTGAGGCGGGCCCTGGCCAACCTGGTGGCGAACGCCGTGCGCCACGCCGACCCCGACAGCGTGGTCTCGATCGACCTGGCGACCTCGACGGCCGGCGGCATCACGGTCGAGGTCACGAACCGGGGCGCCGACATCCCGGCCACCGCGCTCCCCCGCCTGTTCGACCGCTTCTACCGGGCCGACCCCTCACGCCAGCGCAGCAGCGAGGGCGCCGGGCTGGGGCTGGCGATTGCCCAGGCCATCGTCCGCGTGCATGGCGGGGACATCCGCGCCACCTCCGCCGCGGGCACGACGCGCTTCACCTGCCAGTTCGATCCGCAGCCATCGCAGCGGACGGACTGATCGCGCGTCTCTCTCACATTGCCATGTCATCCGGCGTATGATGTTGGAGTTTCCCTCACCGCCGAGCCTCGCGCGCTTTCGATGAAAAAGGCACCTCCCGACCCGGACCGCGAACCCCACGGCATGCGCCTGCGGACGGCCTTTGCCGGCCTGCTCGCCATCGCGCTGGGCATGGGGCTGGCCATGCTGGCCCTCGACGGGTCTTCGGGTGACGGCCCCCTGCGATCGACGGCCGAGCTCAGCACCATGGCCGGCGTGGCTGCCCACGACGCCGACCAGGCCACGCAGGGCATCCAGCTGTCACCGCGACTTTCGCAACGCAACGCAGGGGCCGTCCCGAGGGGTGACCCGGAGGCCCAGGTGGTCTTCGACCACGGCAGCGCCGCCCTGCCGGAGGGCATCGAACCCCTGCTCAAAGAGATCGTGAGCCGGATGGCCGCCCATCCGGGCGCCATCGCGGTGATCTCCGCGGCCGAGCCACGCCGCCCCGCGACCGACCCCCAGCACGGCATCCCCGCGGATACCCGGCTGCTGGTGGTGCGCGACGCCCTGGCTGCCCACGGCATCGCCGCCAATCGCCTGATGATCGACCCCAGGTCCAGCCGCGCGCCGCGGGTGGACGCGGCCAGCCCGGCGCGGATCGAGATCCACATCCTGCGGGGCTGATCACATGGCCGCCGGCGGGCGGCAATGCCCATGTGACCCACGGGGTTGTTGGGCCGCGACGGCGCCCGGATAATCGAGCTTCAGGCCGCACCGACGCTCAGACGCCCCCATGACCGACCGCCCGACCTTCCAGATCGTTGACCAGCTGAGCCGCATCCCGAGCGGGCCCGCCGTGGCCCCGGGAACCGAGCTGCTCGATACCCGCGGACGGGCCCTGCGCGACCTGCGGATCTCGGTGACCGACCGCTGCAACTTCCGCTGCATCTATTGCATGCCGAAGGGCGTGTTCGGCAAGGACTATCCGTTCCTGAAGCGCCCTGAGCTGCTGAGCTTCGAAGAGATCACGCGGCTGGTGCGCCTGTTCGCCAGCCACGGCGTGCGCAAGATCCGCATCACCGGTGGCGAGCCCCTGCTGCGTCGGGGCGTGGAAAACCTGATTGCCGAGCTGGCCGCCATCGGCGGGCTCGAACTGACCCTCACCACCAACGGCGTGCTGCTGCCGCGCATGGCCCAGCGGCTGCGCGATGCCGGCCTGGATCGCATCACGGTCAGCCTCGATGCGCTCGACGAAGCGACCTTCCGGCTCATGAACGACGTGGACTTCCCGGTCTCGGACGTTCTGGCCGGCATCGAGGCGGCGGAAAAGGCCGGTTTCGGTCCCCTGAAGGTCAACATGGTGGTCAAGCGCGGCGTGAACGACCACGCGATTCTCGATCTGGCCCGGCACTTCCGGGGCAGCGGGCACATCGTCCGCTACATCGAGTTCATGGACGTGGGCAGTTCCAACGGCTGGCGCATGGACGACGTGGTGCCGTCCCGCGAAGTGGTCGAGCGGATCTCGGCCGAGTTCCCCCTCGAGTCCCTCGAGGCGAACTACCACGGCGAGGTGGCCGAGCGCTGGCGCTACGCGGACGGCCAGGGCGAGGTCGGCGTGATCTCCTCGGTCACCCAGGCCTTCTGCTCGAGCTGCACGCGCCTGCGCCTGTCCACCGAGGGGCGGCTCTACACCTGCCTCTTTGCCCAGCAGGGCCACGACCTGCGCAGCCTGCTGCGTGGCGAAGCCGACGACGACCGCCTGCGCGCGGCCATCGCCACCGTGTGGCATGCCCGCAGCGACAACTACTCCGAGATCCGCACCGCCGAGACCGCCGCGGCCCGCAAGATCGAGATGTCCTACATCGGCGGCTGAGGCGCGGCGTCGGTGCCGCCCTCGAGCCGCGGGTGCTCCCCGTCGTCCGTCTCCAGTTCGTCCAGACGGGCCGATTCGATCTTCTGGAAGTGGGTGCTGATCTTGCGGCTCGAGATCTGCACGTCCTTGACGTCCTTGCTGGCCTGCTCGATATGGGTGGCGAGCTTCTGCATCCGCTCGTCGAAGCGGGCGAAATCCTTCGACAGCTTGCCCAGCGCGTCCTTGATCACGTGGATCTGCTTGCGGGTCTCCACGTTCTTGAGCACCGCCCGCGCGGTGTTCAGCACCGCCATCAGGGTCGTCGGCGACACCACCCATACCCGCTTCGACAGGGCATAGGCCACGACCTCGGGCTGGTAGGCGTGGATCTCGGCGAACACCGCCTCGGCGGGCACGAACATCACCGCGCCATCGGAGGTGAATTCCGGAATGATGTACTTCGATGCGATCGCGTCGATGTGCCTGCGGACGTCGCTGCGGAAGGCGGACTGGGCCAGCTTGCGGTCCAGCTCGCCCAGCCCCGCCTCGTACATGCGCTGGTAGTTCTCGAGCGGAAACTTGGCGTCCACCGCCACCCGTCCCGTGGGCTCGGGCAGCTTCAGCAGGCAGTCCACCCGCGTGCCGTTGGGCAGCCCGGCCTGGAATTCGTAGGCATCGGGTGGCAGCGCGTTGATCACCAGCGCCTCGAGCTGGACCTCGCCGAAGGCCCCCCGCGACTTCTTGTCGCCCAGCAGTTCCTGCAGGCTCACCACATTGGTCGTGAGCCCGTCGATCTTCTTCTGGGCCTCGTCGATGGTGGCCAGGCGCGCCATCACGTTGGCAAAGGTCTCGTTGGTCTTGCGGAAGCCCTCGTCGAGCCGCTCGTTCACCTTTCCGCTGATGGTCTCCATGCGCTCGTTGATGGTCCGCGTCAGGGCCTCGATGCTGGCTGCCAGCAGCTCCCGGTCCTTGCGACCATGTTCGGAGATGCGCGCCAGCGTGGTTTCAAGCACCTCGCCGCGCATCCGGGTCAGGCCTTCGGTCAGCGCCGTGGCGAGCTGCGCAAGCTTCAGGGCGCTGTCCTCCCGCTGGGCATCGAGGCGACCCTGCACGGACAGCTGCAGGGCTTCGAGCTGCTGGCGCGTCGCGCCCAGCTCCTGGGACACCATGCCGCGGAGCCGCTCGGCGCCCTCGGCCTGGGTCGCGGCGAGCTTCTCGGTCAGTTCGCCGCGCAACTGCTCCTGCCGACCCGACATGCCATTGCCGAGCTCGACGAGCTTGAGGGAGACCGACTCGCGCTCTTCGCCCAGCGCCCGGTGCAGGGACAGCTGCAGGGTCTGCATCGCCTCACGGGTGGCCGACAGGTCGGCATCGACCCGGGCCCTGAGGCGATCGGCGTGGTCGGCGGCGTGTGCACTCACGCGGTCGCCCTGCCGCTCCAGTCCTGCATGGAGGTCGGACAGCACGGCCCGGTGCTGTTCGGACAGGCGATCGTCGATCAGCTCGGCCAGCGTGTCGGGCAGGCTTGCCTGCTGCATCTGGAGGCGGCCCAGCCGGATCGACAGCCACAGGGTGACCGCCACCAGGACGACCACCGCACCGAGCAGCCACAGCTCGAAGTGCGGGATCTCGAGGGAAAGCATGCGCGCGGGATCCATGGTGGCGGCGAGTATACCCGCCTGCCCTGCCGGCGCCCCGCTTCAGCCAAGGGTGCGCAGGCTCGCCATCGGCGCGCGGCTCAGCAGGCCCCGCGTGCCCACCCAGCCGGCGGCCATCACGCCGAGGGCGCCGACCAGGCCGCCGACCACCATCGCCGCCCCGCTCGGCACGTAGTCCACGAGTCGGAAGGCATGATTGCCGAGCGCCCAGCCGATGGCGGTCGCCCCGCCGCCGGCGAGCACACCGGCGACCAGCCCCAGCACCGAGAACTCGGCCAGCAGCGCATGCCGCAGCTGGCCATTGCGCGCACCGAGGGTGCGCAGCATGGCCAGCTCGTACTCGCGCTCGTCGTGGGTGGACTGCAGGGCCGCCCACAGCACCACCAGGCCCGCGAGCAGCGCAAAGCCGAAGACGAACTGCACCACGCCGATCAGCCGGTCGATCATGGCCTGGATCTGTGCCACGACCGCCGTCACGTCGATGATCGAGACATTCGGGAAGCCCGCCACCAGCCGCGTGGTGAATTCGTGCTGGTCGGCCGGCAGGTGAAAGGCCGTGATCAGGCTGGCCGGTCGCCCCTCCAGGACGCCCGGCGATGCGATCACGAAGAAGTTGACCCGCATGGAATCCCAGTCGAGGGTCCGGATGCTGGTGACCGTGGCCTCGACCCGCTCCCCGGCCACGTCGTACTCGAGGCGGTCGCCCAGCGCGATGCCGAGCACCTCCGCGATGCCCTTCTCCACCGACCACTCGCGTGCCGCACCCGCGCCGTGCCACTGGCCGGCCGTGACCCGGTTGCCGGGCGGCAGCTGGGCCATGAACGAGAGGTTGAACTCCCGCTCCGCCAGGCGCCGGGGCCGCCCTTCCGGGTAGTCGTCCGGATTCACCGGCTTGCCGTTGATGGCGGTCAGACGGCCACGGATCATCGGCATCAGATCCGGCTTCGCCATCCCGTTGTCGATGAAGAAGCGTTCGAAGGCCGGCGCCTGGTCCGGCTGGAGGTTGATGACGAAGCGGTTCGGAGCGTCCTCGGGCGTGGATCGGCGCCAGGTGTCGAGCAGGTCGGCGCGAATCACGGTCAGCAGCAGCAGCGCCGCCAGGCCGGCGCCGAGCGCAACCGCCTGCACCACGCTGCCGCCCATCCGCCGGGTCAGGGCCGCCACCCCGTAGCGCCAGCCACCGCGCATGGGTCCGCCGCGCAGGCGCGCCAGCCCTCTCAGGACGCCCCAGGCCAGCAGCGCAAAGAGTCCCAGGGCCAGCCCGAAGCCGCCGGCCACGAGGACACCGAGCCGGACATCGCCGGCGATCCACACCAGCATCAGCACCAGGACCACCCCGCCGGTGAGCCAGGCCGCCGAGGTGGCGGGTTCCACGCCCCCCCACTCGCGGCGCAGCACCCGCAGCATGGGCACCCGCGACAGCCGCAGGAGCTGGGGGCCGGCGAAGCCCACCAGCAGGGCCAGGCCGACGGCCAGGCCGTGCCCCAGGGGCAGCAGGGACGGCGGGGGCAGCAAGGCCCCGAGCAGGTCCGCCAGCAGGCGCCCGAGGCCCCACTGGACGCCCCACCCGACCGCCGCCCCGAGCAGCGAGACCACCAGGCCGAGCATCATGAACTCGAACAGGATCAGGCGGCTGACCCGGCTGGCCGGCGCGCCCAGGCAGCGCATGACGGCGCAGCCATCCACGTGCCGCACCATGAAGCGCCGGGCCGAGAGCCCCACGGCCACCGCGGCCAGGATCACCGCCAGCAGCGCCGCCAGGCGCAGGAAGCGCTGGGCCTGGTCGAGTGCATTGCGCACTTCCGGGCGCGCGTTCTCGATCGACTCGAGCCGTTCGCCGCGGGCCAGTTGCGGTTCGACCCAGCGGCGGAAATCGTCGACCCGGGCGGCCGCGCCGGCGATCTGGAGCAGGTAGGTGATCCGGCTGCCCGGCTGGATCAGGCCGGTCGCGTCGAGGTCGCCGGCATTGATCAGGATGCGGGGCAGGAGCGCGAAGAAATTGGCGCCCCGGTCGGACTCGAAGCTCACCATGGCGGCGGCCCTGAGCTCGATGTTGCCGAGCCCGACACGATCGCCCGGGGCGATGCCCAGGGCGGCGAAGAGCCGCTCGTCGAGCCAGGCTTCGCCGGGCGCGGGGATGCCGACCGCCGGTGCGTCAGGCTGGTTGGGCGCCGGCGCGGTGCGCAGCGCCCCCCGCAGCGGGTAGCCGGCCTCGACCGCCTTGACGCCCGCCAGCTGCGCCGACTCGGCCGTGCTGGTCATGCTCACGAACTGGGTGGTGGTGACGACCGTGAGGCCCCGCGCCCGCGCCTCGGCAGCGATCCCCTCGGGCCAGGGGTGGTCCGCGCGCAACAGGAGATCGCCACCGAGGAGCTGATTGGCCTCGCGATTGAGGGCCTGGGCCACCCGATCGGTCAGGAAGCCGACGCTGGTCAGGCTGGCGACCGCGATCAGCAGCGCCAGCACGAGAAGGTTCAGTTCGCCGGCCCGCAGGTCGCGGCGCAGCATCCGGTAGGCAAGGGTCAGGGTCGGCATGGCGGATCGGACATCGGTTGGCCGGACGAGTTCGGCATGGCAACAATACCGCGAACCCGCCCTGCGCGAGCGCGCGCTTCACCCCCCCGCGGCGGGGCCCGGCGGGCGCCGGGTCGGCCCTGCCCGCACGCGCGGCCTGAGCGCCTTCCTGGATGGCGCCGGGTCAGATGCGGCCACGACCACCACCGGGGCCCGATGCGGCGCAGCACCCGCATCCGCCGGGTCGTGCTGCAGGGACGCGCCTTCGGGCAGCCCGTCCCCCTCCGCCCAGGTGCCGGGCGCATCCAGCGTGACGCGGGCGAGCGTGTCCGGCCGGGCGTCGCCGAGTTCGCGGGCAAGCACGGTGGCCGGTGCGGCCACCAGCTGGGCAAGCAACAGGATCAGGACGATGCTGCGTCGGACGGCGTGTGCGACCGGCGTCGCTGCAGGCTTGGAAACGTACGTCATGGCTCGCTCCATGGGGGTCACCGGGGTGGGCCTGCGGCGCTCGGAAACCGTGCGCCAGGCCCATGGCCAGTGTCCCGCCGGCCCGGTCAGGGTGCTTGCACCCGGGCTGGACAAGCCATGGAGAAAGTCTGCAGATTGGGTACGCCGATGGGCGCTGCGTGACGCCGTTCGCATCGGCCGGCCGACGGGCCGCCGGACAGCTCAGCCGACGATGCGGTGGGCGACGCGGTTGCGACCGGCGTTCTTGGCTTCGTAGAGCGCCTGATCCGCGATCGCGATCAGGGTTTCGTAGTCGCCCGCGATGGCCGGATCGAGCGCCTGGACCACGCCCGCACTGATGGTGACCGGCACGTCCTCGCCTTCGCACGACACCGGCCGCGCCGCCACCAGCTGGCGCAGCCGCTCCGCGATGGCGACGCCGTGGGCACCGTCCGCGTCGCCGAGGACGATCAGGAACTCCTCGCCACCGATCCGGCCGAGGTGGTTGTACTGGCGCAGGTCCCGGTCGATGCGCCAGGCGATCTCCTTCAACACCGCGTCGCCGACCGCATGGCCATAGCGGTCGTTGACGTCCTTGAAGTGATCCACGTCGATCAGGATCAGCCCCATCAGTCCCTTGCCACGGCGGGCACGGGAGTACTGGCCATCCAGCTGGTCGAGGATGCCGCGGCGGTTGAGCACGCCGGTCAGCGCGTCGCGGGTCGCCAGCTGCAGCAGCTCTTCCTGCTCGATGGTCAGGCGCTGGTTCAATTCGACGATCTGCTGGTACAGCCGCCCCTTCTCGACCAGAGCCGACAGCTGCGATGCGATGCGCAGGAAGATGCCCTGGTGCACGCCTTCGTAGGCGAAACGTTCGACGCTCGAGAAGAACAGGAAGCCGATGGGTCGCCCCTTGCTCACCAGCGGGCAGGTCAGGCTCGAGCGGATCCCCTCCTTGACGATCAGGCGGGTCGCGTGAGACTCGGGATGCCGCTCGAGGTAGTTCTCGAGGTCATTGATGATCCGCGGCTGTCCGGTCGCGATGATCTGGCCCAGGCTGCTGCCCTCGATGCGCGCGGAAAAACCGTCGGAGAGCAGGATGGTCTCGTAGTCGGCCCGGGCCCAGCACGAACGGACCGAGCGCCCGTCCTCGGACAGCAGGGCACAGCCGATCCGGTTGTAGGGGATGACTGTCTGGAAGGACTGGAAAATGCGATCGAGCACGTCGTCCAGGAGCAGGCCGCCGACGACGTTATCCGTGATTTCCTGGAGCTTGCTGGCGTGGGAGAAATACCAGTCCAGATGCCCGGCGAGGAGCCGTAGCTCTTCCCCCAGTGCTCCCAGGCCATCCGCCGCGCCGGTGTCCGCCCCGAAGACGTAGTGCCCCTCGCGCATGGCCCGCACGGCGTCCCGAAAGGCGTCGATCCGCGGATCGGCCTCGGGCGGTTGGATGGCTGGCTTCACGGTTTGGCTTGGCTCCACGACCTCCGGTCGCGGGCAAAGGCCGTCACCGGAACATTCCGGCCCAGGCTCATCGCGCGAGTTCAAAGGGCCCTCCCTCCGGCGGAATTCCGGAGAGGGCGTACTCCACACCAAGCCAGACAATGGGAGGTTGACATGGATCAAAAGTAATAGAATGTTTCACATATTGCCAGTCGGGTCGTCGGCTCGACAAGCATCGACACCGCCGCATTGCGTCATCCTGCTGACGACCGATCGACCGCCCAGTACAACTGCATATCTCATGCGCGCCACGAAAGCCACCATGCACGACGAAGCGTACTTCCGATTCCTTCAACGGCAGACCAGCGCGCTTTCTGTAGCCCTCGGATTCCGCGACGAAAAAACCCATCGGCATTCCGAACGGGTCGCGGAACAGGCCGTGGCCCTGGGAGCGCGGTGCGGCATGGCCCCTCGGGAACTGGCGATTTTGCGCATCGCGGCAGCCGTCCATGACATTGGCAAGATCGGCATCCCCGACAATATCCTGTCCAAGCAGGAGCGCCTCACCGCGGCGGACTGGGATTCGATCCGGAACCACCCGGTCATGGGCGCGGACATCCTGCTCGCCTGTGACTTCGAGGGTGCCCGCGAACTGGCCGAGATCGTTCGCCATCACCACGAGGCCATGGACGGCAGCGGCTACCCCGACGGCCTCAGGGGCGAGGCCATTCCGCTGGGCGCACGCATCGTCAGCATCGTGGATGCCTACGATGCGATGGACGAGGCTCGCGCCTACCATCAGCGGCGGCCCCACGACGAAATCATGGCGATTCTGGAACAAGAGTCCGGCAGCCGCCGCGACCCCGACATCCTCGAGACCTTCCGACAGATGGTTGAGGCGACCTGAAACCGGCATCCACCGCCTGGGAGTCCCGCATGAAAGCCGACGACACGACCCTGGCCCGGGTCAGGGCCACCCTGGATCGCATGGCCGAGGCCTACCGGGGACGCCGTCTCGACACGCTGATCGATTGCTTCGTCGACGACCCGGACGTCAGCCTGATCGGGACCGCCGCCGACGAACAACGCTTCGGCCGCGCCGCGATCCGCCAGCAGGCCGAGCGCGACTGGTCCCAGACCGAGGCGATCGCCCTGGAGACCGGCTCGCTGGCGGTGTCGGCCGCCGGCGGCGTAGCCTGGGCCTTCGTCGACGGCGCCTTCCGGATGCGCGCCGGTGGCGGCGAGCAGGTGCTCCCTGCCCGGATCACCTACGTGCTGGTCGAGCGCGAAGGCGACTGGAAGATCGCCCACGCCCACTTCTCCACGCCCCTGTGAAGCTGCCCTAGGGTCTGTGGACATTTGTATGGCGGATCGCCAGACAAATGCCCACAGACCCTAGCGCGGGTGCAGCCACTTGGGCAGGTAGCTGTACGGGTCGATCGATGCGCTGGCGTCATGGGGTATGCCATGCCGCGCCAGGCGCTCGAACAGGCTGCGATCCTTGATCGCGTCGAAGACGTCGGTGCAGCCGCCCACGAACTCGCCCCCCACGAAGATCTGCGGGAAGGTGTTCCAGCCCGTCTTCGCGCGGAGCGCCTCGCGCAGCTTTCCACCCCGGTTGCCCTCCTGGTACACCACGGCGTCCAGGTCGGCCGAGTGATACGGAATGCCCAGGCGGGCCAGCACCTTGCGGACCGACCAGCAGAACTCGCACCATTCGAGCGCGAACATCACCACGGGCTGGGTGCGTCCCTCGGTCAGGGCGGCCACCTCCGCCACGGCGGCGGGATCGAGCTCCGGGGGCGCTTCGGGGCTGGCCGCCGCCGGGCCCGAGGCATCGAAGCGCGCATTCGGTGTCGACCGCGAGATGGCCAGCTCGGCGTCGTTCATCTCCGCCAGCACGTCCTCGAAGAGCGGCGTCGATAGATAGCGCTCGCCGGTGTCGGGCAGCATGCACAGGATGTGGCTGCCCGCCGGTGCCCGCGCGGCCAGCTGCAGGGCGCCGGCGAAGGTGGCGCCCGACGAGATGCCGACGAAGATCCCCTCCTGCCGCGCCAGCTCGCGCGCGCACTCGAGCGCCCGATTGCCATCGATGGCCAGGAATTCGTCGATTCGCCCGGCGTCCGTCACCTCTTCGGTCAGCCGCGGAATGAAGTCCGGCGACCACCCCTGCATCAGGTGGGGCCGAAACACCGGATGGCTGGCGCTGTGGCTGCCATCCGCGTCGCGTGCCTGGGGGAGTCCGCT
>JAGRFX010000141.1 GCA_020445805.1 Rhodocyclaceae bacterium
TGCTCGACGGCAAGGACTACAAGGTCGTCAAGGTCATCGCGACCGGTGAGCGGCCGAGCCACATGCAGCTCTCGCCGGACCACCAGACCCTCTACGTGGTGGCCAGTGATTCGGGCCGCATCGATCTCATCGATGTGTCCAAGCTCGCGGTCGCCCGCAGCATCGACGTGGGCGACGATCCGGAGGCCTTTGACGTGGCACCCGACGGCAAGCACTTCTACATCTCGATGGAGGAGGATGCGGCCGTGTCGGTGATCGACGTGTCGACCGGGAAGCAGGTGGCCGAGATCGAGGTGGGCGAGGAGCCGGAAGGGGTTCGCGTCAGTCCCGACGGCAAGACCGTCTATGCCACCTCCGAGGTGGCCAGCATGGTCCATGTGATCGACGTGGGCAGCAACGAGATCCGCGCCAACGTCACGGTGGGCAACCGGCCGCGACGCTTCGCGATCACGCCGGACGGCAGCGAGGTGTGGGTCACCAACGAGCTGGCCGGGCAGGTCACCATCCTCGACGGCAAGACGAATGCGATCAAGGGAACGGTGCCCTTCAAGCCCAAGGGTTTCCGTGACGAGGACGTCACGCCGGTCGGCATCGTCATGACCCGGGACGGCAAGACCGCCTACGTGACCCTCGGACGCGCCAACCACGTGGCCGTGGTCGACGTGGCCGGCCGCAAGATCGACGACTACATCCTGGTCGGCAAGCGGGCCTGGGGCGCCACCCTGTCGCGGGACGAGAAGACGCTCTACGTGGTCAATGGCATGTCGGACGACCTCTCCATCGTCGATACCGACAAGCGCCGGGTGAGCAAGTCGATTCCGGTCGGGCGGGTACCGTACGGCGTGGTGGTGGACGACTGAGGGGACCCCGCATGCTCAAGCACACTCTCCGCCGCGGCCTGCTGGCGGCGCTCGCGGCGCTGACGGTCCTGCCGGCCGCGGCCGCTCAGCTCGATTTCGGTTACCTGGCCCTGTCCCGCGACGCCCGTTACCACGAGGACCGGCTCTACGTGCGCAACCTCGCCCAGGGCGAGGGCGACCCGGAGCCGGGTCTGGAGGTGGCGCTCAAGGAGTCGAAGTTCAACGCCAAGGCGGTCGGGGTCGAACTGGGCATCCAGCAGGCGCGCGCCGACGATGCCAAGGGCCTGATTGCGGAGCTCGAGCGCCTGGCCGCCGCGGGCACCCGCTACTTCCTGATCGACGCGCCCGGTACGGTGGTGGCCGATGTGGCTGCCGCGGTCAAGGGGCGGGACCTGCTGCTGTTCAATATCTCGGCCCACGAAGACGTTCTGCGCCAGAAACAGTGCCAGGCCAACCTGCTGCACACCGCACCGAGCCACGCCATGCAGGCCGACGCGCTGGCCCAGTACCTGGTGTCCCGCAAATGGCGTTCGGTGCTGATGCTGCAGGGACCGCAGCCCGAGGACGCGCTGATCGCCCAGGCCTTCGAGCGTTCGGCCAAGCGCTTCGGCCTGAAGATCGAGGCCAGGCGCAATTTCATCCTGTCCAACGATCCGCGCGAGCGCGATATGGGCAGCGTCGGCCTGCTGACCTCGGAAGCCGATTACGACGTAGTCTTCGTTGCCGACAGCGACGGCGAGTTCGCCCGCAGCGTGCCCTATCGGACGGTCCGTCCGCGGCCGGTGGTCGGGGCCGAAGGACTCGCCGCCCTGGGCTGGCACTGGTCGTGGGAGCGCAACGGGGCGCCCCAGCTCAACGGCCGCTTCGAACGGGCCGCCAAGTACCGGATGAGTGAGGCGGGCTGGGCGGCCTGGATGGCGGCCAAGACGGTGGTCGAGGCCATGCAGCGCACCGGCGGCGCCGACTTCGCAAAGATCCGCGCCTATCTGCTGGGGCCGGACATCACCATCGACGGTTTCAAGGGGCATCGGCTGTCCTTCCGCAGCTGGAACCACCAGTTGCGCCAGCCCATGCTGCTGGCGACCCACAACGCGGTCATCGAAAGCGCGCCGATCCAGGGCTTCATGCATCAGACCAATACCCTCGATACGCTGGGGTTCGACGAGCGGGAGAGCGAATGCAAGTTCTAGGGCCAATGCCGGTCATGGAGGGCGCGCGATGAGCCCGATCCATGCGCTGCGCGTACTGAGTGCCGTGGCGGGCCGAGAGGTCGAGAAGTTCGTCCACCAGGGGGGGCGCTTCTTCTCTGCGCTGGTGCGCCCGCTGCTGTGGCTGGTGGTGTTCGCGGCCGGCTTCCAGAATGTCTTCGGCGTCTCGATCATCCCGCCCTACGAGACCTACATCCCCTACCAGGTCTATATCGCGCCCGGCCTGCTGGGGATGATCCTGCTGTTCAATGGCATGCAGTCCTCGCTGGCCATGGTTTACGACCGGGAGATGGGCATGATGCGGCTGTTGCTGACGGCGCCGGTGCCCCGCTGGTTCCTGTTGCTGGCGAAGCTGGTGGCCGGCACCCTGCTGTCGGTGCTGCAGGCCATCGCCTTCCTGCTCGTGGCGTGGCTGCTCGATGTGGAGTTGCCGGTGGATGGCATGCTGATGGCGCTGCCGGCGCTGGTGCTGGCGGGCATGATGCTGGGCGCCCTGGGCCTGGTGCTGTCGGTGCATGTGAAGCAGCTGGAGAACTTCGCGGGCACGATGAACTTCGTGATCTTCCCGATGTTCTTCATCTCCCCGGCCCTCTACCCGCTCTGGAAGCTGCAGGAGTCGGGCGCCGAGTGGCTGCACCAGGCGGCCCGCTTCAACCCCTTCAGCCATGCCGTCGAGCTGGTCCGATTCGCCATGTACGGGCAGTTCCAGACGACCTCCTTCCTGGTGGTCACCGGTTGCCTGGTGGCCTTTTTCGCGGTCGCGGTGGTGGGCTACGATCCCCAGCGAGGCATGTTGAGGAAAACCGGCGGCAAGGGCGGTTAAGGGGTAGTTGCCACCGAAGTCATGAAATTTTCACCGGCTGGAAATAAAACGGCTGCTCCGAAGTGGAGCAGCCGTTCCTTTATGTGACACTTTTTGTCCATTAAATGGACAGTTGTTTCAGCTCTGTCAGATGTCTTATAGCTTTTCAGGGCTTCTGTAGCGTGATGCCGTGTTCCTGGAAGATGCGGGCCAGGGTGCCGTCGCGCTGGATGTCCATCATGGCCTTCGAGAGGGCGTCGGCCAGCTCCGTGGAGTCGGCCTTGACCGCCATGCCGAGGGGCCAGCCCTGGATGCGCAGCTCGGGCATGCTGACCGGGCCGATCTCGAAGCGGCCAGCGGTGCCGCCGGCGGCGCCTTCGATTTCGGCCCGTGTCGCCATGACCGCAGAGATTTCGCCGGCCTTCATGGCCTCGACGGCCAGGGCCACCGAGCGAAAATGCACCACGTTTTCCCGTAGCCGCCCGTTCAGGACCTGAAGCAGGAAGTCGTCCGCCAGGCTGGCGATCTCCACGCCGATCCGCTCGCGCGTGAAGACTTCCAGGGCCCGCGCTGCGGATCCCGTGACCGGCGGGATGCGCGACGGATCGCGGATCACCGCAAGGCTTTCCAGGTGATAGGGGCCGAAGATCCGGACCTGCTCATTGCGGTCAGCGAGGCGCTGGTCCACCGGCACGTGGAGCATGACATCGGCCGGGCGGGCGCCCAGGTAATGGCCTTTCCAGACCATGTTCCGCAGGTCGTCGTTCATGTCCTCGTCGGCCGGATATTCGATGACTTCCGGTTCGAGGCCCAGGCGCTTGGCGAGCTCCCGGCCGATCGCCACGTCGATCCCCTTGCCGCCGCCCGAGTAGGGCTGGAAATCGTCGTATACAGCCACCCGCAGGCGGCCTGGCGTCATGGTCTCGACGGAACCCGCCAGCGCCGAAGCGCCGACGCTGGCGGCCGCGAGCAAGGCCGCGAAGGATGCGCGAAGCAGCCCCCGCTTACTCCACATGGACCGTCTCCAGCCAGCTGCGAATCGCCCACATGGCCTCCTGCTGCAGGATGCCCTCGAACGGCGGCATGTAGACGCGGCCGTCGCGCGAGGCGCCATGGCGGATCCGGTTCAGGAAGATCTCGTCGCCTTCGTCTTCGACCGGCAGGTAGCGGAGGTCCGGGGCGATGCCGCCGGAGACCGCGCCGATGCCATGGCAGCGGGCGCAGTTCTGGGTGAAGGCGGATTCGCCGATCCGGATCGCTTCCTTGTTGCCGCGGTAGGGGTTGGCATCGCGCCACGCCTCGCCCAGTGTCTCGAGCGTGTGGGTGTCGACGGCCTGGGGCGTGACATCGCCGTGGGCCGATGCAGCACCGGCGGCAAGGCCGAGGGCGGTGAGGGCGATGGCGTGCTTGAGGGCGCGCAGGGGAGTGTGCTTGGTGGCCATGTGTCTGTCCTTGCGATTGGTTGTTCTTACCTCGCCGGCGGCGGGGGTTCCGGTGACAAGGTGCAAGGGCTATGCCACGCCCGGGCCCCGAGGCCCGGGGCGTGACCCTGAGCGCGTGCGCGCGGCGCTCAAGCACGCGGGCCGGACTCCGCTGGCGAAACAGCCGCTTACAGGTGGCACGCCCCTTGCCTTGTAGTGGAACACCCGTTGCACTGCAGGATTGCTCCAATGTGGGACAGGTGTTAGGGTCACTGGCACGGTCAGCGATCAGACTGAACAGAATAAGAACAATATCAACGGTAGGGGACACAAGCATGAGCGGACTTGTCTTGCCCGTGGAGACCCGCGAGGCCCGGATTCGGGAAGCGCGCAGGGCCTTCCTCGATGGAAACCCACAGAAGGAAGAACTGGCGGTCACGACCAACAACGTGGTCAAGTCCTGGCAGCGGTGTCGCCAGTCCGGCCTCGACAACGGCGTGCGCGGCTCCGACATCGGCTGTGCGGCCAATACCGCCCTCAAGGAGGCCCGAGACCGCAACGATTTCCTGCTCTCGCACTCCCGGGGCATCCTGAACCACCTCTACGAGCAGATCCGCTCGACCGGCAGCGTCGTGATCCTGTCGGACAGCACCGGCATGGTGCTGGAAAGCCTGGGCGACCCCGAGTTCGTCGATCGGGCCAACCAGGTGGCCCTGCGGCCCGGCGCTTCCTGGGCGGAAACCCTGAGGGGCACCAACGCGGTGGGGACGGCACTGGTCGAGCAGCGCCCGATCGAGATCGTGGGCAGCGAACACTACTTCGACTGCAACAGCTTCCTGACCTGTTCGGCCTCGCCCATCTTCGACGCGGGTGGGCGCCTGCTCGGCGCGCTCGACATTTCCGGCGACTACCGTTCGCACCAGCGCCACACGCTGGGCCTCGTCCGGCTGACCTCGCAGATCCTCGAGAAGCGCCTCTTCGAGGCCGAGTTCGCCCAGGAACTGCTGGTCTTCTTCCACACCGGGATGGAGTACGTGGGCACGCTCCAGGAAGGCGTTCTGTCCTTCACCCCCGACGGCACCCTGCTGGCGGCCAACCGGCCCGCCATCGAGGCGCTGAGCCTGAACCGGGCCATGATGCGCCAGCTCGACTTCGGGATGATCTTCGAGGGTAACTTCGGCGACTTCGTCGACCGCGCGGCGCGCGACCCCCACACCCTGAGTTCCCTCGCGCTGCGCCATGGCGGCCGGGTCTTCGCGCGGATGCGGGTGCCCGTCCACCACAATGCACCGCAGAGCAGCATGCCGCTGCATACGCCCCGGGTCGAGCCGGCACCGGCCCGGCATGCGCGCAAGTGCGAGGCCCCGGAGACGCCGACCCTGTCCTGTCTGGATACGGGCGATGGCCGCCTGAGGGCCGCCGTGCAGCGCGCCAGCAAGGTGGTCGGCAAGGATATTCCGCTGCTGATCCTGGGTGAGTCCGGCGTTGGCAAGGAGATGTTCGCCAAGGCCTTCCACCACAGCGGCCCGCGTCGCGACAAGCCCTTCGTGGCCTTGAACTGCGCGGCCATTCCCGAAAACCTGATCGAGTCCGAACTGTTCGGCTACGTCGGTGGTGCCTTTACGGGGGCCCGCAAGGAGGGCTACACCGGCAAGATCCAGCAGGCCAGCGGGGGCACCCTGTTCCTCGACGAGATCGGCGACATGCCCCTGTCCCTGCAGGCCCGGCTGCTGCGCGTGCTCCAGGAGCGCATCGTCGTGCCCCTGGGCGGCGTGAAGGCGGTCCCGGTCGATATCTCGCTGGTTTGCGCCACCCACCGCAATCTGCCCGAAGCGGTCCGCAGCGGGGTTTTCCGCCAGGATCTCTACTACCGGGTCAATGGCCTGACGGTCACGCTGCCTGCCCTGCGCGAGCGCTCGGACATCCGCAGCCTGATCGAGACCATCATCGATCTCGAGATCGAGCCCGGGCGCGATGTGGTGGTCTCGGAAGAGGTGCACGCCTTCTTTGCGCGCTATGGATGGCCGGGCAACATCCGGCAGTTGCAGAACGTGCTGCGGGTGGCCCTGGCGCTCCTCGATGACGACGAGCGGGTCATTACGGCGACGCACCTGCCCGAAGAACTCTTCGCCATCGAGTGCGACAGCGATGCTTCCTCGGAGCGCTTTGAGTCACAGGGGTCGGCCTCGATTCCGCCTCAGCCGGCCATGGCCGCCATGCCGGGCGCGTCGGTCGGTGGCTCGGGCGAGTCGCTGGAGGCCATTGAACTGCGCGCCATCGAGCGCGTGCTCGCCGAGTGCCAGGGGAACGTGTCGGCCGCTGCCCGGCGTCTGGGCATCAGCCGCAACACGCTCTATCGAAAGCTCGGCCGGATGTAGCGGTGAGGGTGGGGCCGGATGGCCCCACGACCGCTCAGCCCCGTTCCGGTTCGAGCGGGGCCGGGTTGGCCGTGCTGAGGATGGTCAGCGTGGCCTGCATGTGCTCTACCACCTGCAGGCCAAGGCTGGTCAGGTAGCCCCCGTCCACCTGGCTGATCAGACCCTTGTGGAAGAGCCGGCGCGTCGCCTCGATGACCTGCCGGTCGGCGCTTCCGTGGATCTTGATGCCTTGCTGGTGGTTGCCCGGATCGAAACGGGACAGGACTTCGAGCTCCTGGATCAATTCGGGAAAGAAAAGCATCCGGCCGCCTCGTCGAATCGTGAATGCGCCATTCTACCGCGCAGTCTGCAGCCGGCGGGCATTCGCGTAGCCTGGCGAGGTCGCCGGCTCAGGGTTGGGCCACCGGATGGCCGAGGGCCTTCCAGCCGATCACGCCGCCCTCGACCGCATAGACCTTGCGGTAGCCCTCGTGCTTGTCCAGGTAGTCGGCCGCCATGCGCGCCTTGGCGCCGCTGCGGCAGATCAGGATGACCGGGTCGTCCGGGCCGGCCACCGGCTTCAGCGAGGCCATCCAGGCGGCGGGCTGCTGCTCGCCATGGTCGTCGAAAAAGCCGATCGGCCGGGCGCCGGGGACGATCCCGGTCTCCACCTGGTCGGCGTGGTTTCGGACATCCACGAGGGGGATGCCCTGTTCGATCAGGGGGGCGAGGGCATCCACGTCGACGACGGTCACCTCGGCATGGGCCGAGGCGGCCATCAGGGCGACAAACAGGCTTGCGAGCAGCTTCATGGGGGGTCTCCTCGTTGCGGCGCTGGCCGGGTCAGGCTCCACTGTGAGGCCTTCCGGGCGCCAAGTCATCTCCAGGGTCTGTGGGCAGGTGCCCGCGGACCCCAGGGGACGGTCCCGGCCCTCTCACTGAGACCATCCGCCTCGGGCAGGTTCGCCATCCGGCGACCGACGGTCAGAAATTCACGCCCAGCTTGGCCGTCAGGGCCCAGTTGTCGAATTCCAGATCGTTCTTCTTGGTCGTGGCCTGGTAGCGCAGGTCGGCGCCGGCGTAGAAGGCGCCCGCACGATAGTTGAGGCCGGCGGCGACGCCGTAGCCGAACAGGTTCTCGTCCCTGTCCCCGGCCTCGGCCTTGAGCAGGGCCAGGCTCGGACCGACGCCGACGGACAGTCGATCGTCGAGGGGCAGGGTGTAGCGGGGCGAGAGCTCGAAGCTGGTGACTTCGGCGTCATCCTCGTCGAAGCGGCTGAGGGTCAGGTGGGTCCGGATGCGGTTGTCGGGCGACTGGATCAGGCCGCAGTTGAAGTTCAGTTCGATCCCGAATGCGCTGCCCGAATCGGCGCCGCTGGCGGTCGGCGCTACGCGGCCTGCCGTCACGGCGAGGGTCGGCTCCAGCTTGAAGTCTCTGTCGCTCAGGAGGGGGGCAAAGCGCCAGCCTTCGGCGTGGGCCGGCAGGGCCAGCAGGATCGACGAGGCGGCTGCGGCGAGCAGCAGCGGACGGGTAAAGGTCATGGTGGGCTCCGAGATGTCCGTTAGGGGATCCGCCAGTGGCAGGGTTCGGCGCGCACTGTGCCAGCCCCCTGCCGGGCGGTCTGTAACCTCGGTCACCACGCACCGGCCGGTGGCCGGCGAAGAGGGCCCTGCCCGGGGCCCTCCGCTCAGGTCCTGAACTGCCCCACCAGCTGTTTGAGGTCCCTCATCATGTCCGCCATCCGGGCGGTGTCGCGGGAGGTCTCGCTGGCACCGGCAGCCGTGCGGTCGGCGACCTCCGTGATGGCATGGATGCTCTCGCCGATGTGTTCGGTGGCCTGGCGCTGGGTGGTCACGGCATCGGCGATCTGTTCGACCATTTCCCCGATGTGGGCCATCGCCGCCACGATGTCGGACAGGGCGCCCTCGGTGGCGCCGGCATGATCCACGGTGTCCCGGGCCTTGTTGCGCCCCTGCTCCATGACCGCGACCGCCTTGCGCGATCCGCTCTGGAGGCGGTCGATGACGGTCTCGATCCGTCCGGTGGACTCCTCGGTCCGCTGGGCCAGCTTTCTGACCTCGTCCGCCACCACCGCGAAGCCGCGTCCCTGCTCGCCGGCCCGTGCGGCCTCGATGGCCGCGTTGAGTGCCAGCAGGTTGGTCTGGGCGGCAATCTCGCGGATCACGGCCAGGGTGTCACTGACCTCGTGAACATCGGTCTCGAGCGCCTGCATGGCCTCCGCCGCCTGCTGGACGTCTTCAGCCAGGGCCCGCATGGCCTCGATGGTGGTCGCTACCACGGTCTGGCCCGCCTGGGCTGCGCGATCGGATTCGCGGGCCGTTTCGGCCGCGTGGGAGGCGCTCTCGGCGACCCCCTGCACATTGGCGTTCATCTCGACCACGGCCGACGCCGAGGCCTCGCACAACTCATGCAGGTGCGCCATCCCGGATCGGGTCTGGTCCGCCGCCCGCGTCAGCGAGGCGCTGCTCTCGGCGAGGCTTTCGCTGTCGCGCGAGACATGGCGGATGGTGTCGCGGATCCGCGCCACGAAGGCATTGAAACTGTGTCCCACCTGCGCGATCTCGTTGTCGCCCGTGACCGCCAGGGTATGGGTCAGGTCGGCCTCGCCCTGGGCGACGTCGCTCATGGAGTCGCGCAGGGCGAGGATCGGCTTCAGCACCGCGCGGTTCAGGACCAGGGCGCCGGCGATTACACCGACGATCACCGCCAGGCTGGCGATGTTCATGATCCACTGCATGTAGGCCGTCTGCTCGGTGGTCGACTTGAGGATCCGCTCCGAGCGGGCGGTCAGGCCATCGACAATCCGGTCGAGCTGTTCGGCGAGCTGGGCGGCCTGGGCGTCGAATCCGTCGCCGGGCCGCTTCATGATGGCATTGCCAGCTGCCCGTCCGTCGTCGATGTAGGCCTTTGCCATTGTGGCCCCGGTCCGGTGGAGGCTTTCGATCCCGGCCGAGAGCTGAGCCACGTTGGCGTCCGGGGCCATGGCGGTGGCGCCGAGGGCCTGCAGGTTCTTGATGGCCTCGTCGCGGGACGTGCGGGCCTCTGCGAGCGAGGCCTCGTCGGCGGTCGCGCCGGCGTCGGTCAGGAACTGCTGGACCTGGATGACCTGGAAGCGGGCTTCCTTGGCGAGGAGCATGGCATGTTCGAGGACCTGCCCCTCGGCTGCCCGGTCGTGAATCCTGCCCAGCAGCAGGTGGCTCGCCACGGTCAGGCCGATCGTGACGACCAGGACGGCGGCCGAGCCGACCACGAGGAGGCGTTTCAGGGAGAAGTTCTGGAGCATGGCGACAGTCCGCGACGAAGGTTTCGCTATTGCTATCGTCGTAGGGCGGCCCATGCTTTAGCCGCGCCCGGCGGCGCCGGACCGGCGGCACACTCTTTGACATGCGCCGGGCCGCCTCGGCGCGGCCCCGTGATCAGCCGCCGCCGCGGTGCATGTAGAGATCGAGCCGTCGCAGCAGCGCCGCCCGACCCTCCGCGCTGCCGCGCGTAAACCGGTATTCGATCCGCAGGGTGGGCAGCCGCAGGAGCGCGATCCGCCGCTCGGGGCCGGGCGTCGCCGACAGGGTCAGGGCCGCGTCACCGGATTCGATGTGGTAGGTGCCGGCCCCGTCGCGATGCGCGTCCGGATAGGCGGCGACCACCCAGTTCGCCAATTCGTCCAGCGTGGCCGACACGTCACGCTGGAAAGGGGCGGCACTCACCGCTCAGCCGCCGGCGATGGGGGGCCAGATCGCGAGCGTGTCGCCCTCGACGAGTTGATGCGCCGCCCGGGCGTCCGGCGCCACGTAGGCTCCATTCACCAGCACCAGGTGCACCAGCTTTTCAGGCAGCCGCAGCTCATCGACGAGCGCACCGAGGGATTTTCCGTCCGCGACCTCCATGTCCGCCACATTGCCCTTCGCGTGGGCGGGCAGGTAGTCGGTCAGCGTGGCGAACAGCTTCAGGGTGATCTTCATGGGCAGGTCGGAAAACTCGGGACGGTGGACACTGGGACAGTGGCGGAGGGCATCCGGTTCGCGGCCCGCCGGGACCGCGAACCGGGGACCGTCAGGCGGCGATCGACACCGGCTGGCTGGTGGCGATGTAGGCGTCGACGAATCGGGTGGGGTTGTCCATCAGGACATCCTTCCAGGGGCCGAGGGCCGTCCGGTTCTGGATCAGGCCGCGCAGTACGCCGACCTGGTCGGTCCGGCCGATGGCCGTGGCGCCGATCAGCACGTCGCCCTGGAACTGCAGGCTCAGGTAGCGCCACAGTCCCTCATCGACCAGCTCCACCCCCGTGCCGCCGTTCTCGGGCGTCTCGCCCCACCACTGGCCAAAGGACACCGAGATCAGGCTCAGGGTGTCGAGCACGTTGATGGCCAGCACGCCGGGCAGCTCGACCGAGCGGCCGGCCATGCCGAGGGCGGCGATGCGGCCCTGGTCGGCGGCGTTGGGCTGGATGGCCGAGACCATGCCCTCGCCGGTGAAGAAATCCGGGCCTTCGGCCACGTCGCCCGCGGCGAAGACGTCCGCCACCGAGGTGCGCATCGAGGCGTCGACGCTGACGCCGTTGCCGATCGTGATGCCGGTGCCCTTGAGGAATTCGACGTTCGGCCGCACGCCCGCGGCGGCGATCACGAGATCGCACTCGATCTTCTCGCCGGTGGACAGGGTGACCGTCACGGCGTCCGAAGACTGGTCCGCGCCGCCGCCGGTGATGCTCTGGACCATCGACTTGATGGCCGCGCCGATGCCGCCGGCGTTGTTGGCGCCGGCCGGGTCGATCCGCTGCACGCTGGCACCGGTGACCACCCGGATGCCCTTTTCCTCGACCCAGCGCTTGATCATGCCGCCGGCCTTGGGGGTCATCATCCGCGGGACCATCCGATCGCCCATCTCGACCACGGT
>JAGRFX010000142.1 GCA_020445805.1 Rhodocyclaceae bacterium
CGTGAAGCCCGAGATGCCGACGATGCGGGCCTCTTCGCCGAGCAGGTAGAGGGTCTCGGTGGTCTCTTCGGTCAGGCAGACGATGCGCTGCGGGCCGGTCGGCATCCAGTCGGTCAAAGCGGGTCTCCCCAGCGGTTTTCGAACAGCACGCTCTCGCGCGGGCGGCGGGCGTCCCAGCCCAGGGTCTCGAGCAGGGGCGCCGGGTAGAAATCGTCCACCGCGCCGAGGCACAGGATGGCCAGCGGCCGCGCGCCCGGGGGCATGTCGAGCAGGCGGGCCAGGGCCTCGGGATCGAACAGCGAGACCCAGCCCATGCCGATGCCCTCCGCCCGCGCCGCCAGCCACAGGTTCTGGATGGCGCAGGCGAGGGAGCAGACATCCATCTCGGGCAGCGTGCGGCGGCCCAGCACGTAGGGCTCGCGCCCCTCGGGCAGGGCCGCCACCAGCACCTCGCCGCAGTCGAGGATACCTTCGAGCTTGAGTCGCCGCACCTCGCCGGCCCGCTCGCCGCAGGCCTCGGCGGTGCGTTCGATCTCGGCCGCGACCAGGGTGTGGATGCGCCGGCGCAGGCTGCGGTCGGCGATGCGGATGAAGCGCCAGGGCTGCATGTGGCCGACCGACGGCGCCAGCAGGGCGGCGTCGAGGAGCCGCGCCAGCAGCGCCGGGTCGAGCGGGTCGGGCCGGAAGTGCCGCATGTCGCGCCGGGCGCGCATGACCGCGTAGAGGGCCTCGATCTGATCCGGTTCGAAGCGACTCATGGTCGGAACAGGGCGGCGGCCAGGGCCGGGTTCGAGGGCAGGTAGAGATGCAGGTAACCGGCCAGCAGGCGGCCGATGTGCCAGACCGGCTCGGGCCGCCCGTGGTGACGGGCGGGGCGCGTCTCGCCGGCCGGCGCCAGGTTCATCTCGGTGGTCGAGTAGTGGAAGCTGTGGCCGCGCAGCTCGCCGCCCGGCAGCGCGAGGGTCTGCAGGCCGAGGTTGGCCAGGCTGCGCTGCAGGTGCGCGCGGCCGGGCAGCAGCCCGACCAGGGCGCCCACCTCGCCGCGGGCATCGGTGAGGGACTCGAGCAGGTAGAGCATGCCGCCACACTCGGCGACGATCGGCCGCCCCGCGCGATGATGGGCGTGGATGGCGTCGTGCATGGCCAGGTTGGCCGAGAGCCGCGCCAGGTGCAGCTCGGGATAGCCGCCGGGCAGGTAGAGGGCGTCGCAGGGGGGCAGGCGACGATCTTCCAGCGGCGAAAAGAACGCCAGAGAGGCGCCCATCGCGGTCAGCAGGGACAGGTTGGCCGGATAGCAGAAGGCAAAGGCCGCATCCCGGGCCACGGCGATGCGCACGCCTGCGAGCTCTGTCGTCGGCGTCGCCACCGGGGCGTCGGCGAAATCGATTTCGGGCAGGGCCTCGAGCGGCGGCGCGTCGATGGCCTGGGCGAGGGCCTCGAGGGTCTCCTCGATGCCGGCGATCTCGTCGGGGGGCAGCAGGCCCAGGTGCCGGCTCGGCAGCGCCGGCGCCGGGTCCCTGGGCAGGGCGCCCAGCAGCGGGATGCCCGCCGGCAGCGACTCGGCCAGCATCTGCCGGTGGCCATGGCTGCCGACCCGGTTGGCGAAGGCGCCGGCGATCCGCGGGTGCCCGGGCCAGGTGGCCAGGCCATGGACGAGGGCCCCGAAGGTCTGGGCCATGGCCGAGGCGTCGATCACGGCCAGCACCGGCAGGTCGAAGGCGCGGGCCAGGTCGGCGCCCGAGGGGGTACCGTCGTAGAGCCCCATCACCCCCTCCACCAGGATCAGGTCTGCCTCCCGGGCCGCCTCGGCCAGCAGCTGCCGGCACTGGGCCTCGCCGACCATCCACAGGTCCAGGTTGTGCACCGGGCTGCCGGCCGCGGCGGCCAGCAGCAGGGGGTCGAGGAAGTCGGGCCCGGCCTTGAACACCCGCACGCGGGCGCCCTGGCGGACGTGGCGCCGGGCCAGGGCCGCCGTGACCGTGGTCTTGCCCTGGCCCGAAGCCGGCGCCGCCACGAAGAGGGCGCGGCAGCGTCTGGCGGCGGCGCTCATCCGCGACGGGCCGCCTGGCTGGCGAACCGCGTGCTCGTAAGCGCGGCGACCAGGACGGCAAGCAGCAGCGCGACGGCGAGCCAGAAGCCGAAGGCTTCGAGGGCCTTCGGGTAGTAGCGCAGCAGGCGCTCGCCGAAGCCGACCAGGGTCGGATCGGCAAAGCGACCCGAGAACACGTAGAAGGCGCCGCTCGAGATCAGCTCGCAGAGGTGGGCGCCGACCAGCGCGCTGCCCGCGAAGGGCAGCAGGGTGGCGGTCGAGAGCCCATGGCGCTGGGAGAACCAGCGGCCCGCCAGCCACAGGCTGCCGTAGGCGGGCAGCAGGAAGGGATAGGCGGGCGAGGTGCAGAAACCGGTCACGCCGCCCCAGCTCACCGCGGCAAAGTCGAGTGCCGCGGCCAGGGCCACGAGGAGGGCGAAGGGCAGGGCCCGGCGCAGGAACACCCCGCCCAGGAAGAACACCGCCCACGAGGCGCTGGGCAGCGCGTCGAGACTGGCGAAATGGTGGCCGCGGGTGAGCAGCAGGGCGAGCGCGAGCAGGGCGCCGATGGCCAGTGCCGGGATGCGGGAGTGGTTCATGGTGGGAGGTCCTCGCGGGTGATGGTCAGAGCTGGTAGTGGATCGAGAAGAACAGGCCGCGGCCGGGCGGGTTGTAGAAGGCCGCGGTGGCGTAGTCCTTGTCGAAGAGGTTGGTGAGGCTGGCCTTGAAGGTCCAGGCCGGATCCAGGGCGTGAGCCAGGGCCAGGTCGAGGGTGGCGTAGCCGCCCAGGCGACGGGTATTGGCCAGGTCGTCGTAGCGCGGGCCGGCGGCGCGCCAGGTGAGGTCCAGCCGGGTGGCGCCGAAGTCGCGCCCGGCGTCCACGCGCAGGTGCGTGCGGCTGCGTCGCGGCAGCAGGTGGCCGTGGTTGGCGCCGCTGCCCAGGTGCCGCGGATCGAGCCAGTCGAGGCTGCCGGCCAGCGACCAGGCCGCGAGCCGGGTGTCGGCGCGCAGTTCGATGCCGCGAATGCGGGCCCGGTCGATGTTGTCCGGGGCCTGGAGGGCGGCGTCGTAGGCGATCAGGTCGCTGATCCGGGTCTGGTAGGCGGCCAGCCGCCAGCGCAGCGAATCGCCCCCGGCCAGCCCCAGCTCGACGCTGCGCGAGCGTTCCGGTCGGAGCTCGGGGTTGCCGAAGTTCGGGAAGTACAGCTCGTTGAAGGTCGGTGCCTTGTAGGCCGTGCCGTAGGCGGCGGTGACCCGGACCTGCCCCGGGAACAGGTAACCCCAGGCGATGTTGCCGGTGTTGCGGCGCCCGAACTGCTGGTTGTCGTCGTGGCGCAGCGAGGTGTCGACGCGGTGGGCGTCCTGCTCGAGCTGCCACTGGCCGAAGACGCCCACGTTGCTGCGCGCGTCCTCGGCATAGGCGGTGGTGCCGGCCACCCGGTCGCGGGACCAGTCGGCCCCCAGGGTGAGCGCCTGGGCGTCGCCCAGGGCCAGCTCGTTGAGCCAGCCGATCTGATCGCGGCGGGTGTCGAAGCGGCTGCGGAAGTCGCCATCGAGGTAGTTGTCGGACTCGTCGCGGCTCTGGCCGAGGCTGAGGCGGCTCCGCCAGCCTTCGGCCGGCCGCAGCTCGGCGCTGGCGCCCAGGCTCTGCTGGCGGGTATGGGCGCGGTTGACCGTCGAGCCGTCGAACTCGTTGTCGCCGCGGGTCTCGAGCCAGTGGGCCGTGACCTGGCCGCTGTCGCCCAGGGCCAGGCCGCCGGAAAGGCTGGCGGCATTCTGGCGAAAGCCGTCGTGGTCGAAGTCGAAGTTGAAGCAGCCCGCGCCGCCCGGGGAAGGCCGGCCGTTGCAGGCGTTCTCGCCACTGGTGTAGCGGGTGCTGGCATCCACCGCCAGCCAGCCCCGGTCCGTGCCGCTGCGGGCGCCGGCACCGATCTCGAAGGCATGGTGGTTGCCGGCGCCCAGGTGGGCGTGCGGGCGGAAGCCGCCGTCGGCGCCGCGCCGGGTGAAGATCTGGACCACGCCGCCGATGGCCTCGGAGCCATAGAGGCTCGAGCGGGGGCCGCGCACCACCTCGATCCGGTCGATCAGGCTGGCCGGGATGTCCTGCAGGGCCGCGCTGCCGGTGGTCGCGGAGCCGATGCGGATGCCGTCGATGAGGACCAGCACGTGGTCGGACTCGGTGCCGCGCAGGAACAGGGAGGTGCTCTTGCCGTCGCCCCCGTTGCGGGCAAGGTCGACGCCGGACAGGCCCTCGAGCACGTCGGCGGCCGAGCGCGCGCCGCTGCGCGCGATGTCCTCGCGGACGATCACGTCCACCGAGGCCAGGGTCGCGTCGGCACTGCGGGAGACCCGGTTGGCGGTCACGACGACTTCGTCGAGGCGGTTTTGGGGGGGGCTGGACTGCGCCATGCAGGCCAGGGGATGTGCCAGCAGCAGGGCCGCCGGCAGTGCGATCGAACGCATGCGCTCTCCTCATCGCGCTCACCCGCGCGAGATTTCCTGAAAACTGGCCGGGAGGAGGAGAGACGGAAGACGGACGGACGCCGCTTGCCGCGACATCGCCCTCCGCAATGCCAAGCCGATTGCGTCAGGCCGGTCTCCGGACTCGCGAGCGCGAAGGGGTCTTCGCCGGGGCCGCGCCTTCCCGTGCCTGGGCACAGTGGCGTGTGTGCGGTCCCTGTCTCGCTTACCGTTGCGGGGGCAGTGCCGGCTTTGACGCGCCCGTGTGGGCGGTGGTCGCACCGGCTTCCCGTTTCATCCCTGGGGCGGAACGCCGCCGGGACACCTGAAGCGGAGCGGATGGTATCGCGGCGCTGCAGCACAAGTCCAGCGGCATCGCCGACCGATTGCCGCCGGGCGGCATTGGCGCTACCGTGGCCGGCCCGACCCGGAAGCCTTCCGATGACCGACACGCCGAAGCCCGATGAACCCCGCATCGACTGGACCGAGCATGGCCAGCCGGCGCAGGCCCGCTGGCGTTCGGAGGCGGGCCTGCCGCCACCGCGGCGGGTGGTGGTGGCGGACGACACCCTGCGGGCCGACGAGGCCTGGCGGCTGGCCTGCGGCGGCACGGCCCTGCTGTGGCGCGGCGATTACCAGAACGCCCGCCAGCTGCTGCAGGCCATGGGCCGGCGGGCGGATCGCTCGAGCGGGCGGGGCAAGCCGCCGGCGACGCTGACCGATGCCTTCCACCGCCACCGCATGGCCCAGGCCCAGCGGGCGCGCACCCTGGGTCTGCTGCTGGTGCCGGTGGGCGAGGGCGGCGTCGTGCCGCTGCGCCGCGCGCCGGAGGTGGCCGAGGCCTGCCGGGCGGCCTGGGGCGATATCCATGGCGATTCGGTGGTGGCGCTGCGCGAGTTGCTGGGGCTCATCGGTGCCCACCAGTGGCGGCTGAACGGGGTGCCGGTCGCGGCTCTCGGCGGGCGCCCCATCCACCCCCACTACGGCGTCTTCGCGCCGGTCCGCGGCGAGTACCTGGACCTGATCGCCGAGGCGCCGCTGCCGGCCGGCGGGCTGGCCTTCGACGTGGGCTGCGGCACCGGCGTGCTGGCGGCCATCCTGGCCACCCGGGGCGTCGAGCGGGTGGTGGCCACCGACACCAGCCCGCGGGCGCTGGCCTGCGCGCGGGACAACCTGGCCCGGCTGGGGCTGGCGGCGCAGGTCGAGGTGCGCGACCAGGACCTCTTCCCCGAGGGCCGCGCGGACTTGGTGGTGTGCAACCCGCCCTGGCTGCCGGGCAAGCCGTCCTCCCTGCTGGACCAGGCCATCTACGACCCGGACAGCCGCATGCTGCGGGGCTTCCTGGCCGGGCTGCCGACCCACCTGGCCGAAGGCGGCGAGGGCTGGCTGGTGCTGTCCGACCTGGCCGAGCGGCTCGGCCTGCGCCCGCGCGAGGCACTGCTGGGCTGGATCGCGGCGGCCGGCCTGCGGGTGCTCGGACGCATCGACACCCGCCCGCGCCATGGTAAGGCCCAGGACGCGTCCGACCCGCTGCACCTCGCCCGCCGCGACGAAGTGACCAGCCTGTGGCGACTCGGCGTGGCCGCCTGAGGACCGGATTCCCGGCGGCTCAGGTCTCGGGCGCGAGCTCGGCGCAGCGTTCGCGCAGGAAGCGCAGCAGGGCCTGCACGGTGGGGTTCAGCTGGCGTCGGTCGGCGCAGATCAGGTTGAGGGGCAGGGTCTCCTTGTCCCATGAGCCGCACAGGGGAACGAGCCGCCCGGCCGCCAGGTCGTGGGCGATGTCCAGGTGCGACTTGTAGGCGATGCCGACCCCGGCCACGGCCCAGCGATGGACGAGGTCGCCGTCGTCGGCGCTGCGGTCGCCAGCCACCGGCACGGTGATCGACTGACCGTCGCGCTCGAAGCGCCAGCGGTCGTGGATCTGGTCGCCGATCCGGAAGCACAGGCAGTTGTGATTCTGGAGATCGCGGGGGTCGGATGGGGCGCCGCAGCGCTGCAGGTAGCCGGGCGATGCGCAGAGGATCCGCCGGTTGCGCGGCGCCAGCCCCAGCGCCACCAGGCTGGAGTCCGGCGGCGCGCCGTAGCGCAGGGCCACGTCCACCGGATGGCGGAAGATGTCGAGGATGCGGTCGGAGACCAGCAGCCGCAGCTTGAGCTGCGGGTGCTCGCGCTGGAAGCGGTCGAGCCAGGGCAGCAGGGTATTGCGACCCAGGTCCGACGGCACCGAGAGCTGCAGCTCGCCGCTGATCACGGCCCGCCCGCTGGCGAGGCCGGCGCGGGCGTCGGCGATCAGCCCCAGGGCTTCGCGGCAGTGGTCGAGGAAGAGCAGGCCCTCTGCGGTGAGCCGCAGGCTGCGTGTCGAGCGCAACAGCAGCACGCTGCCCAGCTCCGCCTCCAGGCGCTTGATGGCAGCACTGACGGCGGCGGGGGTCAGGTCGAGCTGGCGTGCCGCGGCCGACAGGCTGCCGCAATCCGCGGCGCGGACGAAGATGTCGAGATCGCGGAGCGCACGCATTTTCAAATTTTCGTTGATAGTCATTCAATTGTAGGCGGCTTTTTCAATTCAGGATTGGGCTGCACGATGGAGCTTCCCTTCATTGATCCGGAGCGCCCCATGAAAGCCGTCGGCTACCAGCAGTCCCTGCCCATCGACCATCCCGAGTCCCTGCTCGACATCACCCTGCCAGACCCCATCGCCCGGGGGCGCGATCTGCTGGTCGAGGTGCGGGCGGTGTCGGTCAACCCGGTGGATACCAAGGTGCGCATGCGCAGCCAGCCCGCGGCCGGGGACTGGCAGGTCCTGGGCTGGGACGTGGCGGGCTTGGTGCGGGCGGTCGGTGAGCAGGTTACGGGCTTCAGGCCCGGTGACCGGGTCTGGTATGCGGGCGCGGTCGACCGGCCCGGTGGCAACGCGCAACTGCACTGCGTGGACGAGCGGCTGGTGGGCCACATGCCCGCAAGTCTCGATTTCGCCGCCGCCGCGGCCTTGCCCCTGACGGCGATCACCGCCTGGGAGATCCTCTTCGACCGGCTGGGGCTCACGCCCGGCAAGTCGGATCGCGGCGAATCGCTGCTGGTGGTCGGTGCCGGCGGTGGGGTCGGGTCGATCCTGGTCCAGCTGGCCCGTCGGCTGACGGCGCTGACCGTGATCGGCACGGCCTCACGGGCCGAGACCCAGGCCTGGGTCCGCGAGTTGGGTGCCCACCACGTGATCGACCATCACCAGTCGCTGCCCGCCGAGCTGGCGCGGGTCGGTGCCGGGCCGGTCAGCCACGTGGCCTCGCTCACCCACACCGACGTCCATTTCGCGGGGATCGTCGAATCCATGGCACCCCAGGGGCGACTGGCGCTGATCGACGACCCGGAGCCGATCGATGTGCGGCTGCTAAAAAGGAAGAGCCTCTCCCTGCACTGGGAGATGATGTTTACCCGCTCCCTGTTCGGGACCCCGGACATGGGCGCGCAGGGGCGGCTGCTCGACGAGGTCGCCCGGCTGGTGGACGAGGGCCTGGTGCGCAGCACCCTGGCCGGGCACTTTGGCCCCATCGACGCGTCGAACCTGAGGAAGGCCCACGCCCTGATCGAGAGCGGCCGGGCCCGTGGCAAGATCGTGCTGGAGGGATTCCAATGAACGACACCCTGTGGAAAACGCGCCCGGACCTGACCGCGGCCGGCGCGCAACGCCTGCTGGCCGCCGCGGTGGCCGAGGGCCGGCGGCTGGGCCTCGGCCTGTCGGTGGCGGTGGTGGACGCCAGCGGCGTGCTGCGCGCCTTCAACCGGGACGACGGGGCCATGCCGGCGAGCGCCGAGGTGGCCATCGGCAAGGCCGCCTCGGCGGTGTATTTCGCGGGTCCCAGCGGCGCCCTCGAGGACGTGGTGGCCCGTCGCCCGGCGTTTGCCACGATTCCGGACCGGATCATGATGCGCGGCGGGCTGCCGCTCCTGATCGACGGCGTCATCGCCGGCGCGGTCGGGGTCAGCGGCGCGACGCCGGAGCAGGACGAGGCGGTGGCCGAAGCGGCGCTGGCCCGGATGGTGTCGGACCGCTGAGCTTACGCGAGGCGGTTGGCGGCGGGGCCAGGACGCGCACTGGCGCCTTGCCGCTTGGCCGCCCATCGGCTCGGTGCCGCGTCCGGATGCTACCTGGCAACAGAAACGTGGACAGATGCCGTTAGCAGTGGGGAGCCCTCTGATGCTGGCGGGCTGAGTGCCCCCATCCAAACGCTCCTCTGAGCCCATGACTTCTCGGCCCCTGTTTGCGCGCGTTGTCATCCTGTTCGTGCCGCTGGCCCTGCTGCTGAGCGCGGCCAGCCTGGTTTCGTATCGTGCCGAGGCCAATCGCGTCCTGACCGAGCTGGTGGACCAGAGCCGCGAGGGCGTGCGCCTCGTCGATACCCAGATCCGGCTGCGCATGGAACTGATGGCCAGCGACATTCGCTACCTGGCTCGCAGTCACGCGCTGGCCGACCATCTCTGGGGTGGGCGCCCGGTGCCGGATTCGCTGGCCGATCTGGAGACCGACTGGCGGGAGTTTTCGCGGATCCGCGGCATCTACGACCAGATCCGGCTCATCGACGCGAGCGGCATGGAGCGCGTCCGGGTGGACTACCGGGACGGCAACGTCGTCAACGTGCCGCCCGAGGATCTTCAGTCGAAGGTCGGCCGCTACTACTTCCATGATTCGATGGCCCGCGCGCCCGGCGAAATCTACGCCTCGCGGCTCGACCTGAACATCGAACACGGGGAGATCGAGCGCCCCTTCAAGCCGATGATGCGCGTGGGCACGCCGGTGGTGAATCCGGACGGCACCCGCTGGGGCATCGTGCTGGTGAACTACCTGGGCCGCGACCTGCTGGATCGCCTGTCCCGACCGGAACACGGCCCCATCTGGCTGGTCGACGACGCCGGATACTGGATGCGCGGTCCGGATCCCGAGCGCGAATGGGGGTTCATGTTCGGTCGCGAGACCGATGCGATAGGCAAGGATCATCCCCAGGCATGGCAGCGGATGCTGAGCGAACAGCGGGGGCATTTCGAAGACCAGGACGGCATATGGGTCTTCCGCACCGTGTGGCCCCAGGCCCTGCTGACCGATGCGATGTCCTCGGAAGGTGATCATACGACCACCGAGGCGGGGGCATGGAAGATCATCGACTTCATTCCGGCCGCTCGTATTGCCGATGCGCTGGCGCCGGCCCGGTTCGGGCACGGCGTGACCACCCTGGCCCTCCTGGCCGGCCTGCTGGTCGGTGCCATCGCCCTGGCGCGTGCCATGGCCGCCGAGGGCGAGGCCAAGGCCCGCCTGGAGGAGGCCAACCGGGAACTCGAGCTGCGGGTGGCGGTGCGGACCCAGGAGCTGGCCGACGAGGTCGAGACCCGCCGCAAGAGCGAATCGCTGCTGGCCCACAAGGCTGCCCACGATGCCTTGACTGGGCTGTCGAACCGGCAGTCGGCCGAACGCTGGTTCGGTCACGCGGTCGATGCGGCCGATGTGGACGCCGGCGGCCTGGCCATGGCCTTTGTGGACCTGGACAACTTCAAGCTGGTCAACGACAACCTGGGGCACGATTTTGGCGACGAGCTCCTGCGGCTGGTCGCCAGGCGCCTCTCCAATGTGGTGCGCTCTACCGACCTGATCGCCCGCTATGGCGGCGATGAGTTCCTGCTCCTGCTGCGCTTTCCCGGTGACGATGGCCGCCTGAACGCCGCCCTCCAGCGCTTCCGCAACTGCTTCTCCGACGCCTTCGAGGTACGAGGGCACCGGGTCCGGATCGAGGCCAGTTTCGGCGTGGCCCTCTACCCGGCTGATGCGGGCGACTGGAACAGCCTGCTGAAGGCCTCGGACGCCGCACTGTATGCCGCCAAGCGGCGGGGGCGTGGTCAGGAGTGTTTCTTCACGTCCAATCTGGCCGCAGAACTGAAGGGGCGATTCGAGCTGGAGGGCGCCTTGCGCGAGGCCCTGCGCAATGGGGGCCTGTCGGTCCATTTCCAGCCCAAGCTCGACGCGGAGGGGCGGATTCGCGGCTTCGAGGCCCTCGCCCGGTGGACCGATCCCACGCACGGCGCGGTGCCGCCCGACCGCTTCATCCCGGTGGCGGAAGAGACCGGACTCATTGCCGAGCTGGGGCGCCAGGTCCTGATGATGGCCTGCCGCGAGGCGGCGGCCTGGCAGCCCCTTTCGGAGCATCCGGTCAGCATTGCGGTCAATCTGGCCTCGGGCCAGTTCGTTCACGGCGACCTGATCGCCGAAGTGGAAGAGGCGCTGGCAGCCAGCGGCCTGCCTTCGCAGCTGCTTGAGCTGGAGGTGACCGAGAGCGCCCTGATGCAGGACAAGAACCGCACCGTCGCTGTCCTGGCAGCGTTCCGGGAGCGGGGCATCCGGATCTCGGTGGACGACTTCGGCACCGGCTACAGCTCGCTCAGCTATCTGCGCGATCTGCCGATCGATGGCCTCAAGATCGATCGCTCCTTCGTCAATGGCTGTGAGCGCGAGGGCGCCCACATGACGATTCCCCACGCCGTGATCTTCCTCGGCAAGTCCCTCGAGCTGCGCGTGACGGCCGAGGGGGTGGAGCGGGTCGAGCAGTTCGAGGTGCTGCGCCGCTGTGGCTGCGACGAGTTCCAGGGCTACTGGATCGCCCGGCCCCTGCCGGCGGCAGAGGCCCGGGCGCTGCTGCTGAAGGGCTTTCACCCGGACGACTGGCCGGGCGGGCTCGGCGAACCCACCCCAGCCCTCGTCTGAGCCGGCGCGTCCCCTTCCGCCCGATCACATGCCCTGGTAGATCGGCCCCTCGCCGCCCTGGGGCGAGACCCAGGTGATGTTCTGGGTCGGGTCCTTGATGT
>JAGRFX010000143.1 GCA_020445805.1 Rhodocyclaceae bacterium
GGCGGATCGCCTGCTCGAAGGTCTCGCGGGTCCCGGAGCCCTGCTCGCGCAGGATCCACGGCTGGCCGTCCAGGGACTGAAGACCGGCCACCCGATGCCCCGCCAGCGGATGGTCGGGCGCGCAGAACACCACCAGCTCGTCCGCCACCCAGGTCTCGACCGCCAGCTCCGGGGCCCGGCACTGGCCCTCGACGAGCCCCAGGTCGAGCTCGAAGTTCAGCAATTGCTCGACGATCCGCGCCGTGTTGTGCACCTCCAGGCGGGCCTGGCTCTCCGGATGGGCCCGCAGGAAATCCGCCACGATCAGCGTCGCCAGGTAGTTGCCGATGGTCAGGGTGGCACCGATGCGGATGGATCCGTAGGCGGTGCGGCCCCGCAGCAGGGCCTCCACTTCCCCCGCGCGATCGAGCAGTTCCACGGCCCTCGGCAGCAGCATGCGACCGCTGTCGTTGAGCTGGACAGACTTGCCGACCCGGTCGAACAGCGGCCGATCGAACTGGCGCTCCAGCTCTCCGAGGGCGGAACTCGCCGCCGACTGGGACAGCGACAGCACCCTCGAGGCTGCCGACACGCTGCCCGAACGGGCCACGGCCACAAAGACTTCCAGCTGGCGCAGGGTGAAGCGCATATCTACAAAACCGATAAGTGAGTTAGAAATTACCTGATTTTCAGCTAAAACACAGCTGCCTACAATCCACTCATCGCATCGACAAACCCCACCTGAGCCCCATGAGCAACCTCTCCACCCAACGGGTCCTGACGGTCCATCACTGGAACGAGTCCCTCTTCAGCTTCCGCACGACCCGCGACCCGGGCCTGCGCTTCGAGAACGGCCAGTTCGTGATGATCGGCCTCGAAGTCGAGGGCCGTCCCCTGACCCGGGCCTATTCGATCGCCAGTGCCAACTACGAGGAGCACCTGGAGTTCTTCAGCATCAAGGTCCCCGACGGCCCCCTCACCTCGCGCCTGCAGCACCTGCGGGAAGGCGACGAGATCATCGTGAGCAAGAAGCCCACCGGTACCCTGGTGCTGCACGACGTGCGCCCGGGCCGCAACCTCTACCTGCTGTCCACCGGCACCGGCCTCGCGCCCTTCATGAGCATCGTCCAGGACCCGGCGCTCTACGAGCAATTCGACAAGGTGGTCCTGGTGCATGGCGTTCGGCAGGTTTCCGAGCTGGCCTACGCGGAGACCCTGACCCGCGACCTGCCGGCCAACGAATACTTCGGCGAGGACGTCTCGGCCAAGCTTGTCTACTACCCGACGGTCACGCGGGAACCCTTCCGCAACCGCGGGCGCCTCACCGACCTGATCCGCAGCGGCAAGCTGTTCGACGACATCGGACTGCCGGCCCTCGATCCGGCCCTCGACCGCGCCATGATCTGCGGCAGCCCGGCAATGCTCGAGGACTGCTGCACCCTGCTCGACGAGCGGGGCTTCGAGATCTCGCCACGCATCGGCACACCGGGCGACTACGTGATCGAGCGCGCCTTCGTCGAACGCTGAGCGCGGCTTGCGCCCGGGCGGGGGGCGGCTGACAATCGGGACCTCTCGGATTTTCCCGCCTGCCCGTGGACAGCCATTTCACCACCGCCCCCGACGCCCGCTTGCGCCTCGACAAATGGCTCTGGGCAGCGCGATTCTTCAAGACCCGCTCGATCGCCACCCAGGCGATCGATGCGGGACACGTGCGTATCGACGGCCAGCCGGTCAAGCGATCCCGCGACATCAAGCCCGGCGACCTGCTGGACATTACGATCGGGGAAACCCTGTGGTCGGTCCGGGTGGTGGGCATCAATCCGTTTCGCCGCCCTGCCGAGGAAGCCCGCCAGCTCTACGCCGAAACCGAGGCCAGCCAGGCGCGCCGCCAGCAGGACAGCGAGATGCGCCGCCTGGCACCGGCGCCTGGCAGCGACCTGAAGGGCCGCCCCACCAAGAAGGCGCGGCGCCAGATCCGCCACTTCGGCGAGCGCGACTGAGGTTTCTGGCCCGCTCGGCCCGACGGCCCTGCCCGATCAGCTCCGCGACGCGCGATAGGCCTGCCACCAGGCCTCGGCCTGCGGATAGTGACGCGACCGGTCCTTCTCGAGACGCGCTTCCAGCTGACGCATCGCATCCGCATCGGCCGGGCCCAGCCCCTGGGGCAGCACGGGTTCGAGGTGGACCACCAGGTCCCCGGCGCCGTCCAGGGTGCCGCCCCGACCCGGGAAACCCTGCCCCGGGAGCCGCCATTCGGCCGCCGCGAGGCGCTCCGCCGGCGGCAGGTCCACCACCACGGGTCCCAGCGGCCCGGCCAGCGAGGAGCGCCCGCCCGCCAGCAGGCGGAGCGCGCTGAGCGGCTGCGTCACGTGCAGGTCGCGCCCTTCCAGGCGGAAACAGGGATCGGGCATGAGGACCAGGGTCAGGAACAGGATGCCCGGCTCGCCGCCCTCCTCTCCAGGCTCGCCCAGGCCCTTCAGGCGCAGCACCTCGCCCGGCAACAGGCCCGCGGCGACATGTACCGTGACCACCCGGTCGGCGACCGTCTCGCCGCTCCCCCCGCACTCGTCGCAGCTGGCATGCTGGACGAAGCCGCGCCCGCTGCAGATGTGGCAGCGCTCGAGCCCCACGGGCGTGCGCACCTTGCCGCTGCCGTGGCAGACATCGCACATGCGGGTGTGCCGCAGGCGCATCGAGCCACTGCCCTCGCAGGCCTCGCAGGTGGACAGCCGACGGATCGTGAACGGTTTGTCGCAGCCCATCATGGCCTCGGCCAGGCTGATCTCCAGGGATTCGTGACGGTCCTTGCTGGAGGACTTCGGCGCCTCGTCCGCAGCCGGGGCTTCCTGCTCATCCGGAGGGTCGCTGGTCAGCCACTCGAAGGCGGCGCGAATCCGCTTGAAGGTCTCCGTCGCCACGGGGTCCGGATTGCGGTCGGGGTGCCAGCGCATGGCCAGGCGTCGGAAGGCCCGGCGAATGGTCGCCAGGTCGGCCCCCGCGTCGATTTCGAGGATGGCATGCGGATCGAAGACGGGGTTGGACACGAAGTACTCGGGAAATGGGGGTCTGCGTCCCGGATGATGCCACGTCGCGGGCGCCCTTGCCGCGACGTCTCAGCGCATCACGGGCGCCGCAAGGCGTTCGATCATGGCCTGCACGGCACGAATCTGCCGGCCGTCGCGGGTCGCGTAGTCGGCATCGGTATAGCCCCACCAGTCCCAGCACCCCTTGGGGTTGTAGAGCCAGGAGAAGCCGCCGGTCCAGCCATAGGTGGGGCGCACCTGGGGAAACAGGACGACGATGCGGTTGGTCCAGGCCCATTCCACATAGCCTGCATTGCGCACGAAGCGGTCGCCGATCTGCTCCGTAGTCTGCCGGCAGCCGTGAAAGGCCACGTGGATCCGGCATCCGCCCGCCTCGCAGTCGCCGGGAACGAGCACGTAGCCTTCGTCGGCCATGCCGGTCGAGGCCGGATCCTCGCCCAGGAAGGGCCGCTGATCAAAGGCGCGGACGGCCGCGACGGGAGGCTCCGCCGGTGGCGCCAGAGGTCCATGGATCGCCGCCAGCAGGCGCCCGGCGGCATCGAAATCGGCGCAGCGGTTGATGAACGGGGGATCCGAGGTGGCGCAGGCGTTCGGGGCGGGTTCCTGTATGGAGATCATGGCATGGCCGGCATCGGGGAGCCTGACGTGCTCGATCGAGGCAGCGGGCAGATAGCTCCGGTACTCGGCCTCGAGCGTGTCCATCACGGGCGCCTCGACGGTTTCGTCCTGGCCACCCGAAAACAGCCATACCCGATCGGCGGCCAGGCCGGCAGGATCGTCGATCTGGCCCCGCTCGGCGCGCTGGCCGATGCGCGCACGCAGGTCCGACACCTCGGGCAGCGGGCTCCAGAAGCGCGGCGCCATGCACCGGGTCAGGGCCAGCCATGCGGAGCCGGAGGCGCATTCGTAAGGCCCGCCGGCCAGGACCCCGGCTCCCGCGACCGTCGCCGAATGCGCGACGTGAAACTGCACCGCCATGTAGCCACCGGACGAGATACCCGAGACGCCGACCGCCTGCCCGTCGACGGCCAGTGCCGGCAGGGGATCCGCAGCCGGGACTTCGGCTGCCCCGAGACAAAGGGCCAATGCAACGCCCCTGGCCAGGCGTCGCCAGGGAGCACGCGGGTAAGACTGGAAAGCCATGACGGATCCTGCTCGGGCAATCGCGATGAATGACCATGGAGTATAGCCCGCGACCGCCCTGCGCCTCAGGCATACTCCCGGGGTGAATCCCCGCCCGTCCGCGCGCCGCGCGCTGCACCTCTTCGGTACCCTGCTGGCGCCCCATCGGCGCCGGATCGCGGTGGCCGCCGCCGCCCTGCTGGTCGCCGCCACGGCCATGCTCGGCGTCGGCCAGGGCCTGCGCGAAGTCATCGACCGGGGCTTCGCGGACGGCGACCCGGCGTGGCTCGACCGGACCTTGCTGTACATGTTCGCCACCGTGGCGGTCCTGGCGTCGGCCACCTATGTCCGCTTCTACAACGTGTCCTGGCTCGGCGAGCGCATCACGGCCGATCTTCGGCGCCGGGTCTTCGACCACCTCCTGAGCCTGCCGCCGGCGTGGTTCGAGGCCGGCCGCACCGGCGATGTCATCGCCCGGCTCACCAGTGACACGGCCCAGATCGAAAGCGTGGTCGGCTCGAGCCTGTCGATGGCGCTGCGCAACCTGCTGCTGATGGCCGGCGCCCTCGCCATGCTGCTGACCAGCAGTCTCAAGCTGGCCCTGCTGACCCTGGCCGGCGTGCCGGTCGTGGTACTGCCGATCCTGATCTTCGGACGGCGCGTGCGGGCCCTCTCGCGGCTCAGCCAGGCCCACGTGGCGGAGCTGGGCAATCGCATCGACGAGAGCATCCACGAGGTGCGCATGGTCCAGGCCTACGGGCACGAGGACCGGGACCGCGCCGCCTTCGCAGAGCGCGTCGAGGCGGGCTTCGAGACCGCGCGGGCGCGCATGCGGACCCGGGCCACCCTGGTGGTCGCCGTGATGCTGCTGGTCTTCGGCGGCATCACCTTCATCCTGTGGGTGGGCGGCCATGACGTCCTGGCCGGGCGCCTGAGCCCGGGCGAACTGTCGGCCTTCATCTTCTACGCCGCGCTCCTGGCCGGCTCGGTGGCCGCCCTGTCGGAGGTGTGGGGCGACCTCCAGCGGGCCATCGGCGCCACCGAGCGGCTGCTGGAGCTGCTCGACACGCCGGCCGCGATCCGCCCGCCGCTCCACCCCGTCGCCTTGCCGGCCGACGGCCGTGGCACCCTCACCTTCCGGCACGTGCGCTTCCACTATCCGGGCCGGGAGGACACCCCCGCCCTCACGGACATCGACTTCCAGGTCAACGCAGGCGAGACCGTGGCGCTGGTCGGCCCCTCCGGCGCCGGCAAGAGCACCCTCTACCAGTTGCTGCTGCGTTTCTACGACCCGTCCCAGGGGAGCGTGCTGGTCGATGGCTGCGACATTGCCCAGGCCGACCCGGCCGAGGTGCGTGCCCGGATGGCCCTGGTGTCGCAGGAGCCGGTCGTGTTCGCCACCAGCGTGCGCGAGAACGTCCGTTACGCGCGACCCGACGCCAGCGACGAGGATGTCGAAGCGGCCTGCCGGGCGGCCCACGCCCTGTCCTTCGTGTCGGCGTTGCCCCAGGGCCTCGACACCGAGCTGGGCGAACGGGGGGTACGACTCTCGGGCGGACAGCGCCAGCGGATCGCGATCGCCCGCGCGATGCTGGCCGACCGCCCCATCCTGCTGCTGGACGAGGCCACCTCGGCCCTCGACGCCCACAGCGAGCAGCTGGTCCAGGACGCCATGGAGAGCCTGATGCGTCATCGCACGACCCTGGTCATCGCCCACCGCCTGGCCACGGTGCGGCAGGCGGACCGCATCCTGGTGCTCGACCAGGGGCGCATCGTCGAGAGCGGCGATCACGACACCCTGGTGGCGCGCGGCGGCCTCTACGCCAGCCTGGCCCGCCTGCAGTTCGGGCTGGAAAAAAAAGGGGAATGAACGATCGACTCGTCCATTCCCTTCAACGGATCCGATGCTCGACGGACCCGGCACCTCACAAGCGGTAAAAAGCGGCGCTGCGCTGCTGGCAACAGCGCAGCCGCCAAGAGGATTCCTAGGGGCGTCGAGCCACCTCCAGCAGATTGTCGACCCGGCGGACCCCATCGACCTGGGCGGCAATATCGAGGGCCCGATGAAGCTCGGCAGCCCCCATCACGGTGCCCGCCAGCTTGACGACGCCGTTTTCGGTGTCCACGTCGATGCGCGCGCCGAGCAGTCCGGGGTCCGACATCAGGGCCGCCGCCACGCGACCGTTGATCGCCGCATCCATCGCCGTATCGCGCGACACGACGCGGACCGCGTCACCCTGGGCACTGGCGCTGAGCGAGATCGCGAAAGCGATCGCGGAGGTGGCCAGGATGCCTGCAATTGCACTGCGTTGTTTCACACGGGAACTCCGGCTCTGCAGGGCCGGTGGCGCCTGCTCGACCTTCCCATTGCCAGCTTCGTGCCAGATCCACAAACCCGTTCCGAATCAGCAGCTTGCGAGGCCTTTCGGGTTACCTCCGGCAGGCACGCCGGCGACGGGTGTCGGGCTGCCACGACAGGGGCCGACCGACTTTCGCCAAGCGCCTGAATTCAAAGGGCCTAGCCGTGTCGCCCCTGTCCGACAGCCTCGGTGCCGCTGCGGAACATGGCCGGCACGAGGTCATAGCGTTGCAGCAGCCGGTAGAACTCGGTCCGGTTGCGCTGGGCGAGGCGGGCGGCATCGGACACATTGCCGTCGGTGAGCTTGAGCAGCTGGATCAGATAGTCCCGCTCGAAGCGGGCCTTGGCCTCCGCATACGACAGCTCGTCCATGCGCCGGACGCGCAGGGCGCGGTCGACCAGCGACCGGGGGATCAGCGGCGAGGTGGCCAGCGCACAGACCTGCTCGACCACGTTGTAGAGCTGCCGGACATTGCCGGGCCAGGGCGCGGCCACCAGCGCATCCAGCGCGTCGGGCGCAAAGCCATTGACGTCCTTGCCGTATTTCGAGGCCAGCTGGGCCAGGAAATGCCCGGACAGCAGGGGAATGTCCTCGCGACGGGACGCCAGCGGAGGCAGGTGCAGGCTGACCACATTGAGTCGATAGTAGAGGTCCTCGCGAAACTGGCCCTCGCCCATGGCTGCGTCGAGATCCCGGTGCGTCGCCGACAGGATGCGCACGTCGATCGGGCGTGCCTGGGTCGCGCCGACCGGACGCACGGCCCGCTCCTGCAGGACGCGCAGAAGCTTGACCTGAAGGGCGAGCGGCATGTCGCCGATCTCGTCGAGAAACAGCGTGCCCCCATTGGCGGCCAGAAAGAGGCCATCCCGGTTGCTCGATGCGCCGGTGAACGACCCCTTGACGTGGCCGAACAGTTCCGACTCCAGCAACTGCTCCGGGATTGCGCCGCAGTTGATGGCCACGAATGGCTGCAGGGCCCTCGGGCTGGCCCGATGGATGGCGCGGGCCAGCAGTTCCTTGCCCGTGCCGCTGTCGCCTCGGATCAGGATGCTGGCATCGGAGGCGGCCACCATGTGCGCCTCGGCGAGCAGTTCCCGCATCTCGTTGCTGCGACTGACGATTTCGGCCCGCCAGCGCTCGTCACCACCGCGCGGCTCCTCCACCCGGGGTGCCAGCGACAGGGCATGTTCGATCTTCTCCCGCAGGACCTGGCTGTCGAAGGGCTTGGTCAGGTAGGCGAACACGCCCTTGCCGATCGCCTCGACCGCATCGGGAATGGTGCCGTGGGCCGTCAGCATGATGACCGGCAGGGAGGGATGGTGGCGGCGGATCTCGCCGAACAGGGAGAGGCCGTCGCGGTCGGGGAGCCGCACATCGCTGACGACCACGTCCGGGCGGACGTTCGCCAGTTGCGCTTCCGCGGCGGCCGCGCTGGCGGCCGTGGTGACCTGGTAACCGCTGGCCGACAGGCGCATGGTGAGCAGGCGGAGCAGGTCCGGGTCGTCATCGACCACCAGGATGTGGGCGCCGGGGCGCATCGTCTCGACAGCGTTCATCGCGTCGTACCTCCTGTCGGGACCGGCGGCGCGGGGCGCCCCGGCAAGTTGCGCTCGATCTCTGCGAGCGCGTCGATCTTCTCTTGCAGTTCCCGTGCCCGCGCCGCGGCCGCTTCGGTCCGCTTCTCCGATTCGCGGATATTGACGCCCAGGCGATCCACCTGCGTCTCGAGCTTGAGCCGCTCGGCATACTGGTCCGACAAGAGACGGGCGAGGGGCTGCAGTGCCACAGCCTGGGGGTTGTCGGAGCGGGCGATGCCGTCCAGCAGCCCCAGGGCACGGACCAGATCGCTACGCTCGTGTCCCAGCAGCATGGCCAGCCTGAGCGCATCGAGGGGCTGGCCCTCGCGGCCCGCGAGCGCCTCCCGTTCGGTGCTCAATTCGGCCCGCGACATGCCCCGGGACTTGCGGTAGAAGGCGAGGATGGCGCGCAGGTTCACGTCGCCAGCCAGCAGCGGCGAGGCCTGTTCGACGATCACGGGCGGATCCGGATCGGCCCCCGCCGGCGGCGGGCGCTTTTCGAGCGCGCAGCCGGCGAGGGCTGCAAGGATGGCCGCCGCCAGGGCGGCGCGTTCAACGGTCATAAGGCAGTTCAACTCTGAAATGGCAGCCCAGGGCCGCCGGCACCAGCACCACGCTCCCGCCGTGGGCCCTGGCATATTCGCGCACGATCGACAGCCCGATCCCGGTGCCGTTCTCGCGACCCTCCGGCTGAAGGCTGCCGCGAAAGAACGGATCGAAGATGCGTTGCGCATCCTCGGGCGCGATGCCCGGCCCTTCGTCGACGCAGTCGAGCAGCAGCCGCTTGCCCTGGCGTCGCGCGATGAGCCGGACCAGGGAGCCCTCCGGGCTGAAGGCGATCGCGTTGGCCAGCAGGTTCGACAGGACCAGCAACAGCTTCTCGCCATCGGCTTCGATCGGGTCGGCCTCGCCCTCCACGGACACCTCGAGCCGCCGCTGCTGGATCTGCAGGGCCTGATCGGCCGCCACCTGCCGCAACAGGGCGGCCGGATCGATCCGTGTGAGGCTCAGGCGGCGGGCATCGAAGGCCGCCGCATTGACGCCGAGCAGCGCCTCGATGCGGGTCTGGAGCGTGGCGCAGTTGTGCTTGAGAATGCCCACCACCTCGCGCTGGGGTGCGACCAGGGGGCCGAGGATCCGGTCATCGAGCAGCGCGACCCCTTCTCGCATCGCCGCCAGCGGCGTCTTCAGTTCGTGGGAGACATGCCGGAGCACCCGGGAGCGGTCGGCCTCGAGCTCGTTCAGGCGCTCGCGCAGCCACTCGACCCGTTCCCCGACCTGCTTGAGGTCACTGGGCCCGCTGACCACGACCGGCTGGTCCAGGTAGCCATCGCCCAGCGAGACGATGGCCTTCTCGAGCCGCCCGAGGGATCGCACCAGCCACATGCCGAAGAAGAGCGCCAGCAGGATGCTGATGCACACCGCCGCGAACACGTGGGTGGTCAGTCGGGCCCGGTTGGCATCCAGGGCATCAAACAGTGACTGGTTGTGTCGCTCGATGGTCTGTCGAGCCGCGCCCGAAACCAGGCCGCCGAGCGAAGCCAGCTGGCTGAGTTCCTCGCCCAGCGCGTCCCCATCGGCCCCGCCGCGCAGGCGCGCCTCAACCCGCTCCGCGCTGTCACGCCATTGGACCAGCAGGTCGGCCAGTTCCGCACGATTCATCGAGCCGAGGCTGTCCAGATCGGCGATGGCTTCCACCGCTTCGGCCCGGCTGGCCGAGAAGCGCTCGAGCAGCGCGCTTTCGCCCAGGACCTGGTATTGCCGAGCACTGCGCGTCATGTCCACGGCCCGCTCGCCCAGCAACTGGACCACCTGCGACAGGCGTAGCGCGTCCGACGCGGCGGCGCGGCTGCGACTGGCGAAATCCTCGAGAACGGACAGGCCCTGCACGGCCGCCGCGGTCAGGACCGCAACGATCAGCAGGAAGGCAAGGAGGAGGTATTGGCGGAAGGACGGACTGCGCATCCAGACCGGATCAGGGCGGGCGGGAATTATGCCGGCGAGTTTAGGGAATCGCCCGGCAGCGCAAAGTAAGTAAATGCAACGCACCTGCGGACCGCAGCTGTCGCCTCTGCCCGACACCCCCAACAGCGGCGTGAACAGGGGATCCGGGGGGAATCGCGGTACACCCCTGTCGCCCACAGGCGACACCTAACCCCCATGCCTCACCCGACCGGTACGCCAACGGCACGAGACAAACGATTGATTCTGTGAAATATTCCCTTGCTGGCACGCCAATTGCCATCCTCGGCCAGCGGCGTCCGCGACCGCATACATCTCACAGCAAGAGGAAGGCTCATGTTCAACAAGCAGAATCTATTCGCGAAACCCGCCGGCAGCACCCTGCCGGACAGGCGTCCGACCTATCCGAACAACCTGGCCAGTCGCGGGCCCTCAACCCTGGCCGGTACCGGCAGCAGCACCGGCGGCAGCAGCCTCCAGAGCGAATCCCAGGACCTCACCTCCACCACCGAGAACAGCCCCATGACCGCCAGCGACACCCCTGCAACCGAAAACGAAACCATGGGCAGCCAGCTGATCGTCGGACCGGACGTCAAGCTCAAAGGGGCCGAGATTCTGGACTGCGACACCCTGGTGGTCGAGGGGCGTGTCGAAGCGACCATGGACAGCCGTGTGATCCGCATCGCCGAGAAGGGTTCCTTTTCCGGCAAGGTCTGCATCGACGTGGCCGAAGTGCACGGCCACTTCGAGGGCGAACTGACGGCCCGCAAGCAACTGATCATCCACACCACCGGCAAGGTCAGCGGCGTGATCCGCTACGGCAAGATCCTGATCGAGGAAGGTGGCGTGGTCAGCGGGGATGTCCAGTCGATGAACTCCGAGGACGTCGCCCGCTCGGCAACCGTCAAGCCCCTCGTCGCCACCAAGGGCTGACCCAGACACGCGCAGGGAGACACCGCGATGAGAACTTCCATGACTTCGCCCTCCCTGCGTGTGGCAGGTGGCAGCCGCCCCCAGTGTCCGCTGGGTTTCGACCACGACCCTGCGAACGTGGCCGATCCCATGTGTGGCCTGCGCTTCGAGATCC
>JAGRFX010000144.1 GCA_020445805.1 Rhodocyclaceae bacterium
TGGAGCACCGCATCGGCGCGGAGCTGGTCGGCGAACTCGAGCAGGGTCACGTGGCCGACGATGCCGGCCAGGTCGATGGCCGCCTCGACACCCGAGTTGCCGCCGCCGATCACGGCGACGCGCTTGCCCTTGAAGAGCGGTCCGTCGCAGTGGGGGCAGTAGGCCACGCCGCGGCCCCGGTACTCGTGTTCGCCCGGCACGTTGAGCTCGCGCCAGCGGGCACCAGTGGCCAGGATGACCGCCTTGGCGCGCAGCGAGGCGCCGCCGGCCAGCTTGATCTCGGCCAGCTCGCCGGGCACCAGGGCCTCGGCCCGCTGTCCGTCGATGATGTCCACTTCATATTGCCGGACGTGCTGCTCGAGGGCGGCTACAAGCTTCGGCCCTTCGGTCTCCTTGACCGAGATGAAGTTCTCGATGGCCATGGTGTCCATGACCTGTCCACCGAAGCGCTCCGACACGATCCCGGTGCGGATCCCCTTGCGGGCCGCGTAGATGGCGGCCGCGGCGCCGGCCGGGCCACCGCCGACGATCAGCACGTCGAAGGGCTCCTTCTCGGCGATTCGGGCTGCCTCGCGGGCCTGGGCGCCGGTGTCGATCTTGGCGAGGATCTCCTTGAGGCTGCTGCGGCCCTGGCCGAACGGTTCGCCGTTCAGGAACACGGTCGGCACGGCCATGATCTTGCGCTCCTCGACCTCGGCCTGGAACAGGGCCCCGTCGATCATGGTGTGGCGGATATTGGGATTCAGCACGGCCATCAGGTTGAGGGCCTGCACCACGTCCGGGCAGTTCTGGCACGACAGGGAGATGAAGGTCTCGAAGCGGAAGCTGCCTTCGAGGGCCTTGATCTGTTCGATGACCTCGGGCTCGACCTTGGGCGGGTGGCCGCCGGCCTGCAGCAGGGCGAGGACCAGCGAGGTGAACTCGTGCCCCATCGGGATGCCGGCGAAGCGCACGCCCATCCCGGCGCCCGTGCGGCTGACCGAGAACGAGGGGGCACGCTCGTCGCCGTTGCGCTGCTCTTCGAGGGTGATCTTGTCCGAGAGCTCGGCGATCTCCTTCAAGAGCGCCAGCATCTCGCCGGACTTGGCGCCGTCGTCCAGGTTGGCCACCAGTTCGATCGGCTGGCTCAGGTTCTGGAGATAGGTCTTGAGCTGGTTCTTCAGGTTGGTATCGAGCATTTCGGGCCTCCGATCCCCATGTTCAGACGAAAAAATGCCCGGGGCGATGCCCCGGGCAGGGGGCAAAACAATCAGATCTTGCCGACCAGGTCCAGCGACGGCGCCAGGGTCTCTTCACCCGGGGTCCACTTGGCCGGGCACACTTCGCCCGGGTGCGAGGCCACGTACTGGGCAGCCTGGACCTTGCGGACCAGTTCCTTGGCGTCACGGCCGATGCCCAGGTCGTGGATCTCGGCGACCTTGATCTCGCCTTCCGGGTTGACCACGAAGGTGCCGCGCAGGGCCAGGCCCTCGGTCTCGATCATCACGTCGAAGTTGCGGGAGATCGTGCCGGTGGGGTCGCCCAGCATCGGGTACTTGATCTTCTTGATGGTGTCGGAGGCGTCGTGCCACGCCTTGTGGGTGAAGTGGGTGTCGGTCGACACCGAATACACCTCGACGCCCATCTCCTGGAGCTTGGCGTAGTTGTCCGCCAGGTCGCCCAGTTCGGTCGGGCAGACGAAGGTGAAGTCGGCCGGGTAGAAGAACACGACGGACCACTTGCCCAGCAGATCCTGCTCGCTCACCGGCTTGAATTCGCCGTGGTGATAGGCGGTCGCCTTGAACGGCTTGATCTTGCTGTTGATGAGGCTCGACATGCTGCTATCTCCTTTATGGGTTGAGGGGTGTTCGTCGATCTGTGGAGTCCATCTTATGGCGCCCCATTGAATTAATCCAATTGAGCACACCGATAGTCTCGATAGGAATTACCTATACGCGCCCGCGGCAAACTGCAATTTCGGGACTGGCTGCCGGTGTTCCGCACGTCATGAGATGGGGGCGGGTCGACCGGCAGACAAGGCCCGGCGGCGCGCTTCCTGCGCCCAGTGTAGTCCGCGGGCGGAAGCACGCTGCCTTCGGCCGTTGACCTGCATCAGCCATTGATGAAATAGGGGGCGCGAGGCCCGCCGGGACTCAGGCCCCGAAGTGGGCCGCAAAGGGCCGCGGCACGGGCGCGGCCTGGTTCTTCGCATAGTCGAAGAAGACCACACCGGTCTTGCCATGGGCCACGCGGCGCCCGGACTCGCGTTCGTCCATGGCCCACACCAGGTCACAGCCCCGCTCCCAGAAGGCCGTGGCCGTCATGGATACTCGCATGGTCTCGCCGTGATGGGCTTCGGAGCGGTACTGCAGGGCCGCGTCGGCGACGATCACGCCGATGCCCTCCACGTCCTGCTCGTCATAGCCCAGGCTGGCGAAGAAGCGCATCCGGGCCTCGGACACCACCGACAGCAGCAAGGCATTGTCGAGGTGGTTCATGCGGTTCATGTGGCTCGCGTAGAGCAGGATGTCAGTCTGGAATGAAAAGCTGTCCGGCAGGTCGATCGTGACGCGGGCCATCGGGGATCCTTGGGGGGAAGTCGGGGAGCCGCCAAGAATCCCAGAGCCGCGCGGCGACCGCAAGCCGGGTCGCCCGCGCGTGCCCGCGACCCGCGGGCCGGCAGGCTCAGCGCCCCCCGAGCAGTCCGCCCAGCATCGACAGACCCTGCTGCACCAGCTGATCATTGCCTTCCAGGTGGCCACCGGGGCTCAGCTTGTCGATCAGGCCCGGCAACTGGTCCGCCAGCCCGTCGCTGGCCGCCTGGGGCGACAGGCCAGCCTGTCCCGCCAGGGAGGCCAGCAGGTCGCTGCCCAGCGCAGCCCGAATCTGCTCGCCCGACACCGGCAGGTTCGCGCCGTTGCCGATCCAGGAGGCCACCTGCTCCGCCAGTCCGCCGGTCTGCAGCCTGGACACCAGCCCCATCAGCCCCCCCTCCTGCTGCAGCACGGCCTGGACCAGCTGCATCAGGGGCGACTGCCCGGCGCCGCCGCCCGACAGCCCACCCAGTACCTGTCCTGCCACCTGATCGAAGAGTCCCATGGTTCCATCTCCTTCTGGATGCGAATGTGCGAGCCGGGGATCATCGCCCGTCATGACGCCGGGCTCAAGCCGGGAGACCGGAATTTACCTTGCGCTCGGCGCGGGAGGTCCTGCGGGTAGAATGCGAGCTTTCGCTCGCGGGCTTCCGGACATGAATCAGGACGAACTGAAACGCGCTGCCGCCATGGCGGCCCTCGATTACGTCATCGACGGCGAGATCGTCGGCGTCGGCACCGGCTCGACCGCGAACCACTTCATCGACGGACTGGCCGGCATCAAGGACCGCATCCAGGGCGCCGTCGCGAGCTCGGAGGCCAGCGCCAGGCGGCTGGCCGGCCATGGCATCCGCCTCTTCGACCTCAACGATGTTCCGGCCATGCCGGTCTATGTGGACGGGGCCGACGAGATCGACGGGGGCCTGTCGATGATCAAGGGCGGTGGCGGCGCGCTGACCCGCGAGAAGATCGTGGCCGCCGTGGCCGAGCGTTTCGTGTGCATCTGCGACGCCAGCAAGCAGGTGGCGACGCTGGGGCGCTTCCCCCTGCCGGTCGAGGTGATTCCCATGGCCCGCGCCCAGGTCACCCGCGCCCTGACCGCCCTGGGGGGCACGCCCCGTCTGCGCGAGGGCTTTGTCACCGACAATGGCAACCTGATCCTCGACGTGCATGGTCTGTCGATCAGCGATCCAATGGGCCTCGAGAGCGAGATCGACCACATCGCCGGGGTTGTCTGCAACGGCCTGTTCGCTCGCCGCGGCGCCGACGTGCTGCTGCTGGCCGCCGCCGAAGGCGTCCAGCGTGTGACACGAAACTGAACTGAAATAATTCCGTCATCCAGGACTGGTAGCGTCTCTCCCTTGCCAAACGTCGGCCATCATGATGAACGAACACACCTCGAAGCAGTTTGACTCCGAACTGGAGCAGATGCGGACCCGCGCCCTGCAGATGGGCGGCCTCGTCGAACAGCAGATCAACCGGGCCGTCAATGGGCTGGAGACCGGTGACCTGGCCGAAATCGACGAGGTCATCGCCACCGACAAGATGGTGAACCGCTTCGAACTCGAGCTGGACCAGCTGTGCAGCCACATCATTGCCCGCCGCCAGCCCACGGCCGTGGATCTGCGCATGGTGATGACCGTGATCCGCATCGTGCGCGACCTCGAGCGGGTCGGCGACGAAGCCAAGAAGATTGCCAAGATGGCCCGCTCGCTGCATACCGCCGACACGGCACCGCCCACGCCCCACGTGACGATCCGCCACGCCGCAGGCCTGGCCGTGACGATGCTGCGCGAATCCCTCGACGCCTTCGCCCGTCTCGACCTCGAGCTGGCGGCCTCGGTCGTGCGCCAGGACAAGGCCGTCGATGCCGAATTCAAGGCCCTGATGCGCCAGCTCATCACCTACATGATGGAAGACCCGCGCACCATCTCCCGCTGCATCGAACTGCTGTTCGTGGCCAAGGCCATCGAACGGATCGGCGACCACGCCAAGAACATGGCCCAGTACGCCGTGTACATGGCCAAGGGCGAAGACGTGCGGCACGGGGGCATCGAGGCCATGGAGCGCGCTGCCCGCGACTGAGCGCCGGCAGGGCGCCACGGGCCCGAGCAGAAAAAAAAGGACGGCAGTGCCGTCCTTTTTCTTTGTCGGGAGGTGCCTACTGATCCGACGGGGGCACGAAGCCCTGGACCTGGTCGGCGCCGCCGTCCTCGAAGAAATGCTTCTCCATCTGCTCGGCCAAGTACTTGCGCGCCCGGGCGTCCATGAGGTTCAGCCGGTTTTCGTTGATCAGCATGGTCTGGTACTTCACCCACTGCTGCCACGCCTCCTTGGAGACGTTCGCGAAAATCTTCTTGCCCAGCTCCCCCGGTACCGGCGGAAAGTCGAGGCCCTCGGCCTCACGCCCGAGCTTGATGCAGTTGACCATGCGGGTCATCGCCACTCCTTGTCGATCGATCATTGCGATTGAATGGCCCAATTCTAGCAAGAGCCGGGCTCAGCCGCCGTGCGGCTCGCTCATCGCCCACTGATTCTTGCCGCCGCTCTTGGCCCGATACATGGCCGAATCGGCCGCGGCCACCAGGCCGCGCACGTCGCTCGCGTCCAGCGGGAAACAGGCCAGCCCGACGCTGGTGGTCAGCGACACCTTGCGGCCGTCGAACTCGAATTCGGTGCCCGCCACGCAGTCGACGACCCGCCGGGCCAGCTCCTGCAGGTGGCTGTCCTCACTGTCGGGCACCAGGATCGCGAATTCGTCGCCGCCGAAGCGGAACAGCATCTCGTGGCGCCGCACGACCCGGCTGATGGCCTCGGCCAGGGTCACCAGGACACGATCCCCGGCCTGGTGACCGAACGTGTCATTGACGGGCTTGAATCCATCCAGGTCGAAGACCAGCAGCCCGGTCTGGCGGTTGCGGCGCTCGCTCTCGGCGATCGCCCGTTCCATTTCCTCGTCGAAGCGCCGCCGGTTGTAGAGGCCGGTCAGGGCATCGCGCTCTGCCTGGTTCTGGAGGATCTCGGCGGAGCGACGGATATCCGTGACGTCTTCGAAGATCCAGACCCGCCCGATCGTGATGTCGGACCCTTCGCGGGTCACCACCACCGAGGAGTCGGTGATGACCCGGCTGTCCTTGAGGCGGAACTCGTATTCGGCGCTGCCATGACCCGCATCGAGCACTTCGTTGGCATGCATCCGGAACTGCTCGGGGCTTTCCATCTGGGATTCGCAGCGGCCGAACAGCACCACGTCCCGCATGCCGAAGAGGTTCTCGTCCTGGCCGAAGCCCCACATCTGCATGAAGGCCTGGTTGAGATAGAGCACCCGCTGCTCGGTGTCCATCAGCACGATGCCGGTGCGGATCGCATCGAGCACGGCGGACAGGCGCTGCCGTTCGTCCTTGGTGCGCAGCAGGTAGTGCTCGGACAGGGAGCGGGCCCGGCGCATCTCGGCCACGCTCTCGAGCAGGCGAAGCTCGGCTTCCTTCCGCGACTGGATCGGCTCGCCCGACATGCGGACCGCGCTCAGGCGGCCGCGATCGTCCATCACCGGCGTCCAGTGGCAGGCGATCCAGATGACCCCGCCGCTGCGATGTTCCAGCCGCACCTCGAAGCTGGTGGTCTCGTGGTCCTCGAAGGCGTGCCCGGCCTGCTGGTGACAGTAGGCCCGGTCGGTCTGGTGAACCAGCAGGCCGATGGGGTCGTCGGCAGCCAGGCACTCGGAGGTCGAATAGCCCGCGATCTCCTCGACCGAGGGACTGACCCAGGTCAGGCGACGCTCCGGCGAGAACAGCACCTCGAGGCCATGGACGGTGTTGGCGACCAGGCGCATCTCGCGCTCTGAGCGCAGGGCGGCCTCGAGCCGCGCCGAGAGGTCGGCGGTGCGGGTGTCGAGCCCCCGCTCGAGCTCGGCCAGGGGCACCGGAGGCAGGCTGGACACCAGCGACTCGAGCCGCTCTGCGGCCGCCCGCCGCCGCCGCGCCAGGAACAGGGCCGCCAGCCCCCCGCCCAGGGCCCCGCACGCCTCGCCCAGCGGCCACGGCGCCCGCCCGCCGAGGACCAGCTCGGCCACCAGGCCGGCCACCAGCGCCGCACCCGCCACCAGGAGGGGTTCGGCGAGGCTCTGGCTGGAGGACGGAGCGGGCATGGCTGAACTCACAAGGTCTTGACCAGCACCTTCGAGCGGCGCTGGAAGTTGTAGAGTTCCCGCTTCTGCAGGGGCAGCTCGTCGGGCCCCGTCTCGGCAAAGCCCCGTTCGCGGAACCAGTGGGCGGTCCGCGTGGTGAGGACAAAGAGGCGCTTCAGGCCGAGCGACCGGGCCCGCTGCTCGATGCGCTTCATCAGCATGTCGCCGAGCCCCGCGCGGCGATACTCGTGCTGGACGGCCAGGCAGGCCAGCTCCGCGGCGAGCTCCTCGCTGAACGGATAGAGCGCGGCGCAGCCCACCAGCACGCCGTCGTGTTCCACCAGCGTGAAGCGGCAGATTTCCTGTTCCAGCAGCTCGCGCGAGCGGCGCACCAGGGTGCCATCGGCCTCGAGCGGCCCGATCAGGGCCACCAGCGCCCCCACATCGTCCGGCGAGGCATCCCGCAGGCGGAACAGGGGGTCGCGGCTGACCAGGGTACCCACCCCCTGGTGGGTGAAGAATTCCAGCAGCAGGCCGCCGTCCAGGTCGCGGTCGATCAGGTGGGCGCGGCCCACCCCGCGGCGCACGGCGCGGATCGCGCAGGGCAGGTAGTAGTCCAGGTCCTCGGTCAGGCCGCGCCCCTCGACCAGCATCTGCTCGGCTTCGTCGGCGGTCACCGACTCGATCAGGCGCCCGGCGTCGTCGAGCAGGCCCGGTGCGTCGCACAGGTAGATCAGCTTGTCGGCCTTGAGCGCGATGGCCACCGCCTCGGCCACCTCTTCCATCGGGAGGTTGAAGATCTCGCCGGCCGGCGAGACCCCCAGCGGCGAGATCAGGACCACGTTGTTCTGGTCCAGGTCGGCTGCGATCTCGTCGGCGACGATCTTGCGCACGGCCCCGGTGTACTGGAAATCGACGCCATCGACGACCCCGACCGGCCGCGCGGTGATGAAGTTGCCGCCGGTCACCCGCATGTAGCTGCCCGCCATCGGGGTATTGGGCAGCCCCTGCGAGAGCAGGGCCTCGATCTCGATGCGCGTCACGGCCATGGCCGCCTTGACGCACTCGAGGGCGTCCGCGTCGGTGACCCGCAGGCCGTTGTGGATGCGCGGTTCGAGTCCGCGCGCCAGCAGCAGGGACTCGATCTGGGGCCGGGCGCCGTGGACCAGCACCAGTCGCAGGCCCAGCGCGGCCAGCAGATTGCAGTCGTAGGCCAGCTTCTGGGCCATCTCGCCGGCGGCCACCTCGCCGCCGAAGGCGATCACGAAGGTCTTTCCGCGGAAGGCGTGGATGTAGGGCGCCGCCGCCCTCACCCAATTGACGAAGGGCTGCGTTTCGGCCGGGGAGGTCAGCTCGCTGGTGTATTGAAAGGCGTCAGGCATCGATCGGGTCGCCGCGGTTCACGGGCGAATCGCCCGTCATTTCCATTCTATCCGGTCGGCGTCTCGGACAGGCGCCAGACATCAGCCGAGCGCCGCCTCCAGTCGTTCGCAGAGGGTGCGTAGGACCTTGATGCGTGCGTAACGCTTGTCATTCGCTTCCACCAGGGTCCACGGCGCGATGTCGGTGGAGGTCCGGTCGACCATGTCGCACACGGCTTCGCTGTAGTCGTCCCACTTGTCGCGGTTGCGCCAGTCCTCCTCGGTGATCTTGAAGCGCTTGAACTCCACCTTCTCGCGCTCCTCGAAGCGACGCAACTGCTCGTCGGACGAGATGGCCAGCCAGAACTTCACCACCACCGCCCCGTGGGCCACCAGCTGGGCCTCGAAGTCGTTGATCTCGGCATAGGCCCGCATCCAGTCGGCCGTGGTGCAGAAGCCCTCGATCCGTTCGACCAGCACCCGGCCGTACCAGGAGCGGTCGAAGATCGCAAACCGGCCCTGGCGCGGCAGGCGTCGCCAGAAGCGCCACAGGTAGGGCTGGGCGCGCTCCTCCTCGCTGGGCGCCGCGATCGGCACCACCGCGCACTGGCGGGGGTCGATGGCCTGGATCACCCGGCGGATGCCGCCGCCCTTGCCCGCCGCATCGTTGCCCTCGAAGACGCAGATCACCGAACGATCCTTCAGGCGCTTGTGGCGCGACAGCCGCCCCAGCCGCTCCTGCAGCAGGTCCAGCTCCTGGGTGTAGTCCTTCTTGGGCAGCGACTGCGCGAGGTCGAGCGCGGACAGCACGTTCTGCTCGTCCAGATGACCATGGAAGAGCGGCGGCTCCGCGCTGCGGCGGGTGTGGTCCGGCAGGGACAGGCGACGGCGGATCGCTTCGAGCAGGATCCGCCCGATCGTCAGGGAGCGGTAGCGGTCGTCCTCGCCGGCCACGATGTGCCAGGGCGCGTCGCCGGTGCTGGTGCGCCGCACCAGATGTTCGGAGACCCGGCGGAAGCGGTCGTACTCCTCGTAGCGGCGCCAGTCTTCCTTGGTCACGCGCCAGCGGGTCTTGCGGTCGGCCTCGAGGGTCTCCAGGCGCTTCTTCTGCGCCTTCTTCGAGAGGTGCAGCCAGAACTTGATCAGCAGCGCCCCCTCGTCTGCCAGCATGCGCTCGAAGCGCACGATGGCGGCGGTCCGGTGTTCGGAGATCTCGTCCACGATCCGTCCCTGCCCGTCGTCCCCCTGCAGGGCCAGGGAATACCAGGATCCGAACAGCAGGCCGACCTTGCCCCTCGGCGGCAGGTCGCGCCAGAAACGCCACATGGGCGGCCGCTCGCGCTCCTCCTCGGTGGGGACGCCATAGGCCCGGGTCTCGACGAAGCGCGGGTCCAGCCACTCGTTGAGCAGGTGCAGGGTCTCGCCACGCCCCGCCCCGTCGACCCCGTTGATCAGGACGATGACGGGGAAGCGCCCCGACTCCTTGAGTTCGTACTGCACATTGAGCAGGTCGGTACGCAATTGCGCCGCCTCGGCCTCGTACTGGGCCTTCGAAACCCGATGTTCCAGCTCTGCCGACTCGAACATGCCTTCCCCCCAGGCGGATCGCCTGTTGTTGTTGATTGCGGTGTCGCGCTCAGAAATCGCCCCAGGCGGCCTGCATGACCGCCAGCGCAGCCAGGCCCGCCGTCTCGGTGCGCAGGATGCGCGGCCCCAGCGAAACCGCCCGGCAACGATCGCCCTGCAACAGGGCCAGTTCCCGGTCGCCCCACCCCCCCTCGGGTCCGATCAGGATCTCGCACGACCCCGCCGGGCGCGGCAGCGCGACCAGCCGGTCGGCGGCCTCAGGCACCAGGGCCAGCCGCGTGCCGGCCGCCGGGCGGGCCATGAATTCGGCAAAAGACACCAGTTCCGCCACCTCCGGCACCCGATTGCGCCCCGACTGCTCGCAGGCCGACACGGCCACCTGCCGCCAGTGCTTGAGTCGCTTTTCGGCCCGATCGCCGGACAGCTTGAGCACGCAGCGCTCGCTCACCAGGGGCACCACGGCGGTCGCACCCAGTTCCACGGCCTTCTGGACGATCCAGTCCATCTTGTCGCCACTCGCCAGGGCCTGCACCAGCACCGTTTCGAGCGACGACTCCCGGGCCGGCGACGACCAGTCGCCCAGCTCGGCGGTGGCGTGGCGCCCGAGCGCGGCGAGGCGGGCCGTCACTTCCCGGCCGGAGCCGTCGAACAGTACAAGGGATTCGCCGACCTTCATCCGCAGGACCTTGTCGGCGTGGTGGGCCACCTCGGGCGGCAGGGCCACCACCCCGCCGTCCGGCAGGTCCGCTGGGCAAAAGAAGCGTGGGATCATCATGCTAGTATAAGGCTCACCCCAATCCGAGACGCTCGACCGATGGCACGAACGACCACGCCGGTCTGCGATTTCGGCCAGCCTGCGCCGGCATTCGAGCTGCCTGGCGTCGATGGTCGTCGTCACACACCCACCTCTGCCCGGGGCCCCAATGGCCTGCTGGTGATGTTCATCTGCAACCACTGTCCCTTCGTCAAGGCCGTGATCGACCGGATCGTGCGCGATGCGCGGGCATTGCAGGCAGAGGGCGTGGGCTGCATCGCGGTCATGTCGAACGACCCCGCGGACTACCCCGAGGACGGCTGGGAGCACATGGTGGCGCTGGCCAAACGGCTGGACTTTCCCTTCCCATACGTATTCGACGAGGACCAGACCGTCGCCCGTGCCTTCGGTGCGGTCTGCACGCCGGATTTCTTCGGCTACGACCGCAACCTGAGGCTCCAGTACCGGGGCCGCCTCGACGCCTCCGGCATGCAGCCGGCGCCGGCGGATGCCCGGCGCGAACTCTTCGAGGCCATGCAGCAGGTGGCCCGTACGGGTCACGGACCGGAGCACCAGATTCCGAGCATCGGTTGCTCGATCAAGTGGAGAAACAACTGACATGCCGTCTGCCGCCGTTCGCCTGGGCAGGGCACGCGCCCTCGAATCCCTGGTCCGCGAGATCGCGCGTGA
>JAGRFX010000145.1 GCA_020445805.1 Rhodocyclaceae bacterium
TAGATGATGTAGGAGTGGCCGACCACCCAGCCGATGTCCGAGGTGGCGAACATGGTCTCGCCCGATTCGCCGGTGAAGATGTGCTTCATCGACGCGGCCAGCGCGACGGCGTAGCCGCCGGTATCACGCTGCACGCCCTTGGGCTTGCCGGTGGTGCCCGAGGTGTAGAGGATGTAGCTGGGCTCGGAGGATTCGACCCAGACCACCGGCACGCTGGCGTCCATGTGCTTGGCGCGCAGCTCGCCATAATCCACGTCGCGGCCTTCGACGCGCGGGAAGCCCTTGTCCAGGCCGCGGTCCACGATCAGGACCTTGGCGGGCGGAAACTCGGCCAGGCTGCAGGCCTCGTCCACCAGGTGCTTGTAGGGCACCGGCTTGCCATTGCGCATGCCTGCATCGGAACTGACCATCAGAACCGGCTTGGCGTCGTCGATCCGGGTAGCCAGCGAGCCGGAGGCAAAGCCGCCGAACACGACCGAATGGATCGCCCCGATCCGGGCGCAGGCCAGCATGGCGAAGGCGGCCTCGGCGATCATGGGCATGTAGATCAGGACCCGGTCACCCTTCTTGACGCCAAGCTCCTGATAGATCGCCGCCATACGCTCGACTTCACGCTGAAGCTGGGCGAAGGAATACACCACCTCTTCATTGGTCTCGGTCGAGATGTAGACCAGTGCCCGATCGTTCGGACGCTGCGCTGCGTGACGATCGACCGCGTTGTAGCAGATGTTGGTCTCCCCGCCCTTGAACCACTTGACGAAGGGCGGCTTCGAAAAGTCGCAGATCTCCTGCGGCGGCTTGTTCCAGTGGATCAGTTGTGCCTGTTCGCCCCAGAACTCGTCACGGTTCTCGATCGAACGGCGGTGGAACTCCTTGTAATTTCCCATGAACTACCTCTCCCAGATTTATTCCCAACAGGCCGGAACTCAGGGGTTCCGTTCGGATTCGTCCGGTCTTGTTGCCGGATCGTGGTCTGGATGTGCTTCTGCATGCTGCCGCAGGGCTTCGAGCGGCATGCCACAACCAAGCCGTGATTCTACCAATTCAAACAGGGGCATCAGCGTTGCGACGATGTCGCCGGTCCGGGCCAGCGCCTGGTCGGGCGCACCGGTGCGCAACTGCATCAGCAGGTGGTCGATGCTGACCGGCAGGCGGGCATAGCGCCCCAGCGACTCTACGCTGACCTGGCCGGCACGGGTCATGACCCGACCGCCGCCCTGCTCCTTGCCGATCTCGACCCGCTGGACGGCCAGCCCGATCAGCTGGCTCAGGGTCTCGATGTCGTCCTGGTGCGAGCCCGCGACACCGACCGTGATCGTCATCTGGATCCGGCTCTCGCGATACGTCATCACCATCTTGTCGATGGTTCGCTGCAGGCGCAGCGCGAAGGCGTAGCAGCCCTCCAGGTCGGTGCTCGGCGACAGGACGGCGAACTGGCAGTCGGCCAGCTGGGCGACGGTGTCTTCGCGCCGGACCTTGGTGCTGAGGATCTTGGACAGCTTGCGCGACACGAGCTGGGCCACATGGCGGCCGTACTTCGTCACGAGATCGTCGAAGCGATCGATCTCGATCGCCATGACCGCCATTTCGCCCCGGTGCCGCTTGGCCAGCGACAACTCCTGGGCGCCGTGCCACTCGAGATAGGCCTTGGTGGCAAGGCCGGTAGTCGGATCGACCGGGCTCTGGCTGGCAAGGGCCTCGCGGCTCTGTTCGAGTTCGCGTCGCGCCTGGGTCAGGGTCGTGAGGGACTCCAGGCGCGCCAGCAGTTCCGAGGAGCCGACCCCCTTGGTGATGAAGTCGTTGGCACCCAGCTTGCGCGCCTTCTCGCGGGAGTCGTCGTCTTCCTCGCCGGAAATGATGATGACCGGAATGTGGTGGATCCGCGACACCTTGGACTCTCGGATCCGCTGCAGCAGCCCATAGCCGTCGAGCCCGGGCATGCCGATGTCGCTGACCACGACCGTGATGGTGGGATCGACCACCAGGGCCTGCCAGCCGGCCTCGCCATCGGACTCCTCGCGCACGTCGAAGGACCCGCGAATCTGCTTCGCGATGGTCGCGCGGACCATGCGCGAATCATCGACGATCAGGACCCTCGGCTGCTGCTCGGTGTCCGTACTCATGGGCGCGGCGCTCCGATGCGCACCACGGTGCGACCACGGGCGGCGCCGCGGATGAAACCGTCGAACGCGGCCGGCAGGTCATCGAAATCGATGATGCGCGCCATCCCGTGCATGTGCCGCGGCCGAAGGTCACCGGCCAGGCGAGCCCAGACCTCGGCACGCAAGGGGAAGCCCATGTAGCCGGAATCGACGCCGAGCAGACTGACGCCGCGCAGGATGAAAGGGAAGACCGTCGTCTTGAGTTCGATGCTGGCCGCATTGCCGATGCTGGCGACGGTGCCCGCCTGCTGCATGTTAGCCAGCATCCAGTGGAGAATCTCGCCGCCGACATTGTCCACCGCGCCCGCCCAGCGCCCGGCCTCGAGGGGGCGCGTTGCGGCAAAGTCGATGTCCCCGCGCAGCAGCGTCTCTGCCGCGCCCAGTTCCGCCAGGCGCGCCTGCTCGTCGGCCTTGCCGGTCAGCGCCACCACGTGGTAACCGCGTCCCGCCAGCATATCGACCGCCAGCGCGCCCACGCCGCCCGTCGCCCCCGAAACGACAACCGGACCATTGCCGGGCGCCAGACCGTTGGCCTCCATGCGCACGACGGCGAGCGCTGCCGTGAAGCCCGCAGTTCCCAGGATCATCGACTCGAGCAGATCGAGTCCGGATGGCAACGGCAGGACCCATTTGGCGGGAATGCGGGCGTACTCGGCGTAGCCGCCATGATGGGACACGCCGATATCGAAGCTGGTCGCGATCACCGGGTCACCTGCCCGGAAACGGGGGTCGGCTGACTCGACGACTTCGCCGCTCAGGTCGATGCCGCCGACGCATGGGAAGCGACGGATAATCTTGCCTTTGCCCGTGGCCGCCAGTGCATCCTTGTAGTTGATGCTGGAGTAATGGACGCGGATCAGGACTTCGCCCTGGTCCAGCTCGTCGGACGCCATGTCGTGCCAGCCACCAGCCACCTTGCCGTTGGCATCGCGGTCGATCAGGTAGGCCCTGAAATTTGGCTGCACGTCCCCTCCCTTGGCTCGTTCGGCAATCGGGGCCCGTTACCCCCCGCAACGCTCGATTATAACCAAAGCCAGCAGGCGGAATACGCCGCCGCCAACGCCTGCGGGATGCTCAAGTTGATGATTCGGCGGCCGATAGCCCTTGCATAATCTTTCCAAGGGCCATTTCGTGGGTCTGATCGAAGCGCCGCTGGACAGCATCGAGGCCTATGTCGCCTATTTTTCGAGCCGGCCATTGCCGGTCTTGAAGCATACGGTGCGTGAGCTGGAGGAGTTGCGCGCCGACGAAGAGTCGGTCAGCGCCCGCCGCGTCGCCAGCGTCGTACTGAATGACCCCCTGTTGGCCATGCGGGTGATCACCTTCCTCGAAGAGCGCCGCAAGAAATCCCAGAACCACGACATCACGACCATCGACCGCGCCATCATGATGCTGGGCGTGTCGCCGTTCTTCAAGGCGTTTTCCGACCTGCCGACCGTCGAGGAGCAGCTCGCCGGACACCCCAAGGCCCTGCTGGGGCTGCTCAAGGTGATCAATCGCGCGCGCCGGGCAGCTCACTTCGCGCGCGACTGGGCCATCGTGAGACACGATCTCGACGTCGAGGAGATCACCCTCGGCGCCCTGCTGCGGGAAGGGACCGAGATCCTGTGCTGGAGCTTCGCACCGACACTGGCCCTGCGGGCGCAGGAGGCCCAGATTGTCGACCGGCAACTGCGCAGCACGACGGCCCAGGCGATTCAGTTCGGTTTTTCGGCGCTGGACATCCAGCGCAGCCTGATCCGGAACTGGCACATGCCCGAACTCCTGCTCAACCTGATCGACGAATCCCAGGCCGACAGCCCCCGGGTGCGCAATATCGTGCTCGCGGGACAGTTGGCGCGCCATACCGCCCGGGGCTGGGACAATCCGGCGCTGCCGGATGACCTTGCAGCCATCGGCAAACTTCTACACATCGGCATCGAACCACTGCTCAAGCGCCTTGGCGTTCCGGCAGAATATGCTGTTCGATACCTGCCCGACTCCGCCGAATAGCCGCTTTTCAGACCGGTTCCGACTGCCCATGTCCGTTTCGACCCTGATCCCGCTGATGGTCCTTGTCGCAGCCCTGCTCTACGGCATTGTCCTCTACAATAATCTGGTCCGCCTCAAGCACAACATTGCCAAGGCCTGGGCCAACATCGACGTGCTGCTCAAACAGCGGCACGACGAGCTGCCCAAGCTGGTCGAGGTCTGCCGCCAGTACAAGCAGTTCGAGGAGACCACCCTGCGGCGGGTGATCGAAGCGCGGGCCCGGGTGTCCGATGCCCGCGCCCAGCGCGACGTGGCCGCCCTGGGTGCGGCCGAGGGCATGCTGAGGACCGGGCTCGGGCAGCTTTTCGCGGTCGCCGAGGCCTACCCCGAACTCAAGGCCAACGAGCACTTCATGCAGTTGCAGACCCGCATCACCTCACTCGAGAACGGCATCGCCGATCGACGCGAGTGGTACAACGAAAGCGTGAATGTCCACAATGTGCGCATCGAGCAGTTCCCCGATGTGCTGGTGGCACGCCTGTTCGCCTACAGCGAGAAGCCCCTGCTGGAATTCTCCTCAGCCGAAAAGCAGGATGTGGACCTGAAGGCGCTGTTCGGCAGCTGAGCACCCCCTCGGCATGCTGGTCTCCCTGCGCCCCGACCCAACCGGCGCGGTCACCGCTGCGGTCTGCGGTGGCGTCGCCCTCAGCCTGATCGAGACCTCCCAGCCCCACCGTCCATGGGTGCTCGGACTGCTCATCGCAATTGCCCTCTTCGGGTGGCTGCGCTCCGCTCACCACAGCCGGCTCATCCTCGACACACCGACCTCGCGCATCGGCTCGGCGGCCCAGGGCTATGTGGAGCTGTTCGGATCGGGGCAGCCCCTGGCCGGAGAGCCGCTCCGTTCGCCCATGAATGGCCTGCCCGTGCTCTGGTACCGCCTGTTGATCGAGTCGCGTGACAACGACAACAACTGGTCGCGGGAGAGCGAGGACGTCAGTGAAGACTCCTTCCTGATCGATGACGGTTCGGGCGTCTGCGCGATCGATCCCACCGGTGCCGAGATGCTGGTCAGCCGAAAGGACGTCGAGACGCGCGGCGACCGTCGCTTCACCCAGTGGTGCCTCATCGGCAGGGACCCGATCTACGCGCTGGGCGAATTCACCACCCTGGGAAGCATCGACCCGGATCGAAGCACGTCACGCCAGGTCTCGGAGCTTCTGGCCGAGTGGAAATCCGACCACGCTGCCCTGCTCAAGCGATTCGACGCCAACGGCGATGGCGAGATCGATCTGGTCGAGTGGGAACGGGCGCGCGCCGAGGCCAGGCGGGAAGTCGAGCAGCGACAGCGCGAGATCGACGCCGCACCCGAGGCCCACTTGATGCGCCAGCCCGGCGACGGCCGGCTCTACCTGATATCCGACATGGACCCGACCCAGGTCGGGCGTCGCTACCAGATCTGGGGCTGGATCTTCTTCGTCGCCGTCATGGCGGGCACTGCCGGCCTCGTCTGGCAACTGGCCCACTGACTCAGCCGCTGCGCGACTCGAGCGCTTCCCAGCGCTCCAGGGCGGCCTCCAGTTCCTGTTCGATCGCTTCCGCGCGCGCCTTCAAATCGGCCACCTCGTGGGCTGCGCGCTGGTAGGTTTCGGGATCGCCCAGGCGCGCATGGATCGCCGCCTGCTCCGCTTCCAGCTCCTCGATGCGCCCAGGGAGCGCCTCCAGCTCGCGCCTTTCGTTGAACGACAGCTTGGCCGTGCGCTTCGGCGACTCGCGTCGCGGTGCGCTGTCGGCCTTGGGACGGGGCGCCGGATTCTCAGGCGACTCGGGTGCCGCCTCGCGGACGCGCTGCCAGTCGGCGTAGCCCCCCGCATATTCACGCCACCGACCGTCGCCTTCGGCGGCAATGACCTGGGTCACGACATTGTCGAGAAAGGCGCGATCGTGGCTGACCAGGAACAGCGTACCGTCAAATTGCTGGAGCAGATCCTCGAGCAGATCGAGGGTCTCGATATCGAGGTCATTGGTCGGTTCGTCGAGCACCACGACATTGGATGGCTTCGCAAAGAGGCGCGCCAGCAGCAGCCTGTTGCGCTCTCCGCCGGACAGCGACTTGACCGGAGAGCGCGCCCGCTCGGGCGAGAACAGGAAATCACCGAGGTAGCCGATCACGTGCTTGCGCTCACCGCCGATCTCGACAAAATCCGAGCCGGGGCTGATCACCTCGGTCAGCGGCAGCTCGGGATCGAGCTGGGTCCTGAGCTGGTCGAAATAGGCAACGCTCTGTTTCGACCCGCGCCGCACCACGCCACTGTCCGGTGCCAGCTCGCCGAGGATCAGCTTCAGTAGCGAGGTCTTGCCTGCCCCGTTGGGGCCGACCAGGCCAATCCGGTCCCCGCGCATGATCCGGGTCGAGAAATCGCGCACCACACAGCGTGCGCCGTAGGACAGATTCACATCGTGCAACTCGGCCACCATGCGGCCGCTCTGGTCACCCCGGTCGAGCGCCAGACTCACATTGCCCAAGCGGTCGCGGCGCGCGCCACGCTCCAGGCGCAGCGCTTCCAACCGGCGGACGCGTCCCTCGTTCCGCGTGCGGCGGGCCTCGATGCCCTTGCGGATCCAGACCTCTTCCTGCGCCAGCAGCTTGTCGAAACGCGCATTGGCCTGCGCCTCCGCATCCAGCTGCTCCGCCTTCTTCCGGCGGTAGGTGGAGAAATTGCCAGGAAAGCTGCGCAGCTTGCCGCGATCGAGCTCGACGATGCGACTCGCCACCGTATCGAGGAAGGCCCGGTCGTGGGTCACGACCACGACCGCACCCGAGAAATCGCGGATCAGCGACTCCAGCCACAGGATGCCGTCCAGGTCGAGATGGTTGGTGGGTTCGTCCAGCAGGAGAATGTCGGGTTCTGCGGCCAGTGACCGGGCCAGCGAAACCCGCTTGAGCCCTCCGCCCGAGAGGTCTCCGACGCGCGCATCCGGCGCGAGCCCCAGGCGCGTCAGAACCTGCTCCACCCGCTGGTTGGCTCGCCAGCCATCCACTGCCTCGAGGTCGTGCTGGAGCGCCTCGAGCCTTGCCAGCGCACTCGCGTCGGCGGTCGGGCCCAGTTCGAGTACCGCCTTGTGATACGCGTTGAGCAGGGACGACACCTCCCCCAGGCCGCTGGCGACCGTCGTGAAGACGTCCGAATCGAGGGGAAAGTCCGGCTCCTGAGGCACATAGGCGAGGCGTGCGCCCGGCTGGACCCAGACGCTCCCGTCATCCAGAGCGGTGGCACCGGCGCAGACCTTGAGCAGGCTCGACTTGCCGCTGCCGTTGCGGCCGATCAGCGCGATGCGCTCGCCGGCATCCACCTGGAAGTCGGCATGGTCAAGAAGCGCTACGTGGCCAAAGGCCAGGCAGCCTTTATCCAGAGTGAGGAGAGGCATGGATTGTCAGACGCGGATGTGCGCCGGGGGAGCATTGCGATGGCAGGATTATAGCGGAGAGGCTAAAATACGCGCCCGCCTCCTCGTAGTTCAATGGATAGAACGGCCGCCTCCTAAGCGGCAAATACAGGTTCGATTCCTGTCGAGGGGACCAGTCGGTAATCCTCCGCGAAAGTCAGCCCCTGCAACACGGCGGCCCATTGCTGCAACCGGCCTACTTTTGCCTCGGCGCCATTTTCTGCTCGACGGCGAAGACCGCCGCCTCGACTCTGGAGGTCAAATTGAGCTTGGAGAGGATGTGGCGCACGTGCAGCTTGACGGTGTCGTGCGAGATGTCGAGCGCGCGTGCGATGGCCTTGTTGGACTGCCCCCGTGCCAGGTGGTCGAGGATCTCGCGCTCGCGCGCGGTGAGTTGGGCGAGCAGGTTCTCGCGCGCCGTGTTCTTGCTGCCGCCGCCTTGCAGGAGATCCACCAGCTTGAGCGTCATGGCGGGCGCCACCACCGTCTCGCCGCGCACGGCACGCTGGATGGCGTCGACGACATCGTCGGGTTCCATGTCCTTGAGCAGGTAGCCGCGAGCGCCGGCACGCATGGCATTGGCGAGGTCGTCCTCGGCGTCGCTGACGGTGAGGATCAGCGTCGGCCCGTTCCAGGCACTGGCCTGAAGTTCGCGCAGCAGGGCCAGCCCGCCATGCGGCGGCATGTTGAGGTCGAGCACCACCGCATCGGGCTGCGCCGCGTCGATCAGGCCCGCCGCCTCGGCCGGGTTGCCGGTGGTGGCGACGACACGGATGTTGTCGCGGCCATCGAGCAGTTCTGCCAGGCCCTTGCGGAACAGGGTGTGGTCATCCACCAGCATGACCTTGATCGTGTCGCTCATGCCGCCTTCTCCGTATGGATCGGCACGAGCAGGCGCAGGCGTGCGCCGCCCTGCGGCCTATTGGATATTTCGATGTTGCCGCTAAGGCGCTGGGCGCGTTCGCTCATGATGCTGATGCCGAAATGGTGGCGCAGGTCGGGCTGGGCGCCCATGACGAAGACGCCACGGCCGTCGTCGTCGACGGTGAAGGCGTAGTGCTCATCGACGACGTCGAGCGTGAGCTTGGCGTCCTTGGCGCCGGAATGGCGGGCGACGTTGGAGAGCGCTTCCTGGAGAATGTGGAACACCTGCACTTCCTGGTCGACCGTCAGGTCGAGGTCGGGGATGCGGTTCTCGAATTCGAGGCGGACGCCGGTGCGGTCGAAGTAGCCGGCGGCAAGTTCGTCGAGGGCGTGCTCCAGTCCGAGCGGATCCATGCGGTTGCGGAACTGGGTGAGCAACTCGCGCAGGCTGGCATAGGCCTCGTCGAGCGCCTGCTGGATGTCGCCCGAATACTTGAGGGCCTTGCCGCTTTCGTATTGCAACAGGGCCTCTCGCAACAGCTCGATGCGCATCTTCATGTAGGCCATGGTCTGCGCCAGCGAATCGTGCACCTCGTTGGCCATCATCTGCCGCTCGCTCATCAGTGTCATGCGCAGGTTCTCGCGCAGCAGGCGGGTGTTTTCCACGGCCATGGACAGGTGTTCGCTGATCGTGCTGAAGAGCAGGGACACCTCCTCCGGAATCGGCCGGTCCTCGGTCATGTAGAGGTTGTAGACGCCGAGCAGGCGGCCATTGTGCTCGAGCGGCACGACGACCATGGAACTGCACTGGCCGAAATAGGGTTGTCCGCTGCGCTCGACACAGTGCCTCATGTCGCGCGTCTGCTTGATTTCTTCGCTGCGCAGCGCGGCCCCGCAGATGCCGCAGTTGATGTCGACAAGGCGCTCGTTCTCAACCAGTTCAGCGGGCAATCCGAGCGAGGCAGCAAGCCGCAAATGGCGGCCGTCACTGGTGACCACGCGCACAACGCCACCGGAGGCGCCGGAAAGCCGTACCATCATGCCGAGAAAACGGTCCAGCAGCGTCTCGAGATCATATTCCGAGGTGAGCGTGGCCGTGACTTCGGAGAGGACGCGCAGGGCCTGGAAGCGATTGCCTTCGCCCGCGAGCGATTCAGCGCCTGCCTGCTGCAGCGTGGTGCTGCCTTGCGTCATGCCTTGCCTCCACCGTATCCGTACGCCCGCTGGGTATGGGCGATTGGATGATTTTACACGTCATCAGTATTCGCTGAAATTCTGATTAACCCGCCTCAGGCAACGGCCAACGCCCATCGAGCACACGTTCAGCCCAGAGTAGCGCGGCGACGCTTTTGCCATCAGTCAGGCGACCATCGCGCACGGCATCGAGGGCCTCCGCCAAGTCCAGTTCATGCACCTCGAGGAATTCACCGTCGTCGAGAGCATGTCCGACATGGGACAGCCCTCGCGCGAAGAAGATCTCGATGCGCTCGTCTGAGTAACCGATGCAGGGATGGATCAAACCGAGGTGGTGCCAGTGCTCCGCCACGTAGCCGGTCTCTTCCTGCAGTTCGCGGCGGGCAGTCAGCAGGATGTCCTCCCCGGGATGGATCTTGCCGGCCGGCAGTTCGAGAAATACGCTGTCGAGCGGGTAGCGGAACTGCCGCTCGAATAGCAGCTTGCCGTTGGGCAGTTCGGCGATCATCACAACCGCGCCGGGATGGCATACGAACTCCCGTACAGCCTGCTTGCCGTCCGGTAGCCTGACTGTGTCGCGCCTGACGCGCAACAGGCCACCGGAGAAAACCTCCTCTCCCGCCACAATCGACTCTCTCAAGTGATTGTCTTTATTTGTTTTTTTATGATCATCCATGGACGGAACTTATATCCGACTAAATTAGTCTATTATAAGGGTTCGCTTATTAACAGAAGGAGGCACACTATGTCCGGATTCATTCCCGGTTTCAATGACGAAGGCGTGGTGACAGTCAACCGCGTGCTGCTCAAGCCCGAGTATAGCGTTGACGATCTTGAAGAACGCGTTGCCATGCTCTGCGAAAATGTGAAGACCTACCATTCCGACACCGGCTTCGTCGGCGGCCTCGTCGTACTCAATTCCGGCATGATTTCGAACGAAGGCAGTTCCATTGGCCAGGCCGTGCAAAGCCCGCTGAAGGATCGCGAGGCGCTGATCATCACGTTCTGGCGCTCCTTCGAGGAACATGAGGCCTCGCACCGCAGCGAGACCTTCCAGCCGTTGTTCATGCAGGTGCTGGAATTGTGCGAGAACGGCAACGAGGAAATCGCCTACCGCATGCTGTGGTCGGGCAAGGCCTATTCGCCTGAGGAGGCGCAGGCTGCACGCGAAGCCAAGGCGGAATACGCCTCCTAAGTGGCATCCTGATCGGGCAGTGCGCCTATGCGCCCTGCCCGCGACGCATCAATGCCCGGCTAGGAAAGCGTAGGAGGCGTAGATCGAGTACTCGAGCACACCCTGCGGCAGCAGACCGAGCAACGCAACGGCCAGTCCATTGATCGAGAGCAGGTAACGCATGTCGCGTGGCGCCTCGATCGGCGCAGTGTCGGTCGGCGCATCGAAGTACATCACCTTTACCACGCGCAGGTAGTAGAAGG
>JAGRFX010000146.1 GCA_020445805.1 Rhodocyclaceae bacterium
CTCGCGCCAGGGGCTGGAGGGCGGCCGCGTGCCGGACGACCCGGAGCTGCCCCTGCCGCTCGACAAGGTGCATCCGGTGCACGAGGTGGTGCGGGTCGACTACTTCCTGCCGGGCTGCCCGCCCTCGGGCGACGTGATCCACAAGTTCCTGACCGACCTGATCACCGGCCGCACGCCGCGGATCTCGCATCCGGCACTGCACTACGACTGAGGCAAGCGACATGGCATTCGAACTGGAAACCGCCAGCGACCGCGAGCACCTGCGCCGCGTCGCGATCGATCCCGTCTCCCGGGTCGAGGGGCACGGCAAGGTCACGCTGCTGCTCGACGACGCCGGCGAGGTGAAGGAGGCCCGGCTCCACATCGTGGAGTTCCGCGGCTTCGAGGTCTTCATCCAGGGCCGGCCCTACTGGGAGGTGCCGGTGATGGTGCAGCGCCTGTGCGGCATCTGCCCGGTCAGCCACCATCTGGCGGCCAGCAAGGCCTTCGACCGGGTGCTGGGGGTCGAGCGCCTGACCGCCAGCGCCGAGAAGCTGCGACGCCTGATGCACTACGGCCAGATCCTGCAGAGCCACGCGCTGCACTTCTTCCACCTGTCTTCGCCGGACCTGCTGTTCGGCTTCGATTCGGACGTGGGGCGCCGCAACATCGTCGGCGTGGCCGCAGCCGAGCCCGAGGTGGCGAAGCAGGGCATCGGGCTGCGGCGCTTCGGCCAGCAGGTGATCCAGGCCACCGCCGGCAAGCGCATCCACGGCACCGGGGCGGTGCCCGGGGGCGTCAATCGCCATCTTTCGCTCGCCGATCGGGCGGCGCTGCAGGCCGAGTCGGCCACCATGGTCGAGTGGGCCCGCGGCGCGGTGCGGCTGGTGCGCCGCCTGCACGAGGCCGACCCGGAGCTCTACTACCACTTCGGGCGCGAGGAGAGCGGCCTGATGAGCCTGGTCCGGCCCGGCGATGGCGCCCTCGAGCTCTACGACGGCGTGCTGCGCCTGCGCGATGCCGAGGGTGGCGTGCTGCTCGACGGGGTCAGCGATCAGGACTACCACCGCATCCTCAGCGAGGAAGTGAAGCCCTGGAGCTACATGAAGTTCCCCTACGTGACCAACCTGGGGCCCGAGCGTGGCTGGTACAAGGTGGGGCCCCTGGCCCGCGTGCAGAACTGTGATGTCATCTCCACGCCCCACGCCGAGGCCGAGCGCCAGGCCTTCCGCGACCAGGCCGGCGGGGCCATCCGGCATGGTGCGCTGGCCTATCACTGGGCGCGGATGATCGAGATGCTGCATGCCGCCGAGCTGATCCACGGCATGCTCGACGATCCCGATCTGGTCGAGGGCGAGCGCATGGCGGATGGCCAGCGCGGCCACGAGGGCGTGGGCATCATCGAGGCACCCCGCGGCACCCTGATCCACCACTACACGGTGGACGAGAACGACCTGGTGCAGTGGTGCAACCTGATCGTCTCCACCACCCACAACAACCAGGCCATGAACGCCGCGGTGCGCCAGGTGGCCAAGCGCTATCTCTCGGGTCACACGCTGACCGAGGGGCTGCTCAACCACATCGAGGTGGCGATCCGCGCCTTCGACCCCTGCCTGTCCTGCGCCACCCACGCGCTCGGCAAGATGCCGCTGCTGCTGGAGCTGACCGGGCCGGATGGCCGGGTCGTCGATCGCCTGCGGCGGGACGGATGAGGGTGCTGGTGCTGGCCGCGGGCAACGACGCCCGTGGCGACGACGCGCTCGGACCGATGCTCTCCGCGCGGCTGGCGGCAATGAAGCTGCCGGGGCTCACGGTCATCGACGCTTTCCAGTTCCAGGTCGAGCACGCGCTGGACCTGGCGGCGGCGGACATGGCCCTCTTCATCGACGCTCACCTGCGCCAGGAGGCGCCGGTCCGGCTGGCGCCCGTGGTGGCGGCGGCCGACTGCGGCGAGGGCTCCCACGCCCTTTCGCCGGCCCAGGTGCTGGCGGTGGCGGCGCGCATCGGTGTGCCCTGTCCGCCCGCCTGGCTGCTCAGCGTGCGGGGTCGCGCATTCGAGCTGGGCGAGCCCCCGAGTCCGTCCGCCCAGCTGGCCCTTGCGGCCGGCTGGGGGCTGCTCAGGGCGCTGCTGGCATCACCGGATCCGGATCGCTGGCGGTGCTGGGCGGATAGGTACGCCGGGCCATGAAGTCCAGGTAGGCCTGGTAGTAGAGCTCGGTGTTGGCGGCGACGGTGTGCACACACGCCGGCGTCAGGTTCAGCAGGCTGAGCGCCAGCGGGTCAGGCGGCTCGCCGGCGCCCGGAAAGTCGCAGGCCGACTGGGCCAGCCGCAGGACGGCCGCCTCGAAGTGGTGCGGCACCGCGCGGGCCGGTTCGTCGCAGCAGGCGAGCGCGCGCTGGATCGGCGTCGGGAGCTGCCACTGCCGCGCCAGCGCCGTGGTGACGGCGACGCAATCGGTGCCGGTGGCTGCCCGCTGCGCCGCGCGCGCCGCGGTGCCTTCCTGTTCGAGGATCTGATTCGCCCGCTGCATGCCGGCCGGGTCGGCGTGCCAGAGCAGGGCCAGGCCCGTCGGCATCAGCAGTCCCGCCACCATCGAGCGGTCGGACTCGGGGCGTCCGCATTGTCGTGCGATGCCGCGGCTGACCAGGGCGGTGCGAACGGCCAGGGGCCAGAAGCCGCAGCGCTCCGTGGCCAGCTCGATGCGCGCCAGACCGTCGGAGACCATCACCACCAGCGCCAGGTCCAGAATCCGCTGGGCGCCCAGCTGGTGCACCATGCGTGGCAGCGTCCAGGCATCGGATTCCTGGCGGTGCAGGGGCAGTTCGATCAGTTCGAGGAGCCGGCCGGTGAGGGCCGGGAGCCGGCCCAGCGTCTCGATGAGCTGCTCGGGTGTGGCGTTGGCGTCGTCGAGGATGCGGCGGAGCGCGACGATGTCCGGCGGCAGGCGGAGTTCGGTGGCGACGTTCGCGACCAGCTCGCGGGCCTTGCGCTGGCTCGAGGCGCGCGATGTCGGGCTAGGATCGGCCGACATCTGTTCGGTGGACGCTCGAGCCACTGTCCACGGACCCCGGTCTCAGCGCGCTCGGGGGTAGAACAGCGACAGGGCGGACGCCAGGTTGAGCTCGGCTTCCTCCCGGATGGCGGGGAAGTGCTCGGGATGGAGCCCGGTGCGGGTCCACACCTCGGGGAGCAGTTCGGCCACCACGTCCTCGGAGGCGCGCTGCTGGTCCTCGGCCTCGACCACCTGGTTGGCGAGATACAGCATCCAGGCATCGCGGGTCTCGGTACCGGCCAGCTGCGGTTTGTACTGGGAGGCGATGGCAATGCCGATCGCGGTCGGCAGCCCCCAGGCATCGGCCAGGCAGCCGCCCACCTCGGCGTGGTCGCAGCCCACCAGGCGCCGCTCGGCCTCGATCAGGGAGCTGCCGTTGGCCGTGGCCTCGTTGGCGGCGGCGATGGCCAGCTCCGGCACCGACAGGTACATCACCATGTGCCCGAGCTTGGCCAGCAGGCCGGTCACGAAACCGCGCTCCTCCCGCTGGCCCGAGCCGACGTGGAAGGCTGCCCGGCAGGCCACCGCGCGCAGCAGGCTGTTGCGCCAGAAATGCTCGGGGTCCACATGGCGCGAGTGCAGGTTGGTGAAGGTCCGGGTGACCAGGATGGCGATCGACAGCTCGCGGACCTGCTGCATGCCCAGCACCGTGACCGCCCGGCTGATGGTGTCGATGCGGTTGGCAAAGCCGAACAGGGCGCTGTTGGCGACCTTGAGCAGGACCGCGGCCAGCGCCGGATCCGACGAGATCAGCTGCGACAGCGTGGTGATCGAGCCGTCGGGCGAATCGAGTTCGATCTGGATGCGATGGAAGACCGGCGGCAGCGAGGCCAGCCGGTCCATGCAATGTACGAGTTCTTGGGCAGAGTGCATGCGAGGGTTTTCGGCGGCAATCGCCCGGAGTTTAGGCCGATGCGCGCCCCGGATCGTCATGGGCCCCCGGGCCGTGGTGTTTCTCCGGCCGCATGAAGTGGATGGGACGGGCCGCCGGCAGCTCGGGCTGGAAGGTGGTGTGGGCGATGCCGAAGTCCCGGTGGCAGTAGGCCTCGAGTCGTTCCAGGACCCCAGGCCAGTCCTTCAGTTCGCGCACGCCCACATGGGCCGACAGCGCGAAATGGCGGTCGTCCAGTTCCCAGATGTGCAGATCGTGAATATCGGTCACGCCTGGCACCCGGGCCAGCGCCCGGCCGACCTCGGGCAGCGACAGCGAGGCCGGCACGCCGTTCATCAGCGTGCGCATGGCCGAGCGCAGCAGGCCCAGCGTCGAGGAGGCGATCAGGCCGGCGATCAGCATCGCCAGCAGGGCGTCGATGGGCATCCACCCGGTGAGCTTGATGAGCAGGCCGGAGGCGAGGGCGGCGACCGAGCCGAGCAGGTCGCCGATCACATGCAGCAGGGCGGCGCGGGTGTTGAGGTCGTGGCCGTGGCCGCTGAGCATGAAGGCCACCACGATGTTCACCACCAGTCCGATCAGGGCCACGACCGTCACGGTGTCGGCGTTGACCGGCTGGGGGCTGCCCAGGCGGACGATGGACTGCCACACCAGCAGGGCGATCAGGAGCAGCATGAAGAGCGCGTTGGCAAAGGCGGCCAGGGTCTTGCTGCGGGCGAAGCCATAGCTGTGGCGCTCGGTCGGGGCGCGGCGCGCGAGGACCGCGGCCATGGCGGCAATGCCGAGGGCCAGGCTGTCGGTCAGCATGTGACCCGCATCGCCCACCAGGGCCAGCGAGCCGGCATGCATGCCGGCGAGGGCCTCGACGAAGGCGAACCCGAGGGTCATCAGCAGGGCCAGCACCAGCCGCCGGCTGGAATCGACCTGGACGTGGGGATGGTCGTGATGGTGATCGTGAGCGTGGTCGTGCATGGGCGGTCCGCCGCGGTGGTGCGTCCATTATTCCTGCCGGGCGCAGGAAGCTCTACCCTGAGGACGCCGTGGTTATGCGAAGCGCCTCGGTGGCGCTCAGGTCGAACCCGCCAGTGAGGCCAGCTCGAACTGCCCGCCGACGGCCGCCAGCTCGGTCACGCGGCAGGGCTCGAGGTGGTCGCCGATGCGCACGACGACCGTCTCGCCTGCCCGGAGACGACCGGCGCGACACAGCAGCGTCGGCCCGGAAAAGCGGCTGCTCCGGGCAAAGTGGATCAGCGGTGTTTCCTCGGTGCCATCCTCGCTGGACGGGGACTGGACACTCGCGGGGCGGGCGCCCGAGCCGAGCAGCTCGATGCCGATCACGAGGTCCCTCGGGCCCCGCTGCTCGGCGCGGCGGATGATGCCCACATGGGCGTCAGGCCGACCGTCGGGGCGCAGGCAGCAGGGTTCGCCGATGCGCACGCCGCCGGTGGGGGCGATCTGGGCGAGGGCAAAGCCGGCCGGGCTTTCATTGACGATGGACCAGGGATTGATCGCGACCTGGCCACCCGCGGGTTGGCGGGCCGCGGCGTCCGGATCGGCGAGCAGTTCGCGGGACGCGCCGAGTCCGATGGCCAGCTGGGTGCGGGGCAGGAAGCGGCTGCGGGTGTGGCGCCGCGTGCTGCGCTGGCCCCAGCGCTCGCCCAGGCCAGCCAGGAACTCGTGATAGCGGGCCTGCCGCGCGTCGCGCGGAAGTCCGAGGCGCGCGGTATCGACGCCGGCGGAGAGCCCGGTGAGCTGTCGCTCGATGCGCTTGACCAGTGGGCGGGCATCCAGCACGAGCCAGTCGCCGTCGCTGCGGCTCGCATCGACGCGGCTCGCCGGCTGGCTGGATCGACCCGCGGGGTCGAGCAGGTGCAGGCCAGGGTCGCGGCGCTTGTCCGGGGCGAGATCCTGGAGCCGGACGATGCGCGTCTGGCCGCCGTGCCGCCTCAGGTACATGCGCAGGTGTTCGAAGTAGATCGGGTCGAGCCGGTTGGGGTCGGCCAGCTCGAACAGCACGGCGCGGGTGTGCAGACGTGCGATTTCGGCCCGGGCCGCCTCGGCGACGCGCGCCTTGCGGCTGATGGCGATCGTCGAGATGCGCAGCAGCTGCTGCCAGCCGCTGGTCGAGCTGCGGGCGTAGATCCGGTGGGCCAGTTCGACCCTCAGCAGGACGGCCAGTGCCCCCTGCTGCAGGGCGTCGTCGCGGATCCGCCGCGAGGCGCCGGGAAACCATTTGCCGTCGAGCAGGCCGGCGGCATCGACGAAGGCGCTGGCGGTGCGCTTGAGCAGCGCCAGCAGGCTCTTCACCAGCTCCAGTTCGCCGGCCGAGAAGCGCATTTCCGTGCGGGGCAGGGCCGCGTCGATGCGGGCATGGAGGGTGGTGATGGCATCCTGGATCAGGCCCAGCGCAGGCACGAACTGTCCCACCGGCAAGTGCGCCGCCTCCAGCATGTTCAGTCGCTCCTCGATCAGCCGGCAGGCCTGTTCCGGGGGCAGTGCCGAGATCCGGCTCATCCACGCGTCGGCTTCCGGGTCGGCGGCCGCGCCGGTCGCGTCGTCGGCGATCAACGAGGCGTGCATGCGGGGTCGGAAGGGGAGCAGTTGGTGGAACATCGGGAAGCGGAGCTTGCGGGTGCCGGTGCGGGATTGACGCCGCAGTCTAGCCCAGGGGGCGGAAATGGCCCGGTGACTTGCTTGGGGGTTTGCAGAAAGACATACACTGTGGGCACTTTGACAAGGTGAGACATCCGTGAGGATCCTGAGCTGGAACATCCAGTGGGGGCGCGGTGCCGACGGTCGGGTGGACCTCGACCGGACCATCGAGCGCATCCGCGCCTGTGGTGCCCTGGACGCCATCTGCCTGCAGGAAGTCTCGCGCAACTGGCCGGGGCTCAAGGGGTCGGACGGACAGCTGGACGGGCCGGCGCGTCTGGCGGCGGCGTTTCCCGACCACCTGCCGATCTTCGCGCCCGGGCTCGAGCAGGGTGACGGCCAGGGCGGGCTGCGGGCCTTCGGCAACCTGATGCTGCTGGCCGGCCAGCCCGGGTCGGTCTTCCGGCGCCTGCTGCCGGCGCCGGTCGATCCCCAAGAGCGCAGCCTGCAGCGGACCTGCCTCGAGGTGGTGGTGCCGTTCCGGGGGCATGAGGTGCGCCTGATGACCACCCACCTGGAGTATTACTCGGTAGTGCAGCGGCAGGCCCAGATCGAGGCCCTGCGGCAGATCCAGCTGGATGCACACGCCGAGGCCGCCCAGGCCCGCTCCGGCCGGCGCGAGTCCCTGTTCGGGGCGCCGCCCCGGCCGACGGCGGCCTTGGTGTGCGGTGACTTCAACTTTGCGCCCGGCAGCGGGGACTATGCCGCGATGGGGCGGGACGCGGTCTGGGTCGATGCCTGGCGCCGGCTGCACGGCGATCGCACCCATGCGCCCACGGTCGGCCTGCACGGCGCCGAGTGGCCCGATCACCCGTACTGCTGCGACTTCGCCTGGGTCAGCCCGGCACTGGCCGATGAGCTGCGCTCCATCGAGGTGCTGGCGGACACGGCCGCATCCGACCACCAGCCGGTGCTGGTCGAACTGCGGTCGTAGCGGTGAGGGCTCCGGCGGCTGTGCCGCCGGGTCATTCAGTGGGCAGCGGCTCGATCAGGTCGCGGTAGGCGTGCCAGGTGGCGTGGCCCACGAGCGGCATCAGGATCACCAAGCCCACATGGAAGGTCATGAAGCCGAGGATCGTCATCGTGACGATGACGAAGGCCCACATCATCATCGTGAAGGGGTTCTTGAAGAGGCTGGCGACGCTGGCCAGCATGGCCGTGACGGCATCCTGGTTGCGGTCCAGCATGAGCGGGATGGCGACCACGCTGACCGCGAACACGATGGTCGCGAAGAGGAAGCCCACGCACAGGTACACCAGCAGGAACTCGAGGTTCTGGAAGGACAGGATCTGTTCGAGGAAGCCGGTCAGGTTGGGCATCTCATCGGTGTAGAAGAGGGCGAACACGACCAGGGAGGCGCGTGCCCAGACCAGGAAGATGACCATCAGGACCAGGGCGAAGACCCCGATGTTGCCGGCGTTGCGCTTCCACACCACCGTGGTCGGGGCCAGCGCACAGCCTTCGCCCCGCTCGCGGCGGCGCGAGATCTCGTAGAGGCCCATCGAGAAGAAGGGCGCGACGAGCAGGAAGCCCGAGGTCAGCGCCGAGGTGTACTGGTAGGCGTGCTCGAACACGAAGGTGACCAGCAGCCCCATGCCCGCAAAGCAGAACCCGTAGAACAGGCTCGGAATCGGGCAGGAGAGGAAGTCTTTCCAGGCCCGGCCCAGCCAGCGGTAGGGTGATATGACCTTGATGTCCCTGACCTGCGGAAACGGTAGCCCCTCGGCCTGCTTGTCAGCATCTTCCTGTGCCTGCATCGTGTCTCTCCTCTTATTTTTGGGGTCTTGCCTTGGCCCGTGATCCGTCATGGTCCGCGCTCTTGCTTGGCGCTGGCTCGAGGGATGGTGGGCCCGATCTACATCAGAAACTGCTCCTCCAGTGGACCAGGGTGTCGGTGAGCGCATCGGGTTGCTCGGCCATGATGGCATGGCCGCACGCGTCAAGGGTATGAATCATGAGCCGCGATGCGTCCCGGGACAAGGCGTCGCCCAGGCTGCCCAGGTTGCGGGGGGGCGTCATCTGGTCCCGCTGGCCGCAGACGATCAGGACCGGGCAGGTGACCCGCGCCGCGGCCTCGAGTCCGCCCTGGTAGGCATCGCAGGCCAGCAGGTCGGCGTGCAGCACGCCCTCGGCCTGGCGCGCCATCAGCCGCAGGTTGCCGACCGGCGCAAGCTGGCCGGGCACGGCGCCGCGGCCGATCAGGGCGCCCGGCGAGAAGGACCACTGGTTGATCATGGCGTGGGCCTTCGCCCGGTTGTCGCGGGCGGCGTCGATCAGCGCCGGGGCGACCGGCATGGGTACGCCGGTGCCGATCAGGGCCAGCCCCTCCACCGCAGCGCCCGCCTGCGCGGCGGCCTCGAGGGCGATCAGCGAGCCCATGCTGTGGCCGGCCAGGGTCGCCTGCGCGATGCCCTGCTCGGCCAGCAGCGCCAGCAGCCAGCGGGCCATGGCCTCCACCGACGGTAGCGGCGGCCCGGCACTCTGCCCGTGGCCGGGCAGGTCGGGCGCCAGCACGCGGTAGCCGTGGCGGGCCAGGTAGCGGGCGGGCAGGTTCCACACGCTGTGGTCGTGGCCGGCGCCGTGGACGAAGACCACGACCGGACCTTCTGCGTCCGGGCGGCCGGCGCGGTAGATGTGCGCGGTCCCGCTCAAGCCGTGCGCCCCGCTGCCCGGGCGGCTGCCGCGAGGCCGCGGTCGAGGTCCGCGAGCAGGTCGGCCGGATCCTCGAGGCCGACCGACAGCCGGACCGTGCCCTCGCCGATGCCGGCACGGGCAAGTTCCTCGGCGCTCATCCGGAAATGGGTGGTGCTGGCCGGATGGATCACCAGCGACTTGGCGTCGCCCACGTTGGCAAGGTGGGAGAACAGGCGCAGGGCCTCGATGAAGGCCCGGCCGGCCTGCCGGCCCCCGTCGAGTTCGAAGCTCATCACCGAACCACAGCCCTGGGGCATCAGTCGGGCGGCCAGGGCGTGGTCGCGATGGCCGGGAAGCCCGGGATAGGCTACCGACACGACGCCCTCGTGGGCGGCCAGGTGCTCGGCCACCGTCCGGGCATTCGCGACATGGCGCGCCATGCGCAGCGAGAGGGTCTCGATGCCCTGCAGGATCTGGAAGGCGTTCATCGGCGACAGGCAGGCGCCGAAATCCCGCAGGCCCTCGCGCCGGGCCCGCAGCAGGAAGGCGGCAACCGGCGATTCGTCGGCGAAGACCATGTCGTGGAAGCCCTCGTAGGGCTCGGTCAGGGTCGGGAAGCGTCCCGACGCCTGCCAGTCGAAGGTGCCACCGTCGATGAGCAGCCCGCCGACCGCGACGCCGTGGCCGCCCAGGAACTTGGTGGCGGAGTGCATCACCAGGTCCGCACCGTGCTCGATCGGGCGCAGCAGGGCCGGTGAGCTGAGGGTGCTGTCCACCAGCAGCGGCAATCCGGCATCGTGGGCGATGGTGGCCACGGTCGGGATGTCGAGCACGTCGAGGCCGGGGTTGCCGAGGGTCTCGCCGAACAGCAGGCGGGTCTCGGGGCGGAGGGCCGCGCGCCAGGCGGCCGGGTCGGCCGGATCGACGAAGCTGGTCGTGATGCCGAAGCGGGGCAGGGTGTAGGTCAGCAGGTTGTGGGAGCCGCCGTAGAGCGCACGGGACGCCACCACGTGCCCGCCGGCGCCCATCAGCGTGGTGATCGCCAGGTGGAGCGCGGCCTGGCCGCTCGCCACCGCGATGGCGCCGACGCCCCCTTCCAGGGCGGCGATGCGCTCCTCGAGGACCGCATTGGTGGGGTTGGAGATCCGCGAATAGACATGGCCGGTGCGCGCCAGGTCGAAGCGCGCGGCGGCGGTGTCGCAGTCGGGGAAGACGTAGCTGGTGGTGAAGTGGATCGGTGTCGCGCGCGAGCCGAACTCGGCGTCGGGGCTCTGCCCGGCATGCAGCCCGAGGGTCGCCGGCCCGAAGCGGCTGGTATCGGTCACCCACGTGCTCCCGTCACGGTCATGCCGGCTCGTCGGGCTCCAGCATCCGCTCGATCAGGGAGATCCGGTCCTTGAGCAGGAGCTTGCGCTTCTTGAGGCGACGGATCATCAGCTCGTCTTCGGGCGGCGTCTCGGCGAGCTGCGCGATGGCCGAATCGAGGTCGCGATGCTCGGTACGCAACTCTTCGAGTCGCGCAGCCAAACTTGTCACGTCGCTGAAGGTGTCGCTCATTCCAATTCGCTAAAGCCGGCGTCGGGAGACGCCGTAATTCATCTCAAGGCTCGCGACATGGTATGCCCCGCACGACGTAATGACAACACGGCGGAGAGGGTTGAATCGCAGCCAGGCGGACCCATCTTGAGATTGACCGCCGGAGGGCAGATCGTCCCCCGGGGAGCGTAGGAGAACCACCATGCAAATCGTCTACAACGACCAGCAACTCTACGTGGTCGATTACCCGGGCCACGATGCCATCGAGGTGATCGACAAGCGCCTGGGGCGTGGCATGGTGATTCGCGCGGCCGCCGC
>JAGRFX010000147.1 GCA_020445805.1 Rhodocyclaceae bacterium
CGAGCGCGAGGTTCGGCGCCAGATCCCCCGCGCCGCCGTCGTCCGGCACCTGCACCGCGTCCGCCTTGGGTCGAGCCACCCTGCGCCCTTTCGTATCGTTCTCCGGCCATCTATAGCAGCCGTCCCGGCGGCGGCAAATGGCGCGCGGGCCGCTTGACCTGCCCGAGATAATAAGTACACTTATCTTTATTGATAGCGCCGCCGGTCGGCGATCAGACACGGAATTTCATCATGCTCTTCGGCGTCTTCGACCATCTCGACAGCAGCGGCGCGCCGCTCGACCGGTTCTTCGAGGACCGGCTGCGGCTCCTGGAACGCTACGACGCGGCCGGCTTCTATTGCTACCACCTGGCGGAACATCACGGTACGCCGCTCGGCATGGGCTCCTCGCCCAGCGTCTTCATGGCCGCGGCCGCCCAGCGCACCAAGCGGCTGAAGCTCGGCCCGATGGTCTACTGCCTGCCGCTCTACCACCCGCTGCGCGTGTTCGAGGAAATCTGCATGCTCGACCAGATGAGCGGCGGACGCCTTCAGCTCGGCGTCGGGCGCGGCATTTCGCCGATCGAGCTCGCCTATTACGGGGTCGCGCGGGAAGACAGCCCGGAAATCTACCGCGAGACCTTCGAGCTACTGATGACGGCGCTGGCGACGGAGGTCGGCAAGGACCTGACGTTCGAGGGCAACCATTTTTCCGTCGCCGACTTCCCCATCGTGATCGAGGCGATCCAGAAGCCCCATCCGCCCCTGTGGTACGGCATCGGCGTGCCGGACAGCGCCATCTGGGCCGCGCAGAACGCCGTCAATATCATGTGCAACCAGTCGACCGCGCGCGCCCGCGCGGTGACCGACCGCTACAAGGCGGAATGGGCGGCGGCCGGCAAGGCGGCGGAGGCGCTGCCGAAGATGGGGCTGACCCGCCACATCGTGGTCGCCGACAGCGAAGCGGAGGCGGTGTCCGCCGGCGCCCGCGCCTATGCGCGCTGGCGGTCGAGCTTCATGTATCTCTGGGACCGGCACGGCATCTCGCCGATCAACGTCTCCTATCCCGAAAGCTTCGAGGCGATGCAGGAGGCGGGGCTGGCCATCGCCGGCACCGTCGGCACGGTGCGCGACACGGTGAGCCGCCAGGTCGAGGAAGCGGGTATCAATTACTTCCTCGGCCGTTTCGCCTTCGGCGACCTGAGCTTCGAGGAATCGGCCCGTTCCGTCGAACTGTTCGCCCAGGAGGTCGCGCCGGTATTCGCCGCCGCCGCCTGAGCGCCGCGCGGGTCCGCCCTGCACCGAATCCAGCGGCGTAAGCCGGATATCTGCTGTATCGTCGTCGCAAAATCGCCGAACCGCGGCAGCGGGTGGCCACGTATATAAGCGTGGCAAGCCTCGCCGATCGATGTAGGGATACCAGTGATGCGCCGTACCGCCTGGGTGGCAGTCGTCGTTGTCGTCGTCGCGGCAGCCGCCGCGTATTTCCTGTTCTTTCGCGGATCCGGCGGGCCGGGCGACACCGAGGTGACCGCCTCGGGGACGACGGGCGGCGCCTCGCCCGCCGCCGAGCGCCGGGCGGAAGGTCGGCGCGGCCGCCGGGGCGGCGGCGGCAACCGGCAGGTCCGGGTCGTCACCGCCGAGGTCAAGATGCGCACGATCGACAACCGGGTCGCCGCCGTCGGCACGGGCCGGGCGCTGCGCAGCCTGACCCTGTCGGCCGACGTTTCCGGGGTCATCGAGAAGGTCGCCTTCACCGCCGGCAAGCCGGTCAAGGAGGGCGAGGCGCTGGTCATCCTGGAAAGCCAGGCCCAGGCCATCGCCGTCAAGCTGGCCCAGGTCAAGGTCGACGACGCCCAGGCGACCGTGACCCGCTACGAGAAGCTGAACTCGACGAACACGGTCGCGACCGTCCAGCTGGAAACGGCGCGCACGAACCTCGCGGCTGCCAAGGCGGAACTCGAGGCCAAGCAGTACGAGTTGCGCCGGCGCACGATCCGGGCGCCCTTCGACGGCGTCATGGGCATCACCAACCTGGTCAAGGGCGACTACCTGAAGGACGGCGCGGCGATCGCGACGATCGACGACCGCTCCAAGCTCCTGCTGGAATTCGTCGTTTCGGAGCGGGCGGCGACGTCCATCAAGCTCGGCCAGCAGGTGCGCGCGACCACCCTGTCCCTGAGCGGCCAGGCCTTCTTCGGCACCGTCACCGCGATCGACAGCCGCATCGACCCGGCCTCGCGCACCCTCAGGGTCGAGGGCACCATTCCCAATCCCGACAATCGGCTGCTGTCGGGCATGACCTTCTCGGTCAGCATCAACATCCCGGGCGAACTGCGCCCGAGCTTCCCCGGCCTCGCCATCAAGTGGGACCGGCAGGGCGCCCATGTCTGGCAGGTCATGGCCGACGACACGGTCAAGAGGGTCGGCGTGACGATCCGGCGGCGCGACAACGATACCGTCTCGGTCGACGCCAAGCTGCAGGCGGGCGACAAGGTGGTGATCGAGGGACTGGACAATCTCAGGCCCGGCCTGAAGGTCCAGGTCGCCCAGGCGGCCCGGCCGCAGTGAGGGGCGGTTTGACCGACAGCGCGAGCCTCTCCCAATGAGCCTGGGGCCCGAAACGCAGCGCGCCGGCGCCTCGGCGCTGTTCGTCCGCCGGCCGGTGATGGCCTTCGTGATGAACCTGCTGATCATCATCGCCGGTCTCGCGGCGCTGCGCGCGGTCGAGGTACGCGAGCTTCCCGACGTCGACCGCCCGGTGGTCACCATCCGCACCACCTACGAGGGCGCGACGCCGGAAACGATCGACGCCAAGGTCACCAGCGTGATCGAGGCGGCAATTGCGCGCGTGCAGGGTGTCGCATCGATCTCCTCGCAGTCGAAATACGGGTCGAGCCGCGTGACGGTGGAGTTCGCCGCTTCGACCAACCTGGAAGTCGCGGTCGGCGACGTGCGCGACGCGGTGGCGGGGGTCTCGCGCCAGCTGCCCGAGGGCATCGAGGCGCCGACCGTGGTCAAGGCCGACGCCGACGCGTCGCCGATCATCCGTCTCTCCGTCTCCTCGGCGACCCTGACGATCGACGAGCTGACCCGCATCGTCGAGGACCGCATCGTCGACAGGCTGGCCGCGGTCGACGGCGTCGCCGACGCCTCGACCTATGGCTTGCGCGCGCCGGTCATCCGCGTGTCCGTCAACCAGGTGGCGCTGGCCAGCCGCGGGCTGACCATGCAGGACGTCGTGACGACCCTGTCGAAGGCCTCGCTCGACATCCCGGCGGGCTCGCTCGAGAACGCGACCCAGTCGCTCCTCGTGCGCACCGAGGCGCCGATCACCAAGGCGAGCGAGATCGCCGCCCTCTACATCAACGAGGTAACCCAGATATCGGACGTGGCGCGGGTCCAGGCGGCGGCGGAGACGCCGACCTCGGAGACGCGGCTGAACGGGCAGGCGGCCATCGGTATCGGCATCATCCGCCAGGCCCAGTCGAACACGCTCGACATCTCGACAGGCCTGCGCCTGGCCATCGCCGAGCTGCGCCGGACCCTGCCCAAGGACGTCGTCATATCGATCACGTCGGACGACGCGGTCTTCATCCAGGGCGCCATCGACGAGGTGGTCTCGACCCTGTTCATGGCGACCGCGATCGTCATCCTGATCATCTTCATGTTCCTGCGCTCGGTCCGGGCGACCCTGATCCCGACGATCACGATCCCCGTCTCGATCCTCGGCACCATCGCCGGCATCTGGCTGGCCGGCTTCTCGATCAACGTGATCTCGACCTTCGGCCTGCTGATCGCCACCGGCATCGTCGTCGACGACGCGATCGTCGTGATCGAGAACACCCAGCGCCACCTCGAGATGGGCAAGTCGCGGATCCAGTCCGCGATCGACGGGGCCAAGGAGGTCCTGCTGCCCGTGACCGTGGCCGTCGGCACGACCTGCTTCGCGTTCCTCCCGCTGACGATGGTCGGCGGGACCATGGGCCGGATCATGAAGATCCTGCCGCTGACCGTGATGTTCTGCCTGCTCGGCTCGCTGCTCGAGGCGATCTTCATCCTCCCCGGTCACCTCGCGCACTTCGCCAGCCGCGACGCCGTCGGCGGGCGCACGGCTCGCCTCGTCGAGCGCATGAAGGCCGTGTACCGGCCCGTGCTCAACCTGTGCCTGCGCCGGCGCGGGCTGGTCTCGCTGCTGGTCCTGCTCGGGTTCGTCGGCACCATCGGCCTGGCGACCCGGATGCCGTTTCAGTTCGGCGCCCCGGGCAAGCCCTCGGAGCTGCAGATCAGCTACAAGCTGCCCGCGGGCGTCGGCCGCGAGGCGACCCTCGAGCAGGGCCAGAAGATCCGCGCGCTGGTCCTCGACGGCTTCGGCGTCGAGGCCGAGGCCGAGGGCGGGCTCGTGCGCACCAGCAAGCTGCGCGTCGGCTCGGTCCGGGATCCGCGGACCCAGCTGCTCGAGACCGGGGCCAACGTCGGCATCATCCGCTTCGAGTTCGAGCTCGGCGACGAGGTCATCGAGCGCTACCCCAAGGTCGTCGCCGCGCTCGAGCAGATGCTGGCGACCAACCCCGACCTCGCCGCCTACAACGTCATCGAGCCCCAGGCCGGCCCGCCCGCCGGCGCCGCCGTCACCGCCCGCGTCCGCGGCCGCGTCCCCGAGCAGATCGACGTCGCCGTCACCGAGATCAAGGCCCACCTGCGCACCATCGACGGCGTGATCAACGTCGACGACGACAGCGGGATCGGCAAGGAGACCTTCTCCGTCCAGGTCGACGAGGACCTCGCCGCGCTCTACGGCCTCAGCGAGCTCGAGATCGCCAACGCCGTGCGCTCGGCGATCGACGGCCTCGTCGCCACCGAGGTCTCGATCGACGAGCAGCGCGTCGAGATCGTCGTGCGCACGGCCGGGGCCCAGGCCCTCGATCGCTCCGGCATCGGCAGCTTGACCGTCACGACCATGGACGGCCGGGTCGTGCGCCTCGATCAGGTCGCCAAGCTCGTGCGCCTGCGCGAGCCCGGCTCGATCCGCCGCCGCGACGGTCAGCGCGCCGTGGCCGTGACCGCCGACGTCGAGCAGGAGGTGATCACCGCGCTCGACACCTCGGCCAAGATCCAGGAGTACTTCGACGCGAGCATCGCCCCGCGCTTCCCCGAGCTCGAGATCCAGTTCGGCGGCGACACCGAAGAGATCAACGAGAGCCTCAGCACCCTGCCCGGGGCCTTCATGCTGGCGATCGGCCTGATCTACATCGCCCTGGCCCTGCAGTTTCGCTCCTACGTCCAGCCGCTGATCATCCTCTGCGCCGTGCCCTTCGGCATCATGGGCGCGGTCCTGGGCCTGTTCGGCATGGGCTACGACCTGTCGCTGTTCGCCCTGTTCGGCGTGGTCTCGCTCGCCGGCATCGTCGTCAACGACTCGCTGGTGATGGTCGACTTCATCAACAGCCGGCGCCGCGAGGGCGTGAAGATCTATCAGGCCGCCCTCGATGGCGCCCTCGAGCGCCTGCGGCCGATCCTGTCGACGACCCTGACCACCTGCTTCGGCCTGGGGCCGCTGGCCGTGGGCCTCGGCGGCCGCGACGAGATCCTGGCGCCGATGGCCATCGCCATCGCCGCCGGCCTCGGCATCTCGACGGCGCTGGTGCTGATGGTGGTGCCGCCGATCTACGTGATCATCGAGCGCGATATCGCCGGGCTGCTGCTGCGGATCCGCGGCAAGGACCCGGAGCTGGTCAACGCCCTACCCGCGGACCTGGTGCCCAGCGAGACCCAGTCGGGCCTTCCGGTGGCGCGGGACTACAATGCAGACGGTGGCCGCAGCTGAGGAACCCGCGCCCGACCCCGACGCGCTGCGACGCCACTGCGTACGCTGTGACGAGGAGGTCGAGGCCCGCTACGAAGACCCCGGACTCCGTCGCTGGGTTCGCTTCTATCCCTGGCTCGGGGTCCCCTTCATTCCGCTTTCGCCGATCATCGGCTCCGACTTCGGCGTGATGCTGCCGCTGACGATGGTCTATCTGATCGGCCTGGGACCGGCTGCTGTCCTCCCTGCCGGCCCTGCTTCGCCACCGGCGTCTCCTGCGCTGGTTCGTCGGCCTGCGCAATCGTTCGCCCCTGCTGGCCCGCGTGCTTGCCCGTCTCCTCGGACTGTCCGCCGAACGCAGCCTGCCGCTGCCGTCCCGGGCACCGTTCGAGGCGCCTCGGGATCCCCGCCCGGAAGCCCCGGGCGAGCGGGACGTGATCCTGTTCGTGGACACCTTTGCCCGCGATTTCGAACCGCAGCTCGCCGAGGCAGCGGTCGCGGTGCTGTCGGCCGCCGGCTACCGGGTCGAGATCCTCGCCCCGGCCGCGGGCGACCCAGAGCCGGATCGGCCGCTGTGCTGCGGTCGCACCTATCTCAGCCATGGGCGGATCGAGGAAGCCCGGCGCGAGGCCGCGCGGATGCTGAGCGCCCTCACCCCGGCCCTCGAGCGGGGCACGCCGATCGTCGGCCTCGAACCCTCCTGTATCCTCTCCCTGCGCGACGACCACCTGAAGCTGGGGCTGGGTCCCGCCTCGGAGGCCCTGGCCGACCAGGTCTATCTGTTCGAGGAGTTCATCGCCCGCGAGTCCCAGCGCGGCAGCCTGCAGCTCGAGTTCCCGCAGTGGACCGGCGCGCCCGTGCTCGTCCATGGTCACTGCCATGCCAAGGCCGTGGGGGCCATGAAGTCCCTGCGCAAGGTGCTGCGGCTGGTGCCCGGCCTCGACTTCGAGCTGGTGGAGTCCAGTTGCTGCGGGATGGCCGGCAGTTTCGGCCTGGAGCGGGAGAACGATGGGATGTCCCGCCGCATGGCCGCGCTGGACCTGTTGCCGGCCATTGCCCAGCGGGGCGCCGGCACGGCGGTACTGGCGAACGGGTTTTCATGCCGTCACCAGATCCTGGACCTGGCCGGGCGGGACAGCTGCCATGTGGCGACCCTGCTGGCCCAGGCCCTCGGCCTGCCCGACGGCCACACGCAGGACCGTGCCGACGTCGCCGTCGCGCCGTCCGCCCCGTCGGAATAACCCACACCATTGGCGGCCACCGAGATCGAGCGTAGGGCCTGGGCGGCCCTTCAGTCGCCCTTCCGCCGCCCCCTCCGCAGGGCACGCCGCTCCTCCCGATCCGCCGTCCAGCAGGCGGTGCGCGGATCGAAGGCATTGCGCCGCTCGTGGCTGCGCCGGTCCCGGTGGCGTCGGAAGCCGCAACTACAGAACGCCTCGTCGCACGCATCGAGCGGCAGGCGAGGCGCCTCGTGGGGCAGATAGCGTTTGCCGGCAATGGCACGCACCGCCTGACAGGACTGCCCGGGTCTGCGGATCGACACGCAACGGTACGGACAGTCCTGCCAGTCGACAGGCGCAGCCTCAGAGGCCGCCGGCCGGGCGGCGGTTGGGAGCAGGCTGGTCAGCCACAGCGCAAGCGCCACGAAACCGGCCAGGATGATGAGGAACGTCAGACTCACGACATGTCACCCGCAACAACACGGGTGACATCTTACTCACTGGCAGGAGACGCCAATGTCATCAAGAGCAAGAGATGACGAACGGTCGCTCAGAGATTCGCCCAGACCGCCTCGGGGCGCGCCTCCTGCTCGGCCAGCAGCAGGCTCAGGGTGTCGCCGGAAATGGCCTTCGAGAACAGGAAGCCCTGGGCCTCGTCGCACCCGATGTCGCAGACGAAGTTCCAGTGGGCGGCGGTTTCGACCCCTTCGGCGACCACCCGCAGGTTGAGGCTGCGGGCCAGCGCCACGACGGCGCGCGAGATCGCCGCGTCATCGCCCTGACGCGGCGCATCGTCGATGAAGGACTTGTCGATCTTCAGCGAGTCGATCGGGAAACGCTTGAGGTAGGACAGGTTGGACTGGCCGGTACCAAAGTCGTCCAGCGACAGGGCCACGCCGAGCGAGCGCAGCGCATCCAGCAGCTCGATGGCCTCGGCGGCGTTCTCCATCACCATCGTCTCGGTCAGCTCGAGCTCCAGCGAGGACGCGGGCACGCCAGACTCGCGAATCACGGTCTCGACCCGGCGCGCCAGATCCCGCTGTCGGAACTGGAGTGCCGACAGGTTGACCGCGACGGTCATGTCGCTGTACCCGGCGTCGTGCCAGACACGCAGCTGCTGGCACGCCTCCACCAGCACCCAGTCGCCGATCTCGACGATCAGGCCGGTCTCTTCCGCCATCGGCACGAACTCGGCCGGCGAGATATAGCCCAGTTCGGCGCTGCGCCACCGCAACAGGGCCTCGGCGCCTTCGATGCGCCCGCTGCGGGTCGACACCTTCGGCTGGTAGTGGACCTCGAGTTCCTTGCGCTCCAGGGCCTCGCGCAGCCCGGCCTCGAGCGACAGTCGCCGCATCATGCGGTCGTTGAGGTCCGACTCGTAGAAATGGAATCGCCCGCGGCCGCTTTCCTTGGCCGTGTACATCGCGGCGTCGGCATTGCGCAGCAGGGTCTCGGCGTCCTCGCCATCGCGCGGATACATGGCCACGCCGATGCTGCCCCCGGTATAGACGACCGCCCCACGGACCTTGGTCGGCTGCGCCAGACAGTGGATCAGCTTCTCGCAGACGGCCGCCACGTCGGCCTCGTGCCGGACGTCGGGCATCACGATCACGAACTCGTCGCCCCCGAGGCGGCTCAAGGTATCGCTCTCGCGCAGCACGGCCCCGAGGCGGCGCGACACGGTCACCAGCAATTCGTCGCCGATCGAATGCCCCAGGCTGTCGTTGATGGTCTTGAAGCGGTCCAGGTCCACCAGCAGCAGGGCCACGCCACTGCGCGTGCGGCGGGCATGGCGGATCGCCTGCTCGGCCCGGTCGCACAGCAGCGTGCGGTTGGCGAGCCCGGTCAGGGTGTCGTGGCTGGCCTGGAACTCCAGTTCGGAGGTCCGCAGCCGGACCTCCCGGCGCAGGATCAGCGGCTGGTTGAGCAGCAGGTAGGTCAGCCCCGCCACCAGGCCGGCGACGAAGATCGATACCGCCACCTCGAAGACGATCAGCAGCGGCGAGCCCCAGCCGCCGCGACGACCGACCGTGAGCGTCCACTCGCCGTTCGGCACGAACACGTGCTGGGCCTCGCCGCCGAGAATGCGGGTGCCGACCGAGGCGGCGATCACCTGCTCGTCGCCGGGCGTCGGCGTCGGGCGCGTCAGGCGATAGTCGTAGCCGGACTGGGGCAGCTGTTCGATGCCCGACGCCCGCATCAGGTCCTCGACCCGCAGGAGAGCCGTGGCAAAACCCCAGAAATAGTCTTCGCCCGAATCATTGCGCAGGAAGATCGGCATCCGGCCGACCATGCCCGTGCCCCCCTGGATCAGGGTAAAGGGACCCGCCAGGGTCATCTGGCGCGTGCGCACGGCCTTGTGCGCCTCGTTCTCGCGCGACGGGTCGCGCAGCAGATCGTGGCCGATCGCCCGTTCGTGGCCGATCATCGGGACGATGCGCTGGATCACGCCACCGGGCGCGAGCTGAAGGGCGGATACGGCCGGGAAGGAGGGCAGCATCTGGCCGGCGACCCGCTCGAAATTGGGCGCGGCGCCGTTGCTTTCGCGCACCAGCGCGGCCAGGAGGTGCAGGGTCGACAGCGACTGCGTGATCTGCATCTGGATGTCCGCAGCCGCATCGAGTGCGGCATAGCGGGCCGCCGAGCGTTCCTCGTCGAGCCGGCTGCGCTCGATGGCGTAGAGGACGGACAGATTGGCCGCGGCCATGAAGAAGAAGGCCAGGATCGACAGCAGCAGGACCCGCTGGCTGTCGGACAGGCGCAGGCCGAAGAAGCTGCGCCGCGGAAGTACCCGGCCCTCGGCGAGCGTGGGCATGACCGCGGGTGTGCTGCGCTCGTTCATGTCCGGCTCGTCCATTGCATGCCTCGTCCGGGCCGTGAAAATCTCCAGATTGCGGGAACTTCGATGCGGGCGATTCCTGACTCCGGGAAACCACTGACCTTCCGGTCACCGGCGCCGACGCCTTCGACGCGCATGCACCCGCAGGCATCCGGCATCCTCACGTCCTCCCACGACGCATGCAGCATCGTCCGGGAGGCGCGCCAGCGCAGGCTCCACGACAGCGCCATCGGCGACTCATGCACCGCAGCATGTGCTGGCATCGCAATCTCGGTCAGGTTGGGGAGGCGCCGACGGCGCCCGCTCTATTACCGCTCTATTACTTTTGTTAGCAATTTTCCAGCCAAATGCGGGTTTTGCAAGGGCTTTTTGCGCCGATCCGGGCCATGCCCCACCGCACCCCGGCGAACGCCGGCTAGAATACCGCCTGCCCGAAACCGGACCAGGACGTCTCCATGCCCCGCCACACCAAGATCGTCGCCACCCTCGGCCCCTCCTCCTCGTCTGCCGAGGTGCTGGAGAGGATGGTCCACGCCGGCATCGACGTGGTCCGGATGAATTTCTCGCACGGCACCGCCGACGATCACATCGCGCGCGCCGAAGCCATCCGCGACGCCTCCGCGCGGGTGGGCCGGCCGGTCGGCATCCTCGCAGACCTGCAGGGTCCGAAGATCCGGATCGGCAAGTTCGAGGAACAGCGCGTCACCCTGGCCCGCGACGACGAGTTCATTCTCGACGCCACCTGCACCTCCGGCAATCGCCAGCGGGTCGGCCTCGACTACCGCGACCTGCCCCGCGACGTGAAGACCGGCGACGTGCTGCTGCTCGACGACGGTCGCCTCAAGCTGCGGGTCGAGCGGGTCTTCGGCTCGGAGATCCGGACCCGGGTGCTGGTGGGCGGCGAGCTGTCGAACAACAAGGGCATCAACCGGCAGGGCGGCGGCCTGACCGCACCGGCACTGACGGCCAAGGACATGGACGACATCAAGACCGCCGCGCGCATCGGCGTCGACTTCGTGGCCGTGTCCTTCCCCAAGAGCGCGGCCGACATGTACATGGCGCGGCAGCTGATGCGGGCTGCGGGGTCGACCGCACTGCTGATCGCCAAGATCGAACGCAC
>JAGRFX010000148.1 GCA_020445805.1 Rhodocyclaceae bacterium
CGGGGGGTCATGATGGCCGCCACGGGCTGGTCGAGCTTGTTTTCGAAGCGCAGGTCGCGGTTGGTGACGATACCGACCACCAGGCCGTTCTCGACCACCGGCAGGCCCGAGAACTTGTTGCGGTGCGTCAGGGCCAGGACCTCGCGAACCGAGTCGTTGGGCGACACGGTCATCGGGTCTTTCAGGACCCCGGATTCGAAGCGCTTGACCTTCAGGACCTCGGCCGCCTGCTGCTCGGGCGTCAGGTTCTTGTGGATGATGCCGACGCCACCTTCCTGCGCGAGGGTGATCGCGAGGCGCGCCTCGGTGACGGTATCCATGGCAGCGGATACCATCGGAATATTGATGCGGATGTTCCGGGTGAGCTGCGTGGCGAGGGAAACATCTCGCGGCAGCACGTTGGAGTGGGCGGGTATGAGAAGGACGTCATCGAACGTCAGCGCCTTCTGGCTCACACGCATGGCTTTTTTCCTCGGGCCCAAATCCGTATTATACAGATCGCCCTTCACCACGGGAAATACGGCTGATGTCCACCCATTCGCGCCCGATGCGGGCCCTCTTCGCGGCCTGCCTGCTCGTCGTCTCGGGCAGCGTCGCCAGCCAGGTCCACATGTGGAAGGACGCCGAGGGGCGCACCCACTACTCCGACGTTCCGCCGCCCGACGTCAGCTCCAAGGAGCTGGACATCAAGGTCACGCCGATGCCCGGCAACGCGCAGCCGGCCCAGCGCACCCAGACCGAGCAGAATGACGCCTTCCAGCAACGCCGCACGGAACGCGAGGAAGAGCAGGCCAAGGTCGAGGAGGAAAGCGCCCGCAAGGCCAAGCTCGAGCGCCAGTGCGCCGACGCCGAGCGCCGCCTGGTGGCCCTCGAGGGGGGGCAGCGCATCGTCCGCTTCAACGACAAGGGCGAGCGCGAATTCCTCAACGACGAACAGCGCAAGGAAGAGGCCGACCAGTTGCGCGGCCTGATCGAGGAACGCTGCAAGAAGCCCTGATCCCGCTGCGTCGCGGGCCGGAGCTCAGCCCGCCTCGTCGCCTTCGGCCTCGCCCCCACCCTTCTTCATCACCTTGCCCTCGGCGGCGCGCTTGCGCCGCACCTCTTTCGGGTCGGCGATCAGGGGGCGGTAGATTTCAACCCGGTCCTTGTCGTGCAGGGTGGCATCGAGCTTCGTCAGCTTGGCGAAGATGCCCACCTTGTTCCCCTTGCCCACCTCGATCTCGGGATGGCGCTGCAAGAGGCCCGAGGCATCGATGGCCTGCTTGACGGTCGCCCCCTCCACCAGCCTCAGCCGCACGACCTCCTGCCGGGCCTTCTGCGCGTACACGACTTCGACCTCGATGGTTCCGGACATGTGGCTCAGGCTCCCTTGACGTACACCGTGGCGGCCCGCTTCACGAAGGAATCCACGAAGGTGTTGGCGATGTGATTGAAGACCGGCCCGAGCACCTTCTCGAGCAGCCGGCTGGAAAACTCGTAGTGCAGCTCGAATTCGATCTTGCACGCCGCATCGCCCAGCGCCGTGAAGCGCCAGGTGCCGTCCAGGTGGCGGAACGGGCCTTCCTTGAGGTGGATGCGCATCAGGCTGGGGAAGACCTTCTCGTTCTGGGTCGTGAAGTGGGTCTTGATGCCGTGGTAGCTGACGTGCAGCGTGGCATGGGTGATCGCCTCGGTGCGGTCGTGCACCTCCGCCCCACCACACCAGGGCAGGAACTGCTTGTAGTCCTCGCACCGATCGACGAGTTCGAACATCTGCGCCGGCGTGAACTCGATCAGGACAATCTTCTTGACGGATGCCATGTGGCGGCCGAACCCGGGGTCGCTGCTAGAATGCGCGATTCTAGCCCATCAGGCCCGCCCGTCGTCGCCGAACACTGCACGCACCATGAGCATCATCGACAACAAGAAGGCATTCCACGAGTACTTCGTCGAAGACACGTACGAGGCCGGCATGGTGCTCGAGGGCTGGGAGGTCAAGGCCATCCGGGCCGGACGCGCCAACATCAAGGAATCCTTCGTGGTGATCCGCAGCGGCGAGGTGTTCCTGCTGGGCATGCACATCACGCCCCTCATCAGCGCCTCGACCCACGTCAAGACCGACCCGACCCGCCGCCGCAAGCTGCTGCTGCACAATGCCGAGATCGCCAAGCTGATCGGCAAGGTCGAGCGCGCCGGCTACACCCTGGTGCCCCTCGACATGCACTTCAACCGGGGCCGCATCAAGATCAACCTCGGTCTGGCCAAGGGCAAGAAGCAGCACGACAAGCGCGAGGTCGAGAAGAAGCGCGACTGGGACCGGGAAAAGGCGCGCCTGATGCGCGAGAAGCGCTAGGGCCCTCAGCCCGCCTTCGGATCGAAGGCGTCGCGCACCGCGTCGGCAAACAGGTTGGCGGACAGCACCAGCGCGAACATCAGCACGAACGCCGCCGCCAGCGACCACCAGACCGCCGGATCGCGCGCCAGCTCCATGCGGGCGGCGTTGATCATGGTGCCGAAGCTGATGGTATTGGGATCCACGCCGATGCCCACGTAGGACAGCACGGCCTCGGCCAGCACCAGCGACGAAAAGTCCATGACCAGGGCGATCAGCACGATGTGCATCAGGTTGGGCAGCACGTGGCGCCGCAGGATGGCAGCCGAGCCGACCCCGAAGGCGCGGGCCGCCTGAACGTATTCCAGTTCGCGCAGCTTCAGGGTCTCGCCCCGCAGCAGGCGGCACAGGCCGGTCCAGCTGGTCATGCCGAGGATCACGCACAGGGCCAGCAGCCGCGCGTCGGCCCTTTCGGCCGCCGTCTCGAACCATTCCGGGTGGGTTTCGATCACGACCTGCATCATCAGCACGGCGGCGGCGATCAGCAGCACCCCGGGAATCGAGCTGATGACCGTATACAGGTACTGGATCAGGTCATCCACCCAGCCACCGTGGTAGCCGGCGGAGATCCCCAGGGCGATCGCGATGGGCAGGGTCACCAGGGTGGTGAGCACCCCGATCACGAGCGCCGTGCGCACGCTCTTGAGGGTCAGGTAGAGCACGTCCTGGCCGACCTTGTCGGTGCCGAACACGTGGTAGCCGTGGGCCAGCGCCGCCACCACACCCACCACCACGGCCAGGCCGCCGGCGCTCGCCAGCCCGGCCAGCAGCGCCCGCCGGGCCCGCGGCTCGTCGCTCAGGCGACGGCGGACGGCCAGCCACAGCAGGCCGCATACCGCGCCACCCGCCGCGAGACCGAGACCGACGCGCAGCGCCACGTCGCCCGCCTGCCCCTGGGGCGGCTCCCCCAGGTGGCGGCCGCCATGGACCAGCCGTGGATAGTCGCGGCCCACCAGCTGCCCCTCACGCTCGATGTTGTCCTTCACGAAGGCATGGGTCGCGAGGGGTGCCGAGTAGGTGGTTTCCTGGGCGCTCCGCAGGCCGCCCAGCGCCACGTCGAGCAGGCTCTCGACATTCGAGGCGAAGTGCACCTGGCCGTCGCCCCCATCCGGCAGCGCGCGCCGGAAGTGGATCGAATCGGCCAGCCCCACCACCAGATAGGCCAGCAGCAGCACCAGCGACACCGCAGCGCTGGGCCGCAGCAGGACCCGCCGCCAGTTGGCCCGCTGAAGCGGATCGCGTCGCAGGCCTGCGATGGCCAGCACGGCCGCCGCCAGCAGCGCAAACAGCGCCGCGTCGGTCCACAGAATCACGGGTTGCAGGTTCATCGCCGGCCCCTCACTGCAGCCTCACGCGCGGGTCCACCAGCGTGTACGAGAGGTCGGTCAGGATCAGCCCCACGATGTAGAGCAGCGAACCGATGAACACCATGGCCCGCACCACGGCAAAGTCCTGGGCCTGGATCGCCTCGATCGTGTAGCTGCCCAGCCCGGGTATGCCGAAGAAGGACTCGATCAGCAGCGAGCCCATGAACAGCAGCGGGATCGCCACCACCACCCCGGTCAGGATCGGGATCATGGCGTTCTTGAGCACGTGGCGGAACATCACCGCCCCTTCCGGCACCCCCTTGGCCCGCGCGGTACGCACGTAGTCGCGGTGGATCTCCTCGAGGAACAGCGTGCGATACCAGCGGGCGCTCGAGCCCAGCCCGGCCACCACGCCGATCAGCACCGGCAGGACCAGGAAGCGGGCGGCATCGATCCCGCCGGCGAAGCCCGAGATCGGGACCAGCTGCCACACCTTGGCCACCAGCCACTGGCCGAAGATGATGTAGAAGAGGCCCGAGATGGACATCATCATCACGCACAGCACCACCCCACCCACATCGAGGGCGCTGTTGCGGAAGAAGGCCAGCAGCAGCGAGAAGCAGACAGCAACGAAGAGGCCCAGCACGAAGGTGGGGATCGCGATGGCGAGCGAGGGCCCCATCCGGCCGGTGATCTCCCGGGCGATGTTGCGCCCGTCGTCCGAGGCGCCGAACTCGAAGGCGAACATGTTCACGGACTTCTGGAAGAAGATCGTCTCGGTCAGCCGGCCGGCACCGCCGGCCCCGGCGTTGTAGAAGGTCGGCAGGTCGTAGCCCCGCTCCCGCTTCCAGTTGGCGATGGCTTCGGGGGTGACCCGCTTGACGCCGAGCTGCATGCGGGCGATGTCGTCCGGCGTATTGACCACGAAGAACAGCAGGAAGGTCAGCAGGTTCACGCCGATCAGGATCGGAATCGCGTACAGGGTTCGGCGGATCAGATAGGCCAGCATGTTCAGCGCGCCTCCACGGCCAGACCGGTGGCCCGCTCGCGCCGCCGGTAGTGGGCCACCGCCGGCCAGACCAGGGCCAGCAAGAGGACCAGGCCCAGGCCCAGCGGCCACAGCACCGGCTGGTTCCACTCGGCCCGGCGCGCCGCCCGCCTGGCGCCGTCGATGTTCTGGTACTTGAGCGTATTGCGCACGATCTTGCCCGGCTTGCGGTTCTGGATCCAGTCGTGCTGCAGGCTGTACACCACCTCGTAGAAGCCCCAGTTCCAGGGCGCGTCATGCTGCAGGATGGCGATCATCCGATCGATGATCTGCTGCCGCTCCGGACTGTCGGGCATCGCCTTCATGCGTTCGAACAGCGCGTCGAACTCGGCATTGCGGTAGTTGGCGGCGTTCTCGCCCTGGCTGGCCACCTTGCCCTGGGCGCCATGCAGCAGGAAGAGGAAGTTCTCGGGATCGGGATAGTCTGCGTTCCAGCCCCAGTAAAAGAGCTGGGCATTGCCCTTGCGGATCTTGTCCTGGAAGCGGTTGTAGTCGGTGGCGCGCACCACCAGCTGGACGTCGATCTTCTTGAACTGCTTGGTCAGCCAGTCGATCTCGGCCTTGCCGCCCATGCCGGTGCCGGTGGTATCGAGGTAGATCACCAGCGGCGCACCGGTGTGCGCGTCGCGTCCGTCCGGATAGCCGGCCTCCGCCAGCAGGCGCCTGGCCTCCGACGCCGGCTTGCGCACGGCCCGCCCGTCCTTCCAGTCGTAGACGTAGGGATTGATCCCGGCCTCGCCACTGCGGAACCCGAAAAGGCCCGGCGGCAGCGGATGCATGGCCGGGACGCCGCGCCCGTTCTGGAAGATCGAGATGAACTCTTCCTGGTCGATGGCGATGGAGATGGCCTGGCGGAGCTTGCGGGCGGCCTCTCCGTCGCCCCCCACCACCGGATCGAGCATGTTGAAGCCCATGTACATCACCGTGGGCGCCACGGAGGTGACGAGCCGGATGCCCTTGGCCGCCATGTCCGGGGTGATGCGCACATCGCCGTCGCCCACGCTCTGCACCGCCTGGTCGAAGTTGTCGGACGAGATCCCCGAGGCGTCGTAGTAGCCCTGCAGGAACTTGTTCCAGTACGGGATGCTTTCCTTCTCGCGGGCGAACACCACCTGCTCGATGAAGGGCATGGGCTTGCCGCAGTCGGCCAGCAGGCCGGCCTCGCGATCCTCGGGATCGCCCTCGCAGGGATAGCGGTCCTCGCGGTAATTGGGATTCCGCGCCAGCACCATCCGGCTGTTGGGGTCGTTCTCGACCAGCATGTAGGGCCCGCTTCCCACCGGCCACCAGTCGAGGCTGAAATTGCGCTCCGCAAGGCCGGGCGCCGAATAGAAGCGCTCGGCCTCGAAGGGTACCGGCGCGAAGAACGGCATCGCCAGCCAGTAGAGGAACTGGGGGTAGGTGCCCTGCAGGCGGATACGGTAGGTGTAGCGATCGATGAGCTCGACGCCCTCGAGGGCGTAGGGCCGCAGGTCGAGCCAGGCCTCGGGTGGCAGCCTGGCGTCGAGGAGCTGCTGGTGGAGCGTGCGCAGGCCCGGCAGATAGCCGGCGATCAGCTCGAGAATCGGCGAATGCAGGCGCGGATGGGCGAGCCGCTTGATCTGGTACACGAAATCGTCCGCCACGACCTCGCGGCTCCCCATCTGAAGGAAGTCGCCGATGCGTCGCGGGTCGGCCGGCATGCGTGGCTGCTCGGCAAACGCCGGATGGGGCTGGTAGCGCATGCCAGGCCGGATGTGGATGGTGTATTCGGTGGTCGCGATCGTGTCGGGTGCGGCGTCTTCCGGCAGCTCGCGCCCTGCCGCATCGAAGCGGCGCACCTCCGGCATCGATGCCGCCGCGCCCGGTTCCAGCACGTAGGGGCGCTTCAGATAGTGATACTGGAGCGGCGGCTCGTAGATCTGGTAAGTGAAGGTGGCTTCGTTTTCGCTATAGGACTGGACCGGGTCGAGATGCTTGGGGCGATTGACGAAAGCGGAATACAGTACCGGTGCGCTGGCCTTCTCGCCGGGATAGGGGTCATTCCAGACACGACCGCAGCCGCCGGCAAGCCACACGGCCAGCAGGATCGCGACGAAGAGCGGGAGACGACCGGGCATCGCGGCAGTGTATCGTCCCCTGCGAAGCCGTGCATCCGAGCAATAAAACCGTACTTTCGGATCGGCTATAATGCGCGATTCGCTGAATTGGAGAAGAACCGATGGGTTTCCTCGCCGGAAAACGCATCCTGATCACCGGCCTGCTCAGCAATCGGTCGATTGCCTACGGTATCGCCAAGGCCATGCATCGCGAAGGCGCCACGCTCGCCTTCACTTTCCAGAACGACCGCTTCCGCGATCGGGTCGCCAAAATGGCGGCGGACTTCGAGACCGAGCTGATCTTCCCGTGCGACGTGCAGGAAGATGCGCAGATCGACGAGCTCTTCGCCCGCCTGGGCGAAGCCTGGGACGGCCTCGACGGTCTGGTGCATTCGATCGCCTTCGCCCCCACCGAGGCGCTCGAGGGGGATTTCCTCGACGGCTGCAATCGCGAGGCCTTCAGGATTTCCCAGGAAATCTCCGCCTACAGCTTCCCTGCCCTGGCCAAGTCCGCCCGCCCGATGATGAAGGGCCGCAACGGCAGCCTGCTGACCCTCTCGTACCTGGGTGCGGTCCGCACCATGCCCAACTACAACATCATGGGGCTCGCCAAGGCCAGCCTCGAGTCCTCGGTCCGCTACATGGCGGTCTGCCTCGGACCCGAGGGCACGCGCGTCAATGCGATCTCCGCCGGCCCGATCAAGACCCTTGCCGCCTCGGGGATCGGCAGCTTCGGCAAGCTGCTGTCCTTCAACGAGCGCAATGCCCCCCTGCGCCGCAACGTCACGATCGACGAGGTCGGCAACGCAGCGGCCTTCATGTGCTCGGATCTGGCGAGCGGTATTACCGGCGAAGTGATGTACGTGGATGGCGGCTTCAACACCACGGCCCTCGGCAATTCCGACCAGGGCTGAGCCGGACAGCACCAGAAGGCTCCACCAAGAAAAAGCCCGGGAAATCTCCCGGGCTTTTTTGTGTCCTGCAGGCCAGCCAGCCCCTCAGGAAGCGACCGCCTGCATGGCCGCGCGATTGATCTCGACCTTGTACTTGCGTCGCAGGTCGGCCAGGAAGGCCGCCAGGTCGCGCTCGGCGAGCACCCGCTCGTACTGCGTGCGGACCGCCTTAAGGCGCGGATCTTCGGCCCCGATCTCGGGCTTGGTGGCGCTGTCGATCCGATAGACCACGTAATCGTGGTCCAGACCCACCACCCCGCCATAGGCCGGGAAATTCTCCGGCAGCAGCGAGAACAGAGCCCGATGGACCGTCGGGTCCAGGTCGGTCGAAGCACGGGTCACGGTCTGCGACTTGGCGAATTCCAGCGACACGGTCTCGCCGGCGCGCAGCTTGGCGAGCAAGGCCTCGCCCTGCTTCTCGGCCTCACGCGAGGCGGCCTCGAGCTTGAGCCGCGAGACGATCTCCTCGCGGACGTCGCCCACCGCTTCGGTCCGCTCCGGCTCGAAGGCGGTGACCCGGGCCGACGCCAGCCGGCCGTTGCCCAGGTCTATCGCCTCGGTGTTGAGCTTGCGTTCGATGGCGTCGTCGCGGAACAGGGCATCGAGCAGCCGTCGGTTGTCGAACGGTGCCGCAGCGGCCGTGCCGCGCCCGATCCAGTCGGAATGCTGGATCTCGAGCTTGAACTCCGTGGCTGCGGGTTCGAGGCTGTCCGGCTGCTCATAGACCACGTTGCTGAAGGTCTCGGCGGCATGGGCAAAGGCCCGCTGGGCTTCCTGCTCGCGCAGTTCGGTCTCGATGGCGGCGCGCACCTCGTCGAGGGGGCGGACCTGCTCGGGATGGATGCCCGTGACCTGAATGATGTGCAGGCCGAAGTCGCTGCGAACCACATCGCTGATCGTGCCCTCGGCCATGGAGAACACCGCCTCGGAAAAGGGCTGCACCATCGCGTCGGCCGTGAAGAATCCCAGGTCGCCGCCGTTGTCGGCCGAGCCCGGATCCTGGGACGCCCGCTTGGCCACCTCGGCGAAATTCTCGCCCTTGGCGTCGCGGACTTCCTTCAGCAGCGCCTCGGCCTGGGCCTTCGCCTTGCTCACCGCAGCCTCGTCGGCGTCGGCAGGCAGTTCGATCAGGATGTGGCGGGCGCGACGCTCCTCGGCCCTGCGATAGCGGTCCTGGTGCTCGTCGTACCAGGCTTTGACCGCCGACTCCTCGACGTGGATCTGCTTCGTGAAGGCCTCGCGGTCCAGCACCAGATAGTCGACCTTGACCCGGGCCGGCAGCTTGAAGTCGGCCTTGTGGGCCTCGTAGTAGGCATTGACCTCGTCGTCCGACACCGTCACCGAGGCAGCGAGCTCTTCCGCCGACACCCGTGCCAGCGCCACCGAGCGCTCCTCGAGCTGCAGCTGCAGCAGGGACCGGGCGGTGGAGGTCGGCGCGATCGCGCTGGCGCCGACGGCGCTGGTCAGCTGCTGAAAGGCCACGTCGCGCCGCAGCTGGCCTTCGAAACCCTGCTCGGACATGCCCTGCGAGCGAAGCACCTGCACGTAGAGATCACGCGAGAACTGGCCATCGCGCTTGAACTCGTCGATCGAGCCGATCACTTCGCGCAGCTGTTCGGGCGAGACGGCCAGGTGTGAGTCGGCGGCATAGAGTGCCAGCAGGCGCTGATTGACCAGCCCCTCGAGCACGGCCTGGCGAATCGCCGGCGTATTCAATTGAGCGATGTCGATCTGACCACCCGCCTGGGCGCGGATCTGGTCCTGCTGGCGACGCAGCGCATTCTCGAATTCTGCCGGGCCGATCTTGGAGTCCCCGACCGTGGCCAGGCTCGTATCGTTTCCGATGCTGCTGAGATAGGACTCGACGCCGAAGAAGGCGAAGGTCACGACGATCAGCCCCAGAATGATCTGGACGATACGCCGGTTGGTGCGGATTGCATCAAACATGATCTGAGATGGAGGGGTATGAGAGGACAAGAAAAAGGCGAACCCGGATGTGTTCGCCTTTTCGTACGCGGCGCTCGCTCAACAGAAGCCAGCGTCTTTTCCCGATGCGCCGAACCTCCGGCGCGACGCCTCGGTACTGATGCTGCCCAGTTGGTGGTGGGTGCTGAGAGGCTCGAACTCCCGACATCCGCCTTGTAAGGGCGGCGCTCTACCAACTGAGCTAAGCACCCGCTCGGGCCGGCTAGCTCGGCCGACCAAAGCGGATCAGTTTACTGCATCCTTCAGGCCTTTGCCAGCGCGGAACTTGGGCACCTTGGCGGACTTGATCTTGATGTTCGCGCCCGTCCGTGGGTTGCGGCCCGTCCGCGCGGCCCGCTTGCCGACATAGAAGGTCCCGAACCCAACCAAGGTCACGGTCCCACCCTTCTTGAGTGCTGTCTTTATCGAACCGATCGCTGCGTCGAGTGCCCGGCCGGCAGCGGCCTTGGAGATTTCGGCCTCGTCCGCAATCTGATCGATGAGTTCCGATTTATTCACTTATGCCCCCTCTCGGATGGTGTGACCATCTTAAGACTGGAAAGCCAGTAACGGCGCGGGATTCCAGACCATTTCCGGCTACGCGAAACTGCAAGCGTTTTATAGCGCGCTGTTTTTGCCAATGTCAAGGCGGCCGGCCGTTCGGACACAGGGCCATACAAAAAAACGCCCGCTTTCGCGGGCGCGTTTCACCACGATTCCGAGACCCAGGGCCTCAATGGGCCGTCACACCATTCTGGCCCTTGAGGTCATCCCCGGCCTTGCCTTCCGGCGACATCGCGGGCGCGTCGTCCGGAAGCGCCTCGGGTTCGCGCTCCAGCGCTTCGCGCAGGACCTGGTCGATCCAGCGCACCGGCACGATCTCGATGGCATCCTTGATGTTGCTCGGGATGTCGGCCAGATCCTTGACGTTCTCCTCGGGAATCAGCGCCTTGCCGATGCCGCCCCGTACCGCAGCCAGCAGCTTCTCCTTCAGGCCGCCGATGGGCAGCACTTCAC
>JAGRFX010000013.1 GCA_020445805.1 Rhodocyclaceae bacterium
GAAGCGGCCGAGCAGGAAGACCACGCCGCGCTCGTACTCGCGGAGGATCTTGAGCGAGGCGAAGACCAGAAGGATGACGGCGATGACCAGCGGGGCCACGCCGAAACTGATGTCCAGGGGCATGATCCGCTCCTCCTCAGTTAATTGACGTCAGGGTGGGGCGTGCCGACCTGCAGGGTCAGCCCGTCGATGGCTTCGACACGAACCGCGTCGCCGACCCGCAGGGGGCCGGCGCCGACGACCCGCCAGGATTCGCCGGCGACTTGGGCCCAGCAGCCCTCGTCGCTGACGGTAGTGATTCGCCCGGGGGCGCCGATCAGCAGCTGCGGCCCGCTGGCGGGCGGGCGGCGCCGGCTGCGCGCGGCGAGGCTTCCGATGGCGAACAGTGTCGCCGCGCTCAGCAGGGCCATGCCGGCGAGGAAGGGCAGGGGCAGGCCGAACGCGGGCCGTTCCGCGTCCATCAGGAAGAGACCACCCAGCACGAAGGCCAGCACGCCACCGACGCCGAATGCGCCGAAGCTGGGCAGGAAGGCCTCGGCCACCATCAGGCCGGCGCCCAGCGCGATCAGGGCCACGCCGACCCAATTGACCGGCAGCATGTGGAAGGCGTAGAGCGCCAGCAGCAGGCAGACCGTGCCGGCGATGCCGGGCACGCCGAAGCCCGGACTGGTGACTTCGAAGAACAGGCCGTAGATGCCGATCATCATGAGCACCACGGCCAGCTGCGGGTTGGCCAGCGCGCCCAGCAGGCGCAGCTGCCAGCCGGGGGTGACCGCCTGGATCGTCGCGCCGGCCGTGGCCAGTGTGACCTCGCTGCCGCCGATCCGTACCGAGCGGCCGTCCACCGCCGCGAGCAGCGCCGGCACGTCGGTCACGACCACGTCGATCACGCCCGCCGCAAGGGCCTCGCTGGCGGAGAGGCTGGCCGCTTCGCGTACCGCCCGCTCCGCGAAGCCGACGTCGCGTCCACGCAGCTCGGCCAGGCTCCGGAGATAGGCGGCGGCGTCATTGACCGCCTTGCGCATCATCGCGCCGCCGCCCGCGGCCGGGCGGGAATCGGTGGTTTCGCGTTCGGCGGGTGCGCCCTTGTCCGCAGGGGTGTCCGACGCGCCATCGGCAGGTGACAGGCCGATGGCCACCGGTGTTGCCGCCCCCAGATTGGTGGCCGGCGCCATGGCGGCGATATGGCTGGCATACAGGATAAAGGTGCCGGCGCTGGCCGCCCGTGCGCCTTCCGGATGCACGAAGGTGGCGACCGGGACCGGCGAGGCGAGGATGGCCTGGATGATCTCCCGCATGGCGCTGTCGAGTCCGCCCGGCGTGTCCATGCGCAATACCACCAGCGCATCGCGTGCCTGGGCGGCGCTGGCCAGCTGACGGCCCACGAAGCTCGCGGTCGCCGGGCCGACGATGCCCTGTACGTCGAGTACCCGCACCGATGGCGCAGCCGCAGTGACCACCGGGGCGCACAGTGCGATCGCCAGTATCAGCCACTGCAGTATCCGTCCGGCATGCTTGTGCAAGGCGTCCCCCTTGGGTGGCGGCTCAATTCCATTGTAGATGCCATGGCCGAGGCGCATTTCCGGGTCGAGCGCAGCGGCGGTATTGGGTCCAAATGTGTCCAGGGGCCCTGTGCGGTTGCCCTGGCTGCGAGGCCCCTGCTAGCCTCGACGGACTCCATGGTCTCGGGGCCCCGATCCGATGAAAACCCTTGTCCGTGTCGTCGCCGCACTGCTGGGCATCGTGCTGCTGCTCGCAGCGGCGCTGTTCGCCTACCTGAAGTTCGTCTTCGATCCCAATGACTTCCGCGATAAGCTCGGCGAGGCCGCCCGCAAGGCCACCGGGCGCGAGCTCGTCATCTCCGGCGACCTGCGCCTGTCGGTGTTTCCGTGGCTAGGGGTCAGCATCGGGGAGGCCCGCCTCGGGAATGCCGCCGGATTCTCCGAGGCACCCTTCGCGAGCATCCGGTCGGCCCAGGTCCGGGCGCTGCTCATGCCCCTGTTTTCAGGGCGTGTCGAAGTGGATCGGGTCACGCTCGACGGGCTGGTGCTGAACCTGGAAGTCGATCCCGAGGGGCGCGCCAACTGGGCCGACCTGGCGGGTGGCGGCGAAGCTTCGACCGGCGAGCCTCCCAAGGCGCCGGAGACCGCGTCATCGCCCGGGGACTTCAAGCCGGGCGCCCTCGTGCTGGGGGGGCTCTCCCTGCGCGACGCCACGGTTCGCTGGCACGACCGCCAGGCGGGGGTCCGCTACGAAATGACCGATCTGGAGGTGGATACCGGCCGCCTGGCGCCCGGCGAGCCGCTGCCGCTGAGCGTCAAGGCGCGGGTGACGAGCGATGCGCCTGCGCTCGATGCCCGGCTGGATGTCACGACCACTGCACACCTGGACCTTGCGGCCCGGCATCACCGACTCGAGGGCCTGGTGCTGGCGCTGACGGCGCGTGGATCGGCGGTGCCCGGCGAGGCGCTCGATGCGCGCCTCAGCGCCGGCATCGACGCGGACCTCGCGAAGGGGACGGTCCAGGTCAGCGACCTGAAGCTGACCGCCTACGACCTGGCCGTGACGGGCGCCCTGCAGGCCGAGTCCGTGACGGAGTCGCCGCGTATTTCCGGGCAGTTCGCGCTGGCCGAGTTCGACCCCTCCAGGGTGGCCACCGCGCTCGGCGTGGCCCTGCCGCTGCACAAGGACCCGGGGGTCCTGAAGCGCGCCTCGACGACGCTCCGGCTGGCGGCCTCGCCCACCCGCGCCGCCATCGAGGACCTGGTGCTGGTACTCGACGACACGACCGCCCGCGGCAGCGTGCAGGTCAGCGACTTCAAGGGACCGGCAGTGAAATTCGCCCTGTCGGTCGATGCCTTCGACGCGGACCGCTACCTGCCGCCCCAGGCCGCGGAGTCGGACAAGGCCGGAGCAGGGGGCCGCGAGGCATCCGCCCGCGCCGCCGGGCCACTGATTCCTCCCGGGCTGGCGGTCGACGGCCACTTCACCCTCGAGCGACTGAAGCTCAGCGGGCTGAGCCTGGCGGAGCTGCGGCTGCCCGTTGTCGTCAAGGGCGGGCAGGCGCGCATCAGGCCGGAAGCCGCGCTCTACGAAGGCCGCTATCGCGGCAACATCGGCGTGGATGGCCGCAGCGCCGAGCCCAGGGTGAGCCTCGACGAATCCCTCGCGGGTGTGGCGATCGGCCCGCTGACGGGCGATCTGACCGGCAAGCCGCCCAGGCTGACGGGCAAGGCGAGCGTGACGGCCAGGCTCGATTTCCAGGGCAGCGACGATGCCGCCATTCGCCGCTCCCTGGCGGGGCAGGTGGCGCTGGACTTCGCCAACGGGGCACTGAAGGGGGTCAATCTGGCGGCCCTGATGCGGCAGGCCGAGGCGCTGCTGACGGGGCAGCCGGCGCCCAAGGAGGAAGGACCCAACGAAACCGACTTCACCGACATGAAGGCCACGCTCCTGTTCCGCGAGGGCGTGGCCAGCAACGACGATCTCACGATGCGCTCGCCGCTGCTGCGGGTCGGCGGAGAGGGGAAGGCCGATCTGGTGGGCGAGACCATCGACTACCGGGTGCGCACCTCGGTGGTGGGGACCCTGACCGGCCAGGGCGGGAAGCCGCTCGAGAAGGTCAAGGGCGTGACGGTACCGGTCCATGTAACCGGCCGCTTCGACGCCCCCCGCTACAAGCTCGATACCGATGCCCTGGTCAAGGACAACCTCAAGGAAAAACTCGAGGAGAAGAAGCAGGAGGTCAAGCAGAAGGCCGAGGACGAACTCAAGAAGGAACTGCAGAAGGGGCTGCGCAACCTCCTCAAGTAGGGCTGGGCCTCAAGGCGCGCGCGTGGTATGCCGATAGCCCAGGTACGGGCAGCAATCCCGCGTCATCCTTGGGGGGCGACATGAAGATCGATCCGCACCGCGCGATCTGTGCGCTGACCAGCGTGCTGGATTTCGTCGGCATCGACGAAGTGCAGCATGGCAAGCGGGTGGCCTGGATGGCCGAGTCCATTGCCCGCGAGCTGGGCTGGGACGATGATGAGCTGGGCTTCGCGTTCTATGCCGGCATGCTGCACGATTGCGGGGTGTCGCGCGCATCGGAGCATCGCAAGCTGACCGATTCGCTGCTCTGGTCCGGGGCCGAGGAACACTGCCTGCGCGGCGAGAACTACCTCATCGAGTGTGCGCCCCTGCGGCGCTTTGCGCCCGTGGTGCGCTGGCATCACACTCCCTGGTCGGTCCTCAGTACGATCGACCTGCCCGAGCGCGTGCGCCTGCATGCCAACCTGGTTTTCCTGGCCGACCGGATCGACGTGCTGCAGGCGCCGCACCTGAATGCCCGCCACGTGGATGACGCGATCCTGATGGCACGGGATCATCTGGTCGAGACGGTCCGCGAGTACTCGGGCAGGCTCTTCGCGCCACCGCTGGTCGATGCCTTCGTGGCCGTGTCGCGGCGCGAGTCCTTCTGGCTCGCCATGGACCCCTTCTACCTGCTCGAGTATCTCGAGAACTATCGACTGGCCTCGCCGGTGAGCGACCTGGGCAGTGCCGAAGTTCTGGCACTGGCCCGCCTCTTCGCCCGGGTCGTGGACGCCAAGAGCCCATTCACCCACGAGCACTCGGTGCGCGTCGCCAAGGTGGCGCGGCGCCTGTTCGAACTGGCCGACGGTGACGAGGCAGAGGCCGACAGCTTCGAAGTGGCGGCCCTGCTGCACGACATCGGGAAGCTGAGGGTCCCCGACGAGATCCTCGACAAGCCGGGGCCCCTGGACCGGGCGGAGCGGGCGATGATCAGCCGCCACAGCTATGACACCTTCCGCATCCTCAACCGGGTCTTTCCCGATTCGCCCATCCCCTGCTGGGCCTCCTCGCACCACGAGAACCTGCTGGGTACCGGATACCCCTTCCATCGCAGTGCCGGCGAGATCGACGTGGCGACGCGGGTCCTGTCGGTGGCCGACGTGCTCCAGGCCCTCTCCCAGGATCGCCCCTACCGAGGGCGCCTGGGCAGTCACGACGTGGGCATGCGGATCGAGGCCATGGGCGACGAGGGCAAGCTCGATCACGAGATTGTCAGCCTGTCGCTGCTGAACCTGGAAGAGCTCTACCACCTCGCCACCGTGGGCTGATCACAAGTCCTTGCATTTTCGGGCCCGGACGACCCCTCGGAGCGATTGCGCCCCTCACGCCCTCGATTGAGAATGGCATATCCCATTCCAATAGTTCAGGGGGGGTTCATGAGATTCGCATCCACGCTGGCGGCCGCGCTCTTCGCCATGGTTCCGGCGCTTGCCCAGGCCGCTTTCTACCACGACCAGACGCCCTCGAATTCCCTCGCCGCTGCCGTACGCGTCGACGCGTTCATGGGCAGGGGATTCAACCCGGACGTGGGCGACGTGCTGGGCAACAATCTCTCGACCCGACTCGACTGGGTGACCATCTTCGGCGAGGGCGATGGCGCGTTCGACTACTTCAGCTTCGGCTCCGCCGGCGGCACGATCGTCGCCGACATCGACTACACCATGCTGTTCCCGGACGGATTCGACCCCCAGATCGCGATCTGGCGCGATCTGGGCGGCGGAAGCTTCCAGTTGCTGGCCGAGAACGACGACTTCTCCATTTTGGCGGGCGCGGGCGGCTCGCTCCACCCTTTCGATTCCTTCATTCAACTCGACGGGATGGCGCCCGGGCGCTATGTGGTTGGCGTCGCCACCTTCTTCTCGCAGGCGAACAACACGGGCTGGGACGCCGGGCGAAGCAGTGTCATCGAGGGTGACCGGCAGTACGGGTTGCAGATCGTGACGACGGCAGTGCCCGAGCCCGAAGCCTACGCCATGATGCTGGCCGGACTGGGCCTGACCGGCTTGATGCTGCGGCGTCGTCGCGACTGAGCGCCGCCGGCGAGGGCCGGCACGCCCACGTGGGCCCGACATCGGCCGGGCCCTTTTTCATGGGTCTACCAGTAGCGCATCGCGTCGCCGAACAGGCGACCGAGGCTCTCCTCGGTCACCGCCTTGGGGGCATTGCGCACCAGCCGCTGCTGGGCCCAGGCACCTGCTGCCAGGGTCGGCAGGTCGTCCAGGGTATAGCCGACACCACCGACGCCATTCGGGATCCGCGTCACGCGCATCAGATCGATCAGGCGCTCGGCGACCCGTTCGCCGGCATCGTCGAGCGTTCCGCCCTTGACGTCCGCCCCCAGCCAGCGCGCCGCGTCCAGGTGACGCTCGGGGCAGGCGTCCGCCGTAAAGCGGAAGACGGCGGGGGCATTGACGATCACCGACATGCCGTGGGGCACCATCGGGTGGTCGTCCGGATAGTCTGGAGCGTGGAAGTCGCGCACACCGCCGGCCACCGCATAGGACATCCCGTGGGGCAGGTGCACCCCGGCGTTGCCGAAGGCGATTCCGGCCAGGGTGGCTGCGAACATCATGCCGTCCCGGGCCTCCCGGTCGTCGGCGCTGGCCACCGCCCGCTCGAGGAAACGGCCGGTGAGCTTGAGGGCCTCCTTGCAGCCCAAATCGCTCCAGGGGTTGGCGCCCTGGCTCATGGGCCGGAGGGAGGGACGGTCCGCCGCCGCACGACGGGTGTGGGGCATGGCGGTGAAGGACTCCAGGGCGTGGGACAGCACGTCGAAGCCGGAGGCCGCGACCACCGATGCCGGCAGGGTGTAGGTGGTCATCGGGTCGATCAGCGCCTGCGTGGGGCGCAGCCGCTTGGAGACGATGCCGGTCTTCACGTGCTTCTCGACGTAGTCGAAGATCGCGATGCCGGTGCACTCGGCGCCGGTGCCCGAGGTGGTCGGGCAGGCGATGTGGGGCTTGAGCGGGCCCGGCACGGGGCGGGCCTCGCCGATGGGGGCATTGACGTAGGCCGCGAATTCGGCCGGGTAGCTGGCGTAGAGGTTGGCCGCCTTGGCGGTATCGATCACCGATCCGCCGCCCAGCGAAACGAATCCGTCGAAGCGCCCTTCCGAGGCGAAGCGGGCCGCCGCCAGGAAGGAGGCGTCGGTGGGCTCGACCTTCACCTCGTCATAGACGACCACATCGAGGCCCGCGGCCTTTAGCGACTCGCGCACCACGGCCAGATGCTCGAGGCCCGACAGGCGCGGGTCGGTGAACAGGGCTACGCGCTTCATGCCGTGGCTCGCGGCGTGGTCGCCGGCCTCGCGCAGGCAGCCGGGCCCGAAGGTGATGGCCGAAACATCGACCGCGAAGGCAGCATCACCGCCCGGCGTCAGGGCGTAGTGGTGGCAACAGGACATGGGCGTCTCCTCCCGATATGGTTATCGGCATGGCCGCAGGGGCCGTGCTCCGGCCCATTGTGGCCACCCGCGGAGCCGCCGGCAAGCCGGCCCTCAGACGCGCAGGGCAACGACCTTCAGGGGGGGCTGGCCGTCGAAGCTCGGGAAGTCGGCGTCGGGCGCGATCCATTCCAGCGCGCGGATGGTTCGCCCGGCCTTGGCCGCCGAGCGCTGCAGCTGGTCGAGCCAGGCATCCGCCGCCACCTCCGCGACGTTGTTGCAGCACACCAGCGTGCCGCCCTCGGCCGTCGCCAGCAGGGCCGGCTTGAAGAGCGCCGGGTAGTCCCGCACCAGGTCCACCACGCCGAAGGGGCTCTTGGCATAGCGGGGCGGGTCGAGGAACACCAGATCAAACGTGCGCGGGGCCAGTTCGGGGAAGGGCGGCAGGCGTTTGCCGCGGACCATTCTGGGCTGCCCGATGCCGGCCAGCTGGCGCACGGCCGGAAAGACGTCGCTGTGCACGAAGCGGGGGCGGTGGGGCAGGGCGTTCAGGCGGGCGTTCTCCTTGCCGACCTGGAGCGCCGATTCGGCAAAGTCCACGTTCATCACGAAGCCCGCGCCGGCTGCCGCCGCCGCGGTGCCGACCCCGCAGGTGTAGGCGAAGAGGTTCAGCACCGAGCGGTCCCGCGCTTCGGCCATGACAAAGCGGCGGGCGGCGCGAAGGTCGAGGAAGAGCCAGGGGTCCTGGCCGGCGTGGCGGGCCTGGAAGCTGTAGCGCACCCCCAGTTCGCGGATCGGGCGCGGTTCATGGGCGATGGCCTTGAGATCGTCAGGCAGCGGGTTGGCGATGCGTGAGCCGCGCCCGCTCCGGTCATTGTGGATCAGGCGCATGCCCGCGTGCTGCTCGGCGACGAAGCGCTCGACGAGGGCCACCGACGCCGGATCGAGTGATGCATGGAAGCTCTGCAGCAGCGCCACATCGCCATAGCGGTCCAGCGTCACGCCGGGCCAGCCCTCGACGGTGCCGTGAAACAGGCGGTAGCAGTCGGAGCCCTCCGCTTCGAGCCGGGGCAGCAGGGGGGCGCGCGCATCGCGGGCGCGGGCGAGCGCGCCCGCCAGTTCGTCGGATGTCATGGTCTTGCCTTGCTGGGAGGTGCGGCGATGGTAGCGCGGCGACGGCTCGCGCATGAAAAAAGGCCGCGTTGCCGCGGCCCGTTCGATCGCGTCGTGCCGGTTTCAGCCCTTGACGTGCAGCCCGCACTCCTTGAGGGTCGGGTCCTCCCACCACCAGCGGCCGGCGCGGACGTCCTCGCCCACGGCGATGGCCCGCGTGCAGGGCGCACAGCCGATGCTGGGATAGAACTGGTCGTGCAGGTCGTTGTAGGGCACGTCGTTGATGCGGATGAAGGCCCACACCTCGTTCTCGCTCCAGTCCGTCAGGGGGTTGAGCTTGATGAGGCCATTGCCCTCGTCGAACTCCCGTGCCGGCAGGCCGGTGCGGGTCGTGGACTGGGCTGCCCGCAGGCCGGTGATCCAGGCCTGCTTGCCCGCCAGCGCCCGGCGCAGGGGCTCCACCTTGCGGATCTGGCAGCAGCGCTTGCGCAGCTCGACCGACTCGTAGAAGGCATTGATGCCTTCGCTGCGGACGAAATCCTCGATGGCCGTGGCATCGGGGAAGAAAACCTTGAGGTGGGTGTCGTAGTGCTTCTCGACACGCGCCATCAGGTCGTAGGTCTCGGCCGGCAGGCGCCCGGTGTCCAGCGAGAAGATCTCGATCGGCAGTCCGAGCCGCAGGATCAGCTCGGTCAGCACCATGTCCTCGGCGCCGAAGCTGTTGGCGAAGGTCACCGCCCCCTGGCCACCGAACTCGGCCACGGCTGCGGTCAGCAGTTCGCGGGCGGCGGTGGCCTTGGCGGCAACCGACGCCCGCAGGGCATCGGTCAGGTCGGGGCGGGTGGCCGGATTGCCGGCGCGCGGACGCAACATCGAGACGCTGCCGTTCATGCCGGCACCCCACCTCGGGCATGCCGGCGCCAGACCGGCTCAGCCCGGTCCACGGCGCCCTGGTAGGGCTCGGAGAAGTCGCCCAGGCTGGCCAGCGCCGCCTCGAGCTGCTCGCTGGTGTAGCGCGCTTCCTGGGGTTGCAGGGCATCGAAGCCGCAGCGGGTCAGGTAGAAGAACTGGTCGCGCAGCACGTCGCCGATGGCGCGCAGTTCGCCCTGGTAGCCGTAGCGGGTGCGCAGCAGCGCCGCCGTCGAATAGCCGCGACCATCCGCGAACTTGGGGAAGGCAACGGCCACCACGTCGAGCCCGGACAGTGCCGGGGCGATCTCGGCCGGGTCCTCGTCGGGCGCCAGCCACACGCCCAGTTCGCCCCGGTCGGCCAACTCGGCCGCCGCGGACTTCCACAGCGCGAGCGGGACGATCACCGGCCCGGCGGGGACTTCGGTCGCGTCCGCAGGCAGCACCTGCCAGTTGTCGTCGACCACCTTTCCGTTCTTGATCAGCTTAGCCATTGACCACCTTCTTCTTCACTTCACGGTCCGCATACACGCGGGTCTTGAAAGGTTCGATGCCGATGCGGCGGGCCGTGTCGATGAATCGCTCGTCGGCGTGCCGCTCCTCGATATAGATCTCGATGATGCGGGCGATCACGTCCGGCATCTCGGCGCGGGCGAAGGACGGGCCGATCACCTTGCCGAGCGAGGCCGTGTTGCCCTGGGCGCCGCCGATCGTGACCTGGTACCACTCCTGCCCGTTCTTGTCGACGCCGAGGATGCCGATGTGGCCCACGTGGTGGTGGCCACAGGCATTCATGCAGCCCGAGATGTTGATCTCGATGTCGCCGATGTCGTGGAGGTAGTCCAGGTCGTCGAAACGCTGCTGGATGGCCTCGGCGACCGGGATCGACTTGGCGTTGGCGAGGTTGCAGAAGTCGCCGCCGGGGCAGCAGATCATGTCGGTCAGGAGACCGATGTTCGGGGTGGCCAGGCCGGCGTCGCGGGCCGCCTGCCACACGGCGAACAGGTCGGACTGGCGTACGTCGGCCAGGACCAGGTTCTGCTCGTGGGTGGAGCGCACCTCGCCGAAGCTGAAGCGGTCGGCCCAGTCGGCCACCAGGTCGAGCTGGTCCGAGCTGATGTCGCCCGGCGCCACGCCGGTCTTCTTCAGGGACAGCACCACCGAGGCGTAGCCCGGCTGCTTGTGGGCGCGCACGTTGCGCTTCGCCCACGCCGCGAAGGCCTTGTTGTCCGCCAGGGCCTGGCGATGGCCGGCGTCCTCGGCGGGCAGCGCCGCGTAGCTCGGGTCGACGAAGTGGCCCGAGACCCGCGCCACCTCGGCTTCGGTCAGGGTGCTGGGGCCGCCACGGCTGTGGGCCCATTCGGCCTCGACCTGCTCGCGGAAGGCCTCGATGCCCAGGGACTGGACCAGGATCTTGATCCGCGCCTTGTACATGTTGTCGCGACGGCCGAAGCGGTTATAGACCCGCAGGATGGCCTCGCAGTAAGTGATGATGTCCTGCCAGGGCACGAAGGCCGAGATTTCCTTGCCGATGATCGGCGTGCGGCCGAGGCCGCCCCCCACCAGCACGCGGAAGCCGGTTTCGCCGGCCTCGTTGCGCACCAGGTCCAGGCCGATGTCGTGGCACAGAATGACCGCCCGGTCTTCCGCTGCGCCATTGACCGCCATCTTGAACTTGCGCGGCAGGTAGGCGAATTCGGGGTGGAAGGTGGCCCACTGGCGCAGGATCTCGGCCCACGGGCGCGGGTCGATGGCTTCGTCGCCGGCGACGCCCGCGTACGGATCCGAGGTGAAGTTGCGGATGCAGTTGCCGGAGGTCTGGATGGCGTGCATCTCGACCTCGGCCAGCTCCGCCAGGATCTTCGGCACGTTCTCGAGGGCCGGCCAGTTGAACTGGATGTTCTGGCGGGTGCTGAAATGCACGTAGCCCTTGTCGTAGTCGCGGGCGAGGCGCGCGATGCGGCGCAGCTGGTCCGCGCTCATCAGGCCGTAAGGGACCGCCACGCGCAGCATCGGCGCCTGCTTCTGGATGTACAGGCCGTTCTGGAGACGCAGGGGCCGATACTCGTCCTCGTTCAGCTCGCCCGCCAGGTAGCGGTTCGTCTGGTCGCTGAACTGCGCGACGCGCTCATCGACGATGCGCTGGTCGAATGCGTCGTATCGATACATGAAGGGGTTCTCTCTCTGTCGTGAATCGGGGTGGGGGTACGGTGCCCTCAGTGGGCGATCAGCTTGGCGCCGACCAGCACCAGCATGGTCGCCAGGATCGGCCGCAGGATGCGGTCGGGAATCTTCGTCGAGACATGGCTGCCGAGCCAGATACCGGGCAGCGAGCCGATGATCAGGCTGCCGAGCAGGGCCCAGTCCACGCTGCCCAGCCACCAGTGTCCCATGCCGGCGACGGCCGTCAAGGGCACCGCGTGGGCGATATCGCTGCCGACGATGCGCAGGGCCGGCATCGACGGGTACAGGAAGATCAGGGCCGTGACGCCGAGCGCGCCAGCGCCCACCGACGAGATCGACACCAGTACGCCCAGGGTCGCGCCGGTCAGCACGGTCAGGGCGGCGACCCGGCGCGGGTTCGGCGTGTCGCCGAAGCGGCGGATCGCGTAGGCCTGGATGCGCTTGCGGAAGATGATGGCCACGGCGGTCAGCACCAGGGCCACGCCCAGGGCCACCTTGATGATGCCCGAGGCCCCTTCGATGCCGCCCGGGGCATGGTTGCCGACGATGTACAGGGTCAGCAGCGAGGCCGGGATGCTGCCGGTCGCCAGGCGCCGCGTGACGTTCCAGTCCACCGTGCCCTTGAGTCCGTGGGCCAGGGTGCCGCCGGCCTTGGTGATGGCGGCGTAGAGCAGGTCGGTGCCGACCGCCACCGAAGGGTGGATGCCGAACAGCAGCACCAGCAGCGGCGTCATCAGCGAGCCGCCACCGACACCGGTGAGGCCGACGATGGCGCCGACGGCGAAGCCGGCGACTGTGTAGGCAAAGTCCATGATGCGGTTCCTGGATTCCTGTGTTGTGCAGCGCATCGTAAGCGCGCACGTATAGATGGGAGAAGGTGATGCAGGTTAAACTCAAAGAACCAAAAGTTATTTGGGTGCCGGGCGCGGGTCGCCGGGCCGGGAGTGACGCGCCATGAACCTGCAGCAACTGCGCTACGTCTTCGAGGTGTCGCGGCATGGCTACAACGTGTCCGAGGCGGCGGAGAGCCTGTTCACGTCCCAGCCGGGGGTCTCCAAGCAGATCCGGCTGCTGGAGGAGGAGCTGGGCTTCGAGATCTTCGAGCGGCACGGCAAGCGGCTGGTCGGCATCACCGAACCCGGCCGCCAGGTGCTGGCGATCGCCGAGCGGGTGCTGCGCGACGTGGACAACCTCCGCCAGGTGGGGGAGGAGTTCACCAACGAGAGCCGGGGCCGCCTGTCCATCGCCACCACCCACACCCAGGCGCGCTATGCCCTGCCCAAGGTGGTCCAGGAGTTCCTCAGGCGCTATCCGGCCGTGCGCCTCGAGCTGCATCAGGGCAGCCCGCGCCAGGTGTGCGAGATGGTCCTGTCGGGCGAGGCCGACGTGGCCATCGCCACCGAGGCCATCGCCGATTACGACGACCTGGTGATGCTGCCCTGCTACCAGTGGAACCGCTGCGTCATCGCGCCCCAGAAGCATCCCATCCTGCAGGCCAAGCCCCTGACGCTCGAAGAGATCGCGCGCTGGCCGATCATCACCTACGACTCGGCCTTCACCGGGCGCAGCCAGATCAACAAGGCCTTCCTGGGGCGGGGCCTCAAGCCCAACGTGGTCCTCACCGCCATCGACTCGGACGTGATCAAGACCTACGTGGGCATGGGGCTCGGCATCGGCATCGTGGCCCGCATGGCCTACGATCCGCTCGCCGACAAGGGCCTCGGCATGCTCGATGCGGCCCACCTGTTCGAGACCAGCACCACCCGCATCGGCATCCTCCGCAACGCCTGGCTGCGGGGCTATGTCTATGCCTTCATCGAACTCTTCGCCCCGCACCTGCCGCGGCGCATGGTCGAACTGGCCCTGGCCGGCGGCGGCAGCGACCCGGGGCTTTGACACGGGGCGGCTGGCTCAGGATCGGCTCACACCGGACGGGAGATTCTTGAGTTCCGCGACCCGGCGGACGCCTGTGTTGGATGTGGCCTGCGCGCTGGGTAAATGCAACGATGGAGTAGCCAGCAGGCGGACCAGTTTCGGCGCTTGTCGGATTTTCTGACGCCCCGGATGGCCGGGCCTCATGCCGCGGGGCTGGTCGTGCGGTGCGCGGGCGAAATCCACAGATTCAACACTGTTTGGTGAAAAACGACAACTTCGCCAGTACATTGGGGTTCGTATTCGCAGATCGGCCTTCGGGTCGCTTTTGGCGCGCTGCTTGCCAGGCCGTTGATTGGGCGTATCCGGAGACATCAAAGAGACGCAAGGAGGTGCAGTCGCCCATCATTACGGGGTGGTGCGCGTACAAAGAGTCGGACTGGACGTCCTCTCTCCGGTGCCCGGCCGCTCAGGCGTACGTTTGGGAGCGACTCGTGATTTTTGTCTCGTCGAATTATTTTACGGATTCTGATGATTTCGGCTAAATATAATCATAAGTAACTGTAAAATATAGGCATGCATGGCTGGCATCCTTCGTGCTATGTCTTTGGGCATGGTCGGTGACTCCCGACGATCTGTGGATGAATGTCAGTCATGAAGCGAATCTGTCGAATTGCTGCGGTCGGTGCAGGCGTGTGGGTGAGTAGCGGCCTTGCTATGGCCACGCCGGTCACCACGCTCCGGTCGTGCAACACCAGCGACGTCCAGGTCACGAGTGCTCAGCAGTATTCCAGCGTTTCCGCCGGCGCGACGCTGGGCTCCAATCTGTTGCTTGGTCCGGTTTCGTCGGCCGCTTGCGCCGGGGCCTTCGAGGGCAACGACACGCCCTACCCCAAAACTAACCTTGGCTACGAGAATGACGGATTGCTCAATGGCGCGATCCAAGGGACACCGCCTTACGCGGACCTCTTCCCCGCCGGCGCCTTCGTGACCGATGCCGACAAGACGGACCTGGATGGCGACGGATTCGCCGACGATCCTGGCTGGATCATGCTCGGCAAGACTGACTTCGGTAGTTCGGGCCCTGGGCCGTTCGCCCCTGCGGCTGTCGGCGGTGATTCGACCATCGTGCTCGCCTCGTTCTTCACCGTCTCGCAATCCAGCACCGGGCAGGGCACCTGGGCGTTCACGCCGGATCCGCTGGTCGCACTCCGCGCCCTAGATCTGCTCGGGAAGAATTCCTTTGACCAGTTCGCATTGGTCTTCAAGTCCGGAAACGCGTTTGCGATCTACGACTTCACGGCCGCCCAGTTCGGTGTATTCGACCCCTCGGCGGACGATCCGCAGTTCAATTTTGCGGGCACGTGGGATACCACCCGCACCTTGCTGAACTGCAACGTGAATGGGCAGGGCGTGGAGAAATGCAATGCGGCGGGGATCTCCCACGTTACCCTCTGGGCGCGCGATCCGGGCGGCTCAAGCGACGTGCCCGAACCGCAAACGCTGTGGCTTGCCGGTGCAGCGTTGATCAGCTGTGCGTTGGTGAGGGCGCCTGGCCGCATGAGTCCCTGCGCCTGACTGACATGGGTCGATCAGGCACCTGATGGTGCGCGCTAGAAAAAGTGGGCGGGCGCCAACTGGCCCGCGAGAGCCAGCATCAGGGCGATCCGGGCCTGCGGAGGCGTCAGTCGGCCCGAGGCAAAGAGCATGGGGCCATCCCCGGGTTGGGGCGTGACGCGACCCGCTCCGGTCCGGCTGGAGCGAACGACAATCACATCGCGGGCCAAGGCCTTTTTGACCGCGTCAAGCCAGACGGCGGGGAGGCTGCCGTTTCCCGGCAGACAAAGGACGATCGCCCTTGCGCCATGGGAGATGCTGGACGCCATCAGGTCGGGTTCGCTGCCCGCCCCGACCCACAAGACATCGACCCTCGGCAATTCGGAGAGACTCGAAAGCAGTCCCGGCAGGCGCGCTGGAGTTTCGGGTCCCAGGTCCAAGCTCGGTGGATCGCTCCAGCCAATCACGGAATCCCCCCCCTCGAACGCGTCCAGGGCACGGGTGTGACGCTTGTGCAGCCGGCTCGCCGCATGGATCTGTTCATTGATCACCGCGACTACCCCCGTCTGCCGCGTGACGCCACTGGCCGCCACCTGCACCGCATGCAGCAGGTTGAGCGGGCCGTCTGCCGAATGCGCGCTGGCGGGGCGCATGGCGCAGGTCAGCACGACCGGTTTGCCCGGCGCGAACAGCCGGTCGAGCAGAAAGGCGGACTCCTCCAGGGTATCGGTGCCATGGGTGACCACCACGGCATCGCAGGCCGGATCGACCAGTGCTTCGGCGACATCACGCGCCAGCTGAAGCCAGTGCCCGGGCCCCAGGTCCTTGCTGTCCAAATTGAACGGCTGCGAGATCGTGATGCGGGCGAAGCCGTGCACTTCGGGAATCGCCTCGAGCAGTGCATGACCGGCCAGGCTGCCGGCCTGGTAACGGGTGGTGGACGCGCGGTCGTCGGCGACCCCGGCAATGGTGCCGCCGGTGGCGATCAGGTGGATTCGGGGCAGGTTCATGGGGTGTGGGCGTTGGACTACCGTCCCAACAGCATACTGGCAATGCGCTGCTCGCGCTCCTGCTGCAGCTGGTGGTGGATGTCGTCGTCGCTCACGTCGCAGCGCTCGAGCGCGGCCCCGGCCAGCTGGAGTCCGGCCTCCAGCGTCTCGGGGATGACGGCATCCGCGCCGGCCCGGCGCAGCACCACTGCGTGCTGCTCGTCGCGGGCGCGGGCCACGATGGCGACCCGCGGGGCCAGGGCGCGGATGCCCTCCACCGTGCGTGTCGCGGCATCGGCGTCGGCCAGGGTCAGCACCACCGCCCGGGCCTGCTCGAGATGCAGCCGGCGCAGCAACTCGGCCCGGCTGGCGTCCCCGTAATAGGCGCGCACGCCGCGCTTGTTGAGGCGCTCCACCAGCCGCGCGTCGTGGTCGATGGCCACATGGGGCAGGCCCCGGTGCTCCAGGACCTGGCCGACCATCTCGCCGATCCGGCCGCAGCCGGCGATGATCACGTGGTCGTGCAAGGCCTGCATGGGGGCCGCCGGGGCCGCGCTGCGGCGCCCCAGCCGGGCATCGACCCGATCGCCAATGTGGCGTCCGATCCGGCTGGCGAGGGGCGTGGCCAGCATCGACAGGCTGACCACCAGCAGCATGAAGTGGCCCACGTCCTCGGCCAGCAGCGAAGTGTGCATGGCCACCCCGACGACAATGAAGGCGAACTCGCCACCCTGGCTGAGCAGGATCGCCCCCTCGGTGGAGCGGCCCCACGAGAGCCCCATGGCCCGCAGCAGAGGGAACAGCACGGCGCCCTTCAGGGCCATCAGCCCCAGGACCGACAGGGGGACCTGCCAGGGGAAGGCGATCAGGGCGCGGAGGTCGATGCCCATGCCGACCGACATGAAGAAGAGACCCATCAGCAGGCCCTTGAAGGGCTCGATGGTGACCTCCACCTCGTGGCGGAACTCGGTCTCGGCGATGATCAGGCCGGCCAGCATCGCGCCCATCGCCATCGACAGGCCGGCGGCCCAGGTCAGGGCGGCCACCCCCAGGCTGGCGAGCAGGGTCAGGGCCATGAAGGTGTCCGGCGCCCGCGCGCTGGCCAGGTGGTGGAACAGGGGGCGCACCAGGCGCCGGCCCAGCAGGTAGATGACCGCGACCGTGATCGCGCCCTTGACCACGGCCACCGCCAGCAGCGACACGAAGCTGCCCTGGGCGTCCGACTGGCCGAGGATGCCCACCAGCACCAGCAGCGGCACCACGGCCAGGTCCTGGAACAGCAGGAGCGCGAAGCCCGCCTGGCCCAGGGGCGTGCCCAGGTCGCGACGCTGGACCAGCAGCTGCATGACCACCGCGGTCGACGAAAAGGCCAGCACCAGCCCGAGCACCAGTGAGGCTTCGAGCGGATTGCCCCAGCCGTAGGCCATCGCGCCGATGATCGCCGCCGAGAGGCCGACCTGGGCGCCGCCGCCGCCGAAGACCCGACCGCGCATGGACCACAGGCGCTCGACCGACAGCTCGAGGCCGATCATGAACATCAGGAAGACTACGCCCAGCTCGGCGAAGGTGGCCACGTGGTCGCTGCGCGTGAAGCTCACATGGCGCAGGGCCGGCCAGTCCTCCGCCAGGGCGCCGAGCCCGTAGGGGCCGACGACCGCACCGACCGCGAGGAAACCCAGCACCGGATTGATCGCGCGTTTCTCCAGCAGCGGGATCAGGATCCCCGCCAGGACCAGGAACAGGATCGTCTCGCTGAGGTAGGGCAGGGCAGCGTGTTCGGACATGGGGGGCGGGTGGCTGGCCGGCCCGCGGCGTCATGCCGCGGGGGCGTGTGTTCAGGGCGCGGAGGGTTCCGGCGCTTCCTCCCGGTCCCGGTCCAGGCGCAGGGGGTCGCCGAAATGGACGGTGGTGGTCGGGAAGGCGATATCGGCACCGTGGTCGCGGATGATCTCGTAGATCTTCAACAGCACATCCTCCTTGATCTCGTGGAACTTCACCCACTGGGTGGTCTTGGTGAAGGTGTAGACGAAGAAGTCGAGCGAGGAGGGGCCGTAGCTGTTGAAGTGCACGATCAGGGTGCGCTCTTCGGTTTCCAGCTCGGGGTGGGCGCGGAGCATGTCGGTGACGCTGCGGACGATGTCGCGCATGCGGTCGGCGTCGGCGTAGCGGATGCCGATGGTCTCGTAGATCCGCCGATTCAGCATGCGCGAGGGGTTTTCGACCGAGATGCTGGTGAAGGTGGCGTTGGGCACGTAGAGCGGGCGCTGGTCGAAGGTGCGGATGCGGGTGACCCGCCAGCCGATGTCCTCCACCGTGCCCTCGATGTTCTTGTCGGGCGAGCGGATCCAGTCACCCACGGCGAAGGGGCGGTCGAGATACACCACCAGCGCCCCGAAGAAGTTGGCCAGCAGGTCCTTGGCCGCGAAGCCCACCGCGATGCCGCCGATGCCGCCGAAGGCCAGCACCCCGGAGATCGAGAAGCCCAGCGTCTGGAGCATCACCAGCGCGCCGGTGATGATGGTGGAGGCCCGCAGCAGCTTGCCGATCGCCCGGGCCGTGGTGTGGTCCATCGGCTTCTCGAAGCGCGCCGGATCCACGAGCACGCGTTCGGCGCCGCGGATCAGGCGGACCAGGAACCAGGAGATCAGCGCGATCACCACCACCCGACGGCCCGGGTCGACGATCTCGAACAGGGCCGAGTCGGTCTCCTGCTGGACGATCTCGAGTGCCCAGAAGAGGCCGATGGCCCACACCAGCATGGTGGCCGGGCGCCGGGCGGCCTCGAGCAGGGTGTCGTCCCAGCGGTTCGTCGTGGCCGCGAAGCGCACGGCGAGCCGGTCGAAGAACCGGTTGAGAATGAACTTGGCGAACAGGGCCAGGAAGATGACGACAAACACTTCCACGACCCATCCCAGACCATTGGGCAGCGCCCCGCGCAGCCAATCGAGTTTTTCAATCCACGCCTGCAAAACCTGCCTTCCTCCTTCTCCGTGTGACATCGGTCGCGGCCGCGCGCGATCGAGCGTTTCGCCCCCGGCCCGTGCATGGCACACATCACGGGTCGGGCGCAGTGCCCCAAATATACTGGACCCATCCTGGCCTACGTCCCTTCCCGCACCATGTCGACATTCCTGCGCGCCGGTCTGCTCGCGCTCACCCTCGCCACGCCCTTCCTCTCCCTCCCCGCGACGGCCGATGCCGGCAAGGCGGCGGGCTACTACGAGGACGGCCTGGCGCGATTCAAGGACGGGGATCTCGACGGGTCCGTCATCCAGTTGAAGAACGCGCTGCAGCAGGATGCCTCGATGCTGGCGGCCCAGGTCCTGCTGGCCCGGGCGCTGCTCGAGCAGGCCGAGTATCCCGCCTCGGAAGCGGCCTTCAACCGGGCGATCGAGCTGGGTGTCGGCCGCAGCGTGATCGCCGCGCCGCGCGCGCGCCTGCTGATGGCCCTTGGCCGGCCCAAGCAACTGCTCGCCGACATCAGCGCAGACGGCCTGCGTGGCGACGACCTGGTCGAGGTCCTCACGCTGCGGGCCAGGGCCCAGGCCCTGGAAGGCAATGCCGACGAGGCGGCACGGGGCTTCGAGGCGGCCATCCATTCCGATCCCCTGTCCGTGCGGCCCTATGAGGATCTTGTGCCCTTCCTGTTACAGAGGGGCGACCTGGAGGGCGCCAGGCGTAGCGTGGCCCGGCTGGTCGAGATCGCGCCGGACAAGGCGGAAACCTGGAATCTGCGTGCGTCCCTCGCCCATGCGCAGGGGCGCCTGCAGCCGGCGCTCGAGGACTATGGCAAGGCGATTTCCCTGGATCCGGATCTGGTCGATGCGCGCGTCGCCCGTGCGGCGATCCTGGTGGATCTCGACCGAACGGATGCGGCTGCCGAGGACCTCGACCATCTCGCGAAGTCCGCCAGGAAGGAACCCAGGTCGGCCTACCTGCGCGCGGTGATTGCCGGGCGCAAGGGCGACGAGGTAGCGGCCAAGGCGGCCCTGCAGCAGGTGGCGACCCTGGTCGATGGCCTGCCACCGGAATACACCAGCGCCAACGAACAGTTGCTGATGCTGGGCGCCCTGTCCCATCACGGGCTGGGCACCAAGGAGAAGGCCACCGAATACCTGGATATCCTGCAGAAGCGCTTCCCCAGGAATCTGGGCGGACGCAAGCTGCTGGCGGCGATCTACCTGGATGCCAATGACAGCGCCAGAGCGCTGGCGGCCATCGAACCCGTCCTGCGCGACGCGCCGGAGGACCCGCAGGCGAACCTGCTGGCCGGGCGTGCCCAGCTGGGCCTCAATCGCCACAAGCAGGCCAGCGACTACCTCGAGAAGGCGGTCAAGCGGCTCGGCAATGATCCCCAGGCCCTCGCTGCGCTGGGGATGAGCCTGCTCGGGCGGGGCATGGAGTCGGCCGGCATCGAGCGCCTCGAGCAGGCCATGACGGTCGCGCCCGATCGCATCCCGACCGGATCGGTCCTGATCACGCTCTACATGCAGCGGGGTGAAGGGCACAAGGCCGTGGCCCTGGCCGAAACGATGGTGCGAAAGACCCAGCGCGACCCGGAGGCCGTCAATCTACTGGCGTCCGTCCAGGCCGCCAGCGGGGATAATGCCGCCGCCCGCGATTCCTACCGGGAGGTGCTCGCCCGGACCCCTGACTACGTGCCGGCCCTGCTCAATCTGGCCCGGGTCGAAGCCGAGCTGGGGGACGGGGCTGGTGCGCAACGCCGCCTCGAGGCGCTGCTGGCCCGCGCGCCCGACGATCCGCGCCCGATGTTCGAGCTGGGGCTCCTCGCCCGACGTCAGGGGAAGACCAAGGAAGCGCTCGACTGGCTGGCCAAGGCCCTCGCGAAGAGGCCCGACGAGCGCCGGGTGGCGCTCGCCATCGTGGAGACCCATTCCGGCGCCGGGCAACATGCGGCCGCCCTCGACGCGGCCAAGGACGTCGCGATCCGATACCCCGATGACCTCTCGGTCCAGGCCGTCCTCGGGCAGGCCTTCCTGGCCGCGGGCGATGCGCGCAATGCGCGGCAGGTCTTCCGCAACATGACACGGGCGGCCGAATTTGACGTGGACGCCCAGATCCGGATCGGGCGGCTGGCGCTGGCCGCGGGCTTTGCGGATGACGCCGCCTACAACGCCCAGAAGGCCCTGACGGCCCAGGCCAAGTCGGCGCCTGCCCTGGAACTCGCGATCGACACCGCGCTGGCGCGGGGCCAGGTCGAGACGGCGGGCGAATTCCTCCAGACCCTGCGCACGGCCGTGCCGACCCACGCTGAGGTCAAGCGCTACCAGGGCACGATCGACCTGGCGGCGGGCAGGCATGCGGCGGCGGTCGAGACCTTCCGGAAGCTGCACGCGGAGGCGCCCTCGACGCGATCCGCGCTCAATCTCTCCGCTGCGCTGCGGCAGTCCGGCCAGGATGCCGACGCCGAGCGCGTGCTGCGCAAGGAGTTCGAGCGAGAGCCGGCGCTCGCGGTCCTGGGGGGCCTCGCCGACGTCCAGATCGCACGAGGCCAGTGGCGCGACGCGCGGCAGTCGCTGGAGCGGATGGCCGTCCAGCAGCCGGATGACCCGGGCGTCCTGAACCGGCTGGCGCTGGTCCTGCGCGAACTGAATGACCCGGCGGCGCTGGCCACGGCGGAGCGGGCGCTGGCGCTGGCGCCGAAGGATCCGGCGCTGATCGACACGGTGGGCTGGATCAAGCTGCACCAGGGGGATGTTTCCGGAGGGCTCGCCATGCTGCGCGACGCCCGGCTGAGGGCGCCGGCCGACCCCGAGATCCGCTATCACCTGGCCGTGGCACTGGAGCGCAGTGGGCGAACCGGAGAGGCCCGGGAGGAAATCCAGGCTGCGCTGGATAGCAAGCTGGCGTTTCACGGAATCGAGGACGCCCGAGCATTGCATGGACGCCTCAAGAATTGACGATGTCGAGAATTCTTACAAATTCTGGCAACACGCCATGAAACAATTTTCCAGGATGTTGATAAAAAAGCAGAAAACTCATGTGGACCAATTTCTGCTAGTGGCTTGCTGAGTACTGCTTGATTTCCCCGGAGAACACGATGAAAACCGTCTTGACTGGCCTCTTGTTTGCCGCCGCCTTCGGCGTCAGCGCCCCGGCCTTGGCCACCTTCTCGCAAGCCACCTACAAGAGTAGTTATTGCGGTGGCGGGTCGAGCGACCCGTCGTGCCCGACCTTCAAATTCGGACAGTCCGGTGCCAGCTCCGCCGGCGTGAGCGTGTCCACCGGCGCCTACTACAACACGAATGGCTCGACGACGCTCAATACCACCAGCCTGAACTACTACTCAGGTTCGGGATACGGCGCGGGCTCCGGGACCAACCCGCTCCACGCCGTCGATAACTCCGGCGGCACCTACGAGTGGGTCATGCTGAGCTTCGACCAGGCCGTCAGCCTCGACAAGATCACCCTCGGCTGGATCTCCGGCGACGCCGACATCACGATTCTGGCGTCCTCCTCGAAGAACACCACCTCGCTGAGCGGCTGGACCCATGTCCAGAACCTCTACTACGGCTCGGCTGGGCCGGACGGCTCCGCCCCCGACTTCACCACCGACAGCTATGGCCGCAAGGTCGCCAGTGTAGATACCGAACTGTGCTCGTCCTACTGGCTGATCGGCGCCCTGAACCCTGCCTATCACACGGGCAGGTCGAGCTACATCGGCAACGACTACTTCAAGCTCTACTCCGTCGCCGCCTGCGCCAACTGCACGACGCCGCCGCCCCCGCCCAACACCGGCGTTCCCGAGCCGGCCTCCCTGGCCCTGGCAGGCCTCGGCCTGTTTGGCATCTACGGCGCGCGCCGTCGCCGCAAGTAAGGCCGGGCCAAGGTCTGACTGAACGGCGCCTCCGGGCGCCGTTTTCGTGTCTATAGAGCCTGCGGTGTTCGCTGTCGGGGGCCGCGGTGCCCTCGCGGTCGCCACGTCGAACCCTGCGCAGACGTAACGGATGGTGGGTCCCTTGGCCACGCCGAAGGGAAGGGCACGAGCGCCGCCCCGGTCAAGCCGGGTCCGCGATGTTTGCGGGATCCCTCGCCGCGAGACCCTGGGCTGTGCCGGGGCCGCCCACTCCCATATTGCCCGGACGTACACGATCCCGGGGGCGATTGCGAGCACGCCTCAGTCCGCGGCCTGGTCTTCCTCCTGCTGCTGCAGGGTCCACATCTGCGCGTAGGCGCCCCCGGCGGCGAGCAGCTCGGCGTGGGTGCCACGCTCCACGACCCGTCCTTCATCGAGGACGATGATCCGGTCGGCGTTCATGACCGTGGACAGCCGGTGGGCGATCACCAGGGCGGTGCGGCCCTCTGCGGCCCGGTCGATCTGGGCCTGGATGGCCTTCTCGGTCTTCGAGTCGAGGGCCGAGGTGGCTTCGTCGAAGATCAGGATCGAGGGGTTCTTGAGCAGGGCGCGGGCGATGGCTACCCGCTGCTTTTCGCCGCCGGAGAGCTTCAGGCCCCGCTCGCCGACCCGGGTTTCGTAGCCCTCGGGCAGGCGCCGGATGAAGTCCTCCAGCTGGGCTGCCCGCGCCGCGGCCTCGACCTCTTCGCGGCTGGCCTCGGGGCGGCCGTACTGGATGTTGTAGATCAGGCTGTCGTTGAACAGCACAGTGTCCTGGGGCACGATCCCGATCGCCGCGCGCAGGCTGGCCTGGGTCAGCTGGCGGATGTCGTGGCCGCCGACCGTCACCGCGCCGCCCTGGACGTCGTAGAAGCGGTACAGCAGGCGCGCCAGCGTGGACTTGCCGGAGCCCGAGTGGCCGACCACCGCCACGGTGCTGCCGGCCGGGATGTCGATGTCGACGCCGAAGAGGATCTGGCGGCGGCTGTCGTAGCCGAAGTCCACCGATTCGAAGCGCACGTCCACCAGCCCGCCCTGCAGGGTGCGCGCGTCGGGCGCGTCCGACACCTCGCGGTGGGAGTGGAGCAGGCCGAACATGCGCTCGATATCGGTCAGCGCCTGGCGGATCTCCCGGTACAGCACCCCCAGGAAGTTGAGCGGGATGTAGAGCTGCAGCATGAAGGCATTGACCATCACGATGTCGCCGAGGGTCATCTCGCCACTGGCGACACGGCTCGACGCCTGCCACATCATCAGGGTGACCGTCACCGCGATGATCAGCGCCTGCCCCGCATTGAGGGCCGAGAGGGAGTTCTGGTTGCGGATCTGGGCCGCGATCCACTGCTGCAGCTGCTCGTCGTAACGGCGCGCCTCGAAGGCCTCGTTGTTGAAGTACTTGACGGTCTCGAAGTTGATCAGGCTGTCGATGGCCCGCGCATTGGCGGCCGAGTCCAGCTCGTTGGCCTGGCGCCGCAGGGCGGTGCGCCAGTTGGTGATGCGGACCGTGAAAAAAATGTAGAGGGTCAGCGCGACACCGGTGATCAGGGCGAAGACCGCGTCGTAGTTGTAGAGCAGGATGCCGATCACCAGGCCGATCTCGATCAGGGTCGGCAGGATGCTGTAGAGCGTGTAGCTGATCAGCGAACCGATCGAGCGGGTGCCGCGCTCGATGTCGCGGGTCAGGCCGCCGGTCTGGCGCTCCAGGTGGAAGCGCAGCGACAGCGAGTGGAGGTGCTCGAAGACCTGCAGCGAGATGCGCCGCACCGCTTGCTGGGTGACCCGCACGAAGACGATCTCGCGCAGTTCGGTGAACATCGAGGTCGAGAAGCGCAGCAGGCCATAGGCCAGCAGCAAGGCCGCCGGCACCACGATCACCGCCTGGGCGTGGGTGATGTCCAGGTGGTCGATCACCCGCTTGAAGACGATCGGCACCGAGACGTTGGCCCCTTTCGCGGCCAGCAGGCAGCCGAGCGCGATCAGCACCCGGACCTTGTAGGCCCACAGGTAGGGCAGCAGCTCCTTGAGGGTCTGGAGGTCGTGCCGTTCGGAAGGTTCGGGGCCGGGCAGGGCCGATGCGGGTCCGCGTCTCATGGCGCGAATTCTAGCCTTTCGGGCGGCCGGTTCACTCGCGGCCGGAGAGGGCCAGGCGGGCCGCCAGGCCGATGAACACCACCCCGGTCAGCCGGTCGAGCCAGCGTCCGAGGCCGGGCCGGCGGCCGAGCAGGGCGCCGAGCCGGCCCGCCGCCAGGGCGAAGGCGCCGAAGATCAGCACCGTCTGCACCACGAAGACCGCCCCCAGGACCGCCATCTGCAGGCCGGCCGGGCCGGCCGCGGGATCGACGAACTGGGGCATGAAGGCCAGGAAGAACAGCCCGACCTTGGGGTTGATGGCGTTGGCGATGAAGCCCCGCCGCAGGTAGCGCCACCAAGCTTCGGGCGGGCGGCGTTCGGCACTTGCGCCGAGCCGGGCGCCGGGGCTTCTCAGCGCGCCGATCCCCAGCCACACTAGGTAGGCTGAACCGGCCAGCTTGAGGGCCGTGAACAGGGCCGGGGACGAGGCCACCACGGCGCTCACGCCCAGGGTCGCCCACAGGGTATGGGTCAGGCAGCCCAGCGCGCAGCCCAGTGCCAGACCCAGGCCCGCCGAGCGGCCTCGGGACAGGCTCTGGGAGAGCACCATCAGGTTGTCGGGACCGGGCGCCAGGGTCACCAGCGCCGAGGCGGCGAGGAAGGCCAGCAGGTGGTCGATGCCGGGCATCGGACTCAGGCCAGCCAGCCGGGCAGTTCGGCCAGCGAGCGGATCTCGCCATCCGGGGTGTCGGGGATGCGCTCGGGCGCCTGGCCGAAGCGGTTGCACCACAGCACCCGATAGCCGAAGGCCTTGGCCGAGAAAGCGTCCCAGCCATTGGACGACAGGAAGCACATCTGCCCGGTCGGCAGGCCGAGAGCGTCAACGGCCAGCTGATAGACCGAGGGGTGCGGCTTGAAGACGCCCACCGATTCCACCGACAGGACCGCGTCGAAGAGTTCGTCCAGGCCGGCGTTGGCCACGGCCGCCGCCAGCATCGGCGGCGAGCCGTTGGAGAGGATCGCCAGCTTCAGGCCGCGTGCCTTGAGGGCGCGCAGGGTGTCGGGCACTTCCGGGTAGTGGCCGAGCTTCAGGTACAGGGCCATCAGCGGCTCGCGCAGGCGCGCGGCATCGAGGCCCAGGGTCGCGAGCGCGAAGTCGAGCGCATCGCCGGTCACCTGCCAGAAGTCCGCGTGGCGGCCACCCAGGCCGCGCAGCCAGGTGTACTGCAGCTGCTTGCTGCGCCACAGTTCGGCCAGGGGTTGCCACTGGTCGCCCAGCTCGCCCTGCATGTCGCGAGCGGCGGCGGCCACGTCGAAGAGGGTGCCGTAGGCGTCGAAGACGCAGGCGCGAATGTCGCTCAACTGAGACATGGGAGGTCTCCTCCGTCTGGCCGGGAGCCGCCATTGTAGCGGGGCTGGCCGCCAGCCCCGCCACCCCTTGCTGCGTCAGCGGCAGAGCACCTCGTCGCGGACCGATTCGGCGACCAGCGCCACTTCGCCGATCAGTTCCCCCGATACGCCCAGTTCGCCGAGGACCGCGGCCAGATTCTCGACGACGGCGTCGAAGTGCTCGTCTCCGAGGCCGAGCTTGTCGACCAGGCCCTGGTGAGCCGCCCGAAGACTGCGGCCGTCGTAGCCCGGCGCCCCGCCGAAGGCGAAAGTGAGAAAGCGCTTCTGGTGACGGATCTGGGTCTCCATGTCGATACCGTCAAAGTAGTGGGCGATGCGCGGATCCGCCAGCACGCGCGGGTAGAAGCGGTCAACGGCGGCGTCGATGGCGGGGCTGCCGCCCAGTCGCGCGAACAGGGTGTCTTCGCTGAGGGTCGTGGTCATTTTTCTGGTCTCCGTGGATGAACGAGTGAGGTGCCCCGCGGGCTCTTTTCGAGGCCCTGGAATGCGACGCTCGCCCATGCCAGCACGCTGAGGGCTCGAATTGCAATACTTTGTGGCATGATCGGTTTCTGGCGCCTGCCGTGCGTGGTGCCTCGACCTGCGCCAGCGACTCCGTCACCCGGGCGGGACCTCCGTCGGCGCGCCAAGGAATTCACGGAACGCGCGCGGGTTCTGCGCCACCCTGAACCTTTTGGTTCGCGTGGGGCAGCTTGTCCGGGCGCACATCGCGAGAGGCCTCGCGCTGGCGGCAGGGCCCACCCGCGACGGACCATCCGACGAGCCTCGAGGACGCGACACATGGACCGGCAAGAACAGGGCGAGGACTTCTCGCTGCTGGTCGACGACCTTCGGCGGCGGGAGAAGGCTGGCCAGCCGGATGCGGTGCCGGCGCCGGTCAGCGTCCAGAGCCGCACGCGCCGCACCCTCCTGCTGGCCCTCGGCGGCTGGGGCCTGGCCGCTCTGCTGGCGCAGTTGACCCTGGGCCAGCGATCTCCCGCGGCGGCCGAGATCCGCTCCGACCTGATCCAGTTGCTCGAGCGATCCCGCGCTGCGGTCGAGTCGGGGCGCACCCGCGATGGCCGGCTTCCCGAACTGCTGCCGGATCCGACCTGTGCGCGACTGGTCACCTACACCGTCAATGGCGGAGGCGATGCGTACGAACTGCGCGCCGGCTTCGCCGGCATGACCATGACCTGGAACAGCCTCCTTCCGGGCCGATTCGAGGAGTACCTGTGGTAGCCGGGCGTGCCTGGTGGCAGCGGCTGCCCGATGCGCTCGCCCTGCTGGCGGTCCTCGCCATTGCGGCGGTGCTGGCGGCGCCGTTCTACGAGGACTATCGGGAACGGGTCGCCGTCGACGGGCTGCTCGCCCGCTACGATGCCATCCTGGCCCGTTACCAGGCGGCCACCCGCGAAGGGCCGGTCGCCTCCTGTGACGCCCTGCAGCGCGCGCTCGAGGCGGACGAGTCGCAGGACTGGGGCATGCTCGACATCGGCTTCCAGCGCCTGCCCGGCGCGCAGGCCGACGCCTATCGTCCGGTGGTCTCCATCTGCGCCGCCGCCGCCGAGCCCTCCGGGCAGGAGATCGCCCGCCTGGCCCGGTCGCGCTTCCACTCGCCGGCCGTGACCGCGGAGCGCGGCATCCAGCTGGCTTCGGTGATCTCGTACGCGGTCGCCCTGTCGCCGGCCGGACGGGTGGGCTGCATCGGCCATCCGAGTCTGCCGCCGCGACCCTGTGCGGGGATTCCACCGCTGCCGGGCCGCAGCGTCGCCAGTCGGGAACTGCTGGCGCCCGGGCGCTGAGGCCGACCCGCCAGCCCATGGGTGTCCGATGGGCTATGCTGAACAGGTGAGTTCCGCCTGGAGCAGAGCCCCACCGCATGGCCTACGCCGACGCCAAGATCGCCTTGACGCTGCTGGTTTCGCTGGTCCTCGCCGCCCTGGCAGGCCGGCTGGTGGCAGCCCGCTATCGCAGCCGGATGGTGGGACTGATGGCCGGCGCGGCTGCACCGACGACGGCGGTGTCCACCGTCGAGCCCGGCCTGCCACCGCGGGCTGCGCGCGAGCGCACGCTGAGCGTCGCCGCCAATCGTCGCGCCCTGCTGCGGCTGACCGCGGTGCTGGTGGGCGTTTCGGCCCTGGTCGCGCTGACCCAGACCGCCATCGCGCTGCCGCTCTTCTACGACGTGGCGATCACGCCCCTGCGCCTTCTGGTGGTCGCGGTCGCCCATGGCTGGCCGGCGGTCTTCGCCGTGGCCCTGGTCTGGCGGTGGTCGGCGTGGCGCCTGCTGGCGATGCTGCTCGGCTACCTGGTGCTGGCCGTGATCCTCACCGCCCTGGCGAGCACCGAGGCCCAGTCGGTGCTCGGGCTGGTGGGCTGGATCGGGGGGCTGGCGGTGGTGCCGGCCCTGGTGCTCTTTGCGCTGGTTGCGAGTCCCCGCGTGCGGGCCGCGTCGCCCTACCTGTTTCCGCTCCTGATGCTGCTGGTCGGTTCGTCGGTGCTCGGCCTCGACCTGGTCGCCGCGCTCCTCGAGGGGCAGCCCGGGCCCTGGCTCATGGATACGGTCGCGGCGCTGGGTGCCATTCCGACCCTGGTGCTGTTCGTCCTGGCGCCCTGGGCGCTGGCGGCGTGGCCGGCCCTCGCCCTGGGCCGGGGCCTGGCGCGGGCTTACCGGGGGCACGCCTTCTCGGACCTGCTCTACCTGTTTGGCGCCTGGTGGCTGATCGTGCTGCTGCAGTTCGCCCTGACCGGCCTGGCCTCGGTGGGGCCGGCGGCCTTGCTGGTCCTGCTGGCCTGGCTGTGGATTCCCGTCGGCGTGCGCCTGATGCGGCCCGCGCCGGCCGCTGCGGTCCCGACCCTGCTGGTCCTGCGCGTGTTCCAGCGCGACCGGGAGGTGGGTGCGCTCTTCGACGCCGTGGTTCATCGCTGGCGGGCCAGCGGCGAGACGGTGTTGATTGCCGGCACCGACCTGCTCTCGGAGACCATGGATGTGGACGACATGTTCGCCTTCCTGGCCGGCCGACTGCATGAGCGCTTCATCGCCGGGGCCGGCGACGTGCCGCGGGCCCTGGCCGGCTTCGACACCCGCCCCGACGCCGATGGCCGCTACCGGATCAACGAGTGCCACTGCACCGACCACAGCTGGCAGGCGGCCTTGCGGGCCCTGGTGGCCCGCTCGGACGCGGTGCTGATGGATCTGCGCGGCTTCCGCGCTGCCAACCGGGGCTGCGTGTTCGAGCTGGAGACCCTGGCGGTCGCCGCGGGGCACCTCGGCGTGGTCGTCCTCTACGACCACCAGACCGAGCGGGCGGTGGCCGAGCGGGCCACCGACGGCGCGCCGCGGGGGCGTTTCCGCTGGATCGACGCGACGGGCTTCGACCGGCGGCTGGCGGGGCGTATCCTTCAGGCCATCTGCGAGGCCACCGATGCGCGCGCTGTGCCCCATGCCCCGTAGTCGGCCAGGCGAGCCGCCGACCATCGGCCCTGCGGTCCCACATCACCGAGCATCGAGGAGGCACGCATGAGCGTCGATTCGCCAACCGTCCACTACCAGCGCTGGGCCAACAACATCCTGCGCCATGCCAGCGACGAGGAGCGGGGGGGATTCCGCGCCTGGGCCGCCCGCCTGCTGGAGATCCGCGAGGGCCGCGAGTTTCCGCCGGTCAAGGTGCAGCAGGCGCTGCAGGCCAGCATCGACCCGGCCTTCTCGGCCCGCTCGCTGCAGCTCCTCGGGCGGGAACTCAAGCGCATCGGCTGGGACGAGCGCGACACCTACGAACGCCTGGGGATCTCGGTGGCCGGCACCATGGCCATGCTGACGTCGGTCGGGGCCATCGCCTTCGCGGCCTTCGGCAGCGCCTTCAGCGTGCCCATGTGGGTCGTGTTCGGTTCGGGCGACGAGTTTGCCCGGATCCTGGTGGCAGCCTGCGACGAGGTCCACGACGACGGCCCCGAGACCGCCCGCGCCGATGCACCCGAGACCGAGCCCGGTCCCGAACCGGCCAGCGTGCCGGATGATCCGGAGGCAGGCTCCGCCCCCATGGTGCTGATCAACCTGGGCGCCGCGTATTCACCGTCGATGAGCCGCCGCGCCTTCTACGAGGCGGCCCGGGGTCCCTGGCGGCTGGCGGCCGACAAGCGGGCCCGGGTCCGCTATGCGCTGGTCCTTGCGAACGGCGAGGTGCTGGAAGCCTATGCGCTGGAGGCCTGGCACCCGGCCGGCACCACGCCCTACAGCACGCGCGGGCGGGACGAGATCAGCCGCGCCGGGCACTGGGAATTCACCGGCCGCGTCCCCCCCACGGCCACCCGCGAGGCCCTGCTGGCCCTGCCCGTGGGGGACGCCTTCAAGGCCGGGGGCGTCAATCCGATCCGCTACCGGAACCTCTAGGGCCCTGCACCGGTTCAATAGCCGCCCTTGCCGGAGCGCTGCAGGATGTCACGCAGCACCGCCTGCTGGCGGTCGATCTCGGCCGAGCGGGTCCGCACGTAGGTCTTCTGCTGCTCGACGATGCGGCGGGTCTCCGAAACCGCCTGCTCGAGCTGGTTCGATGCGGCGGCCCGGGTTTCAGGGTTGTCGCGCAGGGCCACCATGGCATCGTTCAGCACCCCCTCGAGGTGGGCCAGCTTTTCCTGGGCCTCACGCTGCAGGTTCGCTGACACCACCTTCTCGTTCTCGAGCTCCTTGAGTTTCTGCAGCAGCTCGAAGGTCTGGCGCGCCGCATCGAGCTCGTTGGTCCGCTCTTTCAGTTCCGTGGTGCGCACCAGCAGCGCCTGCTGTTCCCGGTTGTACATCAGCCAGCCGGTGGCCGCGGTCGCGGCGACGCCGATCAGCACCGTGCCGAGCGCGGTCCGGCGCCGCATCTGGCGGCGCCGCTGGGCGGTCCGGTGGGCCTGGCTGCCGGTGACGAAGGCATGGATCTCGCGGCTGATGTCGGACGCGTGTTCCAGGGCCATCCGCTCGGCTTCCTCGAGGCTGCCGCCGAGCAGCAGCAGGTCGTCGTCGCGGCCCGAGTTGATCCACACCTCGTGCTCCGCCTGGACCCGGTGCAGCCACTCGAGGAACTCGCGCTCCTCCTCGAGCCACTTGGGCACCTGCTCCCAGTCGCGGGCGAGGGCCTCGTGGGCCAGCTCGATGGCGGTCTCGCCCCGGTCGCGGCTGGCGACCAGCAGGCGTCGGCGCAGCATCTCGGCCACGATGGCCGCCGCCGGGCTGCCCGGCTCGGCGACTGCGTTCAGGCGGACCCGGTGACTGGTGGCCCGCATGCCGCCCGGGGCCACCTGCAGCAGGTGCAGCACCAGCCCGCGCATGACCCGCTGGGATTCCCCGGGGAGCCCCTGGAAGAAGTGATTCGCCGTGTCGACCACCACCCCGCGGAGCCCGCCGAACTGGTCGTAGGCGGCATTGGTCAGCCATCCATTGCGTCGTTCGACCCACAGCCGCACCAGGGTCGTCTGCAGGAAGGGCAGCACGCCGGGCTCGTTCTCGCTGCGCGACAGCAGCCGGTCCACCAGGCCCGGCTCGAGGGCCAGGCCGAGCCGGTCGGCCGGCCGCTCGATGATGTCGCGCAGCGCCGTGGCATCGAGCTGCCGCAGCTCCAGCCGGGCCGCATCCGCAAGCGGCGTGCCTTTGGCGGCGGCGCTCCACTCGGCCACCTGGTCGCTGCGCAGGTTCAGCACCACCCGCGCGCCGTGCTCGGCCATCGCGCGGACGACCGAGGCGGCCAGCCCGCCCCGCTCGGCGCCGGGTGACAGTTCCGCCGCGCTCTTCTGAACCGTCGCGCCGGTGACCGGCTCGTCGATCGTGAGCTGGTCGATGACCACCACCACCGAGCCGCGCGGTCGCTCCGAGAGGGCCTCGTAGGCGCCGCCCGGCAGCGCCGCGCGCGAGCGGGGGGCCGGCAGGGCCCGCATCACGGCCTCGAGGGTGCGCGCGCAGCAGTCGGCCTCGATCAGCTTCCAGTCCGCGTGGGCCTTGCGCAAGGTGGGGAAGAGGCCTGCCCGCAGCAATGAACTGCGACCGCTGGCGCTGGGCCCGATCAGCAGGACCACCGAGTTCTTCTCGACCAGCTCGGCCAGCAGCCCGGCTTCCTCGGCGCGGCCGAAGTAGAGGTCCGCCTGGTGCTCGGCAAAGGCTTCGGGGCCCACGTAGGGGCAGCGTTCCTCGCTCTCGACCATGGCCGGGGTTTCGGCATCCAGCTGGGTGGTCGGCTTGTCGGTCCAGAAGGGATCGACATCGCCCGCGCGCGGGGCGTCACCCACCGGTGCCGCTGTGCCAGCGAGTTCATCCGCGAATCGCATCCCGCCAGGTGGCGGCGACGGGCTCGGCTGCGGTGGCGCCACGGTCACGCCCCGGGGCCGCGCCTCGGGACGCTTCAGCACCTCGATAAGCCGTGCGAGACCCTGGCGATCCTCCGCGGCATCCGGACCGGCATCGCGTCCCGGGGTCTGGAGATCGCCGAAGCCCTGGCGCAGGTCGATCGAAAGGAACTCGGCCAGCGCCGCGTCGGCCGGCACGCTGCCCGGGTGGCCCGGCAGCAGGACCGGCAGCAGCGCCACGTCGCGGCCCGCGTCGCGCGCCATCAGGGCCAGGGCCACCAGCTTCTTCTGCTGGGCCTCGAAGGGGCCGGCGCCGAGGCAGACCGCCACCGCCCGGGTATGGGCCAGCAGTTCTTCCATGCGCAGCCGCCAGTCGCTGCTGATGGCGCTCTGGGCCGCATCGACCGTGACGCGCACCCCGCGGGCCGTCAGGGTGCGTCGCAGCTCGGACGCCAGGGGGGCGTCATTGGCGGCGTAGGAGAGGACCACGTCGAATTCGGCGAAACGCTTGGTCTCGTCGTAGCGGGCCTGGGTGATCTGTTCCGGGGGCGTGGGGGCGGCGCCCGATTCCGGGCCGGCGGCCAGTCGCTGTCGCGCCTCGGCCGAGACGCCGATCATGGGGCTGTCCTTGTCGTCGCTGCCGGGCCACAGCGCGGCGATGACATCGGCCAGCTGGCCGAAGATCGACGAAAGGTGCTCGCGGCCGGCCTGCTCCTCGCGGCTGCGGGCCACCCGCTCCTCGAAGGCGAACTGGGGGTCGTAGGGTATGGCGAGATCCCGGAAGCCCATGCCCAGCTCGGCCAGCCGGCTCGGCAGCAGGGTGCCGAAACGCTGCTCGAAGCGGGTGAAGAAATCATCCAGCAGTTCCGGTGCCCGCTGCTCGACCCGCGCCGGCACCACCACGATCTCGAGCGGGCGCCCCCGCCGCAGGCCCTCCACCGGCTGGGAGCGGAAGTCCTCGAGCATGCTGGCGGTGCCGTCCACGTTCTGATGGTTGGCGCCGCACATCATCACGATCACGTCCGCCAGCTGGTATCCGCAGATACCGCCCATCTCGGTCACCCCGGTACGGCTGTCGATCAGCACCAGGTCGTACTGGGCCAGCAGGCTGCGCCGCAGCCACTCGAAGAACAGGTCGCCTTCCCAGTTGAAGTAGAAGTCCTGCCAGTCGAAGCTGCGCAGGGCCAGGGCGTAGCGGGCCAGCTGCTCGGCCGTCAGCCGCTGGCCGGCGGGCATCAGGTCGAGACAGCCGCCGCTCGGCCTGCGCGGGTAGATGCGGGCAATGAATCGGCCAATGTCACGGAAGTCGTCGCCGCCGCCGGAGACCGACATGGTCTCCTTGTAGGCCAGCAGCAGGTCGAGCAGGCCCGGCTGGCCGCGCACCGCGTCGCGCAGCTCGCGCTCCTCGCCGCGGTAGAAGAACTGCTCGAGCCCCGGGGCCTCCAGGTCGAAATCGATCATCAGCACCTTGAGGCCCCGTCGCGACAGCACGTCGGCCACGTTGGCCATCGCCATCGAGCGGCCCACGCCGCCCTTGTACGAGTAGAAGGTGCAGATCACGAGCGGTTGCCCCCGCCCCAGACGTAGTCACGCTTCGGCTGCAGCCCGCCCTCGCCCAGTTCCGCGGCCAGCGCTCCCAGCGCGCTGCGGTCCGGCTGGGGTTCCTGGAGGCGGAGCAGGGTGGCCGGGAGGCTGCAGTGGAGCCAGCGGCGGAAGCGCCGCTCATTGCCCACTGCCAGCTCGCACTGGGGGTCGAACTCCACGGCATAGCGGTCGAAGGCCCCGGCGAGGCGCCGGCGGGTGGCGTCCTCGAGGACCGCCTCGATCTTCTCCCGCCCCGGATCCAGCGGCGAGACCGTGACGATGGCCACCTGGTCGTTGTTGAAGAAGGGCGAGTTCTGGAAGGTCTCGCGCAGGGTCGGGTGGAACAGCGAGACCTCGTCCACCAGCACCACGCAGCCGGCCCGGGCGATGGCCCGGTAGGTCTGCCGCAGCAGCGCCTTGTCCTGGACCAGCGCGTCGAAGGGGTACCACTGCAGGCGCACCTGGCGCTGGCGCTGCTGGACCTGGCCGCGCTGGCCGACTGCGTCGGCGATGTCCTCGGCGATCATGCGCACGCTGTGGCCGTCGGCATGGAAGGGACGCCAGCGGTGGCGGCTGTCGTGGTAGCGGGCCCGCCAGTCGATGCCCTCGTCGGCCAGGGCCCGGGTCAGGTCCTCGAACTGCTGCAGTTCCGCCCCGGTCAGGCGTGCCTTCAGGGCCGGGTCGTTCTCGAGGGCCTCCAGCTCGGCGCGGGTCATCGCCACGATGCACACCGGCACCCCGACGCTGCGGCTTCCGGCCCTGGGCTGGCGACCGCCCAGCCAGACCCGCGCAGGGCGCAGCGGATCCTCGCCGGCCAGGGCAAGGGGCGCGAGGACGAAGGTCTCGTCGGCGACCCAGTCCTTGGGCAGCTCGTCCTGCCGCACGTTGGAGAGCAGCAGGGCCAGCGAGCCGGACCGCGCGCGCAGTACCCGCAGGGCCTCGGCGACGATGGCCGTATCGGCCAGCATCAGCGGCAGCGACTGGGGCGTGACCAGTGCCGCCGCCGCGTGGCAGGCGATCACGTTGTCCTCGCGCAGCCGCACGGCCCGCTCGTCGTCGGCGAACAGGCTCTCGCTCGACAGCTTGGCGGGCCGCTCCAGCCCCAGGGTCAGCTCGCGCGCCAGCGCGCCCGCCTGGCCCGCGTCGGCGGGGTGGTGGGCCAGGTAGAGGGCGTGGGTGACCTCGCGCTGCAGCTTGCGCTCGGGGCGTTGTGGCGCGCCGGTGTCGGGGCGGTCGCTCCAGCCGAGGAGCACATTGTTGACCGCGTTGCTGACGGCCGTGGCGAGGCCGCCGGCGTCCGTGAACACGGTGGCCAGGTTGGCGTCGAGCAGCCGGCTGCGCAGCGCGCCGATCTTCGCGCCCCGGTCTCCCTCGCCGGTCACGCTGTCCATCATCATCGGTGGCCAGGGCGCCAGGTCGCTGAGCACGAAGACCAGGCGCGGCTTGGCGGCGGCCGCCTCGTATTCCAGCTCGGTGATCGAGCGCTGGGCGGGGTTCTCGGACTCGGGCGGGACGAAGCCGTAGCGCCAGGCGAAGAGGCCCACGTAGATGTCGCAGTCGGCCACGTCCTTGAGGCACGCCGCCAGGGGCCGGTCGTCCCGCGCCACGTAGTCTTCCATGGCGATGACCTTGACGCGGCCGATCTGGTTGAGCGCGCGATACACCGCCTCCCGGTGCTGCTTCAGGTCCTTGAAGCTGGAGGAGAGGTAGACCGTCCGGAATTCCGCCATTCGTTCTCCCGTCCGCAGGTGCCCGGCCCGCATAAGCTGAGTATAGGCGGGCGGCATGGAGCGATGGCGGACAGGGTGACATCATCCCTGCCAGGGCCGCAAGAACCGGACGGCATTTTCAGGCGCGGGTGCCGCGCCGGGTTCAGCAGGCCTGGCGGGTGTCGGCGGGCTGGAGCAGGCGGAAGACGAGACCGGCGCCGAGGGTCAGGAAGATCACCCGCAGCACGTGGCAGGCCGTGACCAGCGGGACGCCGAGCTGCAGTTCGCGGGCGGTCACGCTCATCTCGGCGACGCCGCCCGGGGCGGCCGCGAGGGCCATGGAGGCCGGCGAGAGGCCGCCCTGCCAGGCAAAGAGCAGGGCCAGCAGGGTCCCGATCACGATGGCCAGCAGGGCCGACATCAGGGCCGCCGCCATGAAGCGCGGCGCGCGCCGGAAGAAGCCCGGCGAGAAGCGGCAGCCCAGCGCCACACCGATCAGCAGCTGGCCGCCATTGACCAGCCAGTGGGGCAGGGCCGAGAGCGGCAGGCCAGCGGCGGTCAGCACCCCGACCCCCAGCAGCGGACCCAGCACCCAGGCATTGGCGACGCGGAAGAGCAGCAGGGGCAGGGCACCCGCCAGGCTCGCCAGCACCAGCACCGGCATGCGGGCCCAGTCGGTGGTGGCGGCCAGCGGCGCATAGGCGTCGCTGCCGTGGGCCCCGGAGAAGCTCAGGGCGAAGGGAATGGTCACCACCACCACGGCCACCCGCAGGGCATGGGCGGCGGCCACCAGGTCCACGGCGCCGCCGTGACGCTCGGCCAGCACCGACATCTCGCCGGCACCGCCCGGCAGGGCAGCGAAGTAGCTGGTGGGGCGGTCGGCGCCGGACAGGCGGTGGATCAGGAGCGCGCACAGCACGCCCGCCGGCAGCGAGGCGGCCGCAATCGACAGCACCGTGCCGCCATGGCGGGCCAGCTCCTGCATGACGGCGGGCGTGAAGTAGAGTCCCAGGGCGGTGCCGATGGCCCACTGGCCGGCCTGCCGGCCACCCGGCAGGCCGGCGAGCGGCACGCCGGCGATGCGCAGGGCGGCCACGGCGAGCAGGGGGCCGATCATCCACGGCAGCGGCAGGTGCAGCCACTGGGCCAGCGCACCCATGGGCGCAGCCACCAGCAGCGCGGCGAGCATGTGCAGCACGGGGTGGCGGGATGCGGCGATCATGCCCGCCAGTCTAGCGGCATGCATCGATGCTGCAATGCGGGACATCCACAAAATTGTTCAGGCGTGTGTCGGCTGCAACACGGCCGCCCCCTGCAGCCGTCCGGCCCGCAGGTCGTCGAGGGCCGCGTTGGCCTCGGCCAGGGGGTAGGCCACCGAATGCACGGCCAGGGGCTGCCGGGCGGCGTGGGCCAGGAAGTCCTCGCCGTCGGCCCGCGTCAGGTTGGCCACCGAGCGGATGCTGCGCTCCTGCCACAGGCGGGCGTAGTCGAAGCTCGGGATGTCGCTCATGTGGATACCGGCGCAGACCACGCCGCCGCCGGGCCGCAGCACCGCCAGTGCGGCCGGCACCAGGGCCCCCGCCGGGGCGAAGATCAGGGCTGCGTCGAGCCGCCGCGGCGGCAGGACGTCGGCGTCGCCGGCCCAGCAGGCGCCGAGCTGGCGGGCATGGTCCTGGGCCGTGGTGTCGCCCGGTCGGGTGAAGGCGTAGATCCTGCGGCCGTCGGCCACCGCCACCTGGGCGATCAGGTGGGCCGCCGCGCCGAAGCCGTAGAGGCCCAGATGGGTCACGTCGCCGCCGAAGGGGTGGGCGAGGGCCATCCGGTAGGCCCGGTGACCGATCAGCCCGGCACACAGCAGCGGCGCGGAGTGGAGGTCGTCGTAGGCATCCGGCAGCGGAAAGCAGAAGCGCTCGTCGGCCACGGTGTATTCGGCGTAGCCGCCGTCGAGGGTGTAGCCGGTGAAGCGGGCCGAGGGGCAGAGGTTCTCGGCGCCGGCCTCGCAGTAGCTGCAGTGGCCGCAGGTCCAGCCCAGCCAGGGCACGCCCACCCGCCGTCCCACCGGATGGCGCTGGGTGCCGGGTCCGCAGGCCACCACCTCGCCGACGATCTCGTGGCCCGGCACCAGCGGCAGGCACGGGTCGGGCAGCTCGCCATCCACCACGTGCAGGTCGGTTCGGCACACCGCGCAGGCGCTGACCCGCAGCAGCACCTGGCCCACGGCCGGCTCGGGGCGTGGCAGGGTGGCCAGGCGCAGCGGGCTGCCCGGCCGGTCCAGCACCATCGCGCGCATCGTGTCGGGCAGTGGCCCGGTCATGGCGGCGGAGGCCCTAGGGTCTGTGGACATTTGTATGGCGGTCGCGCTGGGGGTCTGTTGGGCTCGAGGACAAGGCGCGCCGACGCGGCCTGGGTGGCCCCCAGGCAAGGAGGTGCAACGCGGTCATCGGGCCCAGCAGGCCCCAGCCCGAGGGGTTGAGGCTGTGAGCCCGCGCCACGTCGTTGCGCTCGTTGCCAAGGGGGCCACCCTTGGCTTCCTCACGCGCCTTGTGGCACAGGCTCACAGTCTCAACGCGATCCGCCACACAAATGTCCACAACCCCTAGCAGGGCGTGCCAACTCCAGCGGCGCCGAGGGCCCCGGCCGTGACCCCTGGCACGGCCACCCGACATCTCCCCGCCCGTCGGTGAACCCGCAGCGCAAGGCCCGCCACCCATGGGCAGAACCGACGACCCGCATGCAGCCGGCGTCCGGATCGCGGCCCCGAGGGCCCGATTCGGCCGCGCAACGGTTGAGGGTCGGCAAGCGCTTTCATACACTGGGGTCAAGCACCCCGCCAACGAGATCGCCATGAAACCCCTGGCCAGCCTTGCCCTGCTTCTGATCGCCGGCAGCCTCCTCGCCGGCTGCGCCTCGCGCGTGCCGTCGGTGGCCCACACCCACGTGGGCCACGCCCTGAGCGGCTGGGTCGATACGCCGGGCGAGCGGGGCCTGCTCGAGGTGGCCGAGGCCGAGGCAAGCGTCGCCGAGCAGCACGCGGGTTTCGCCGTGGCCGGGGGGCGTGACGTGGCAGAGGTCCGGCTGCACCTGGGTCATGTGCTCCACACCCTCGACCCCGGCCGCGAGCCGGAGGGTCCGGGCGAGGGCTACGGCCTCGTCCGTGCCCTCGAAGGCGCGGCCAACCACCTGCGCTTCGCGGCCGAGTCGCGCGACGTCAGCGACAACCTGCGCGCGGGCGCCCAGGCCTTCGCCCGGGCGGCGGAGCCCATTCTCGAAGAGGCGCGGCTCACCGCGACCCTGGCGGAAACCGCCCGCGCAACGGCCGACCCGGCCGAGACCCTGGTGTTCGCCGACGAGGTGCTGAGCCGCAGCCGTCATATCCGGCAGGGCCTCGCCGGCCTGCGGCAGGGCATCGAGGCCGCCACCGATCGCGAGGACCCCACCTACCAGCCCGTCGAACGCTGGTACCTGTTCAACCTGATCCGCCTGCCCTCCGGCGACTGGATATTCCGGAACCGCAATGACCCACCGAGCTCGCGCAACAGTGGCGGCTATCTCTAGTCGCGCCGCCCTCGCCCTGGTCGCCGCGCTGCTGCTCGCAGTGCGGCCGGCCATGGCCGACGAGCGCCAGGACTGCATCGATGGCGAGGACGCGCAGGCGGTGCCGGCCTGCGAGCGCTTCCTGGCCGCCAACCCGACCGATTTCTCGGCCCTGATGGCGCTGGGCGACGCGCTGGTCCGGCTCAACCGCCATGGCCAGGCCAGCGATGCCTACAGCCGCGCGCTGGCCATCGACCCGAGCAATGCGCGCGCCGAACAGAAGCTGAAGCTGGCGCGCTCGAACATGAACGAGGCCGAGTTTCTGCGCCGCAGGGACACCGACAGTGGCACTGGGGCGGGCCATGCCAGTGCCCTCGACCGGATCCGCTGCACGCGGATGAGCGGCGACGCGGCGCTGGCCGCCTGCGAGCGGGCCCTGCGGGCCGCACCCGGCGACGCCGAGCTGCTCGCCGCCCGCGCCCGGCTGGGTGGCGTGACGCAGATCGCCGCCCTGCGCACCTCCGAGGAGCCCGCGGTGACGCCCCCGCCCACCGAGCTGGCCCAGCGCCTGGCCGCCCTCAAGCAGCTGCGGGACAGCGATGTGATCACGGCGCAGGAGTACGACAGCCGCC
>JAGRFX010000149.1 GCA_020445805.1 Rhodocyclaceae bacterium
GTGCTCGTCACCAAGACCGACCTGCTGGCGGGCTTCATGGAGTTCTTCGGCGACATGGGCCGCGAAGACCGGGCCCAGGTCTGGGGCACCACCTTCCCCTATGTCGAGAACCAGTCCACCGATGCCTCCCTGGCGACCCTGGCCACCGAGGTCGAGGCCCTCCAGCGCCGCATCGTGGAGCGCATGCCCGACCGCCTCCAGGCCGAGCGCGATCCTGCGCGCCGGGCGGTGATCTTCGGCTTCCAGCAGCAGTTCGCCGGTCTGCGGCCGGCCCTGGGAGCCTTCCTCGAGCGGGTCTTTGCGGTTTCCAAGTACGAGCAGCCGCCCATGCTGCGGGGCGTGTATTTCACCAGCGGCACCCAGGAAGGCAGCCCGATCGACCGGGTCATGGGTGGGCTGTCGCGCGCGCTGGGGATCGACCGCAAGATGCTGCCGCCCCAGGCCAGCAGCGGGCGCAGCTACTTCCTGACCGGCCTGCTCAAGAACGTGGTGTTCTACGAACAGGCCCTGGCCGGGACCAACCTCAAATGGGAGCGGCGCCGCAACCTGATCCAGTGGGGCTCCTACGCGCTCGCGGCGCTGGTGACCGCGGGCCTGGTGTCGCTGTGGGCCGTCAGCTACTCCCGCAACCAGGGCTACCTGGACGAGGTGAGCCAGCAGACGGCATCGGCAGAGCAGCAGGTCGCCGAGCTGCCCGCCCAGCTGTCGAGCGATGTGGTGCCCCTGCTGCCGATCCTCGAGCGTGTCCGCTCCGTGGCGGAGACGCCCACGGTGCAGGGCGACAGCGTGCCGACCCTGATGGGCTTCGGGCTCTTCCAGGGCGAGAAGCTCAACTCGGCCGGACATTCGTCCTACGAGCGGCTGCTGCGGGACGCCTTCCTGCCGCGGCTGGCGCTGCGGATCGAGGAACAGGTCCGCCAGGCCGACCCGAGCAACCTGGAATACACCTACGAGGCGCTCAAGGCCTACCTGATGATCAACGAGGCCGGGCCTTTCGATCCTGACGCGCTGACCACCTGGATCCGCCTCGACTGGGCCCAGACCCTGCCGCGCGAGGTCAGCGAGGCTCAGCGCGCCCAGCTCGACCAGCACCTGCAGAATCTGCTGGCCCTGGGTCAGCCCCGGTCGCCGGTGCCGGCCGACGAGCAGCTCATCGCCCAGACCCGGCAGACCTTGGCCCGCTATCCCCTGGCCGACCGGGTTTACAGCCGCCTCAAGCGTCAGGGCGTGGGCGAGGCCTTCCCCGAATTCACGATCGCCCGGGCGGGCGGCGCGGCCGCACCGCTGGTGTTCGAGCGACGCAGCGGCAAGCCGCTGACCAGCGGCGTCCCCGGCATGTACAGCTACGACGCCTATCACTCCGCCTTCGTCGGCGCGGCCGAGAAGGCCTCGAAGCAGATGGCGGCCGAGAACGGCTGGGTGCTGGGCCTGGCCGAAGCGCCCAAGACCGCCGCCCAGCAGGCGGCCGCGGTGCTCGACGACGGCTCGCGCAATCTGGCCCAGGACGTGAGGCGCCTCTACCTGGAGGACTACGCCAACACCTGGGAGTCCTTCGTCAATGACATCCGCGTCAAGCGCTCGGCCAACCTGCAGGAGAGCATGCAGCTGGCGCGGATCCTCTCGGCGGTCGACTCGCCGCTGGTGCCGCTGCTCGAGGGCATCGCACGGGAGACCACGCTCTCCGAGAAGCAGGAGAAGGAAAAAACCATCGTCGATCGCACGACGGAAAAGCTCAATACCGCCACCGAGGACCTGGTCAAGATCCTGGGCGGTGCCGACGATTCGAAGCGCCGGGTGGTGCGGCAGGATCTCGAGAAGAGCATCGTGGACGATCGCTTCTCGGCCATCCGCCGGATGGTGATCGCGCCGCCGGGCGGCAAGCCCCCCATCGACGGCACCCTGCAGCTCATCAACGACGTGTACACCCTGATGGCGGCCACCGACACCGCCCTGAAGAGCGGCAATGCGCCGCCCCAGAGCGAAGTGCCGAACCGGGTCAAGACCGACGCCAGCCGCCTTCCGCAGCCAGTTCGCGGCATCCTCCAGACCCTCTCGGACACCAGCGCAACCCAGGCGCTGGGGGCCACCCGAGCCAACCTGTCCCAGGGCGTGGGCAGTCAGGTCGGTGACTTCTGCCGCCAGGCCATCAATGGCCGCTATCCCTTCGTCAAGTCCAGCAACCGGGATGTCACCCAGGACGACTTCGCGCGTCTCTTCGCGCCCGGCGGCCTCTTCGACGACTTCTTCCAGAAGGAGCTTGCGCCGTTCGTCGACACCTCGAGCCGGACCTGGACCTTCAAGAAGGTGAACGACCAGTCCATGGGTGGCAGCGGCAACCTCGTCCAGTTCCAGAACGCAGCCACCATCCGCGACGTGTTCTTCCGCAGCGGTGGCCGCGCGCCCAACCTGCGGCTGGACTTCAAGCCCCTCGAGATGGATGCGGCGATCACCCAGTTCATCCTCGACGTGGACGGCCAGCTCGTGAAGTACAGCCACGGCCCGCAGATTCCGCAGAGTGTCCAGTGGCCCGGGCCACGGGGCAGCACCCAGGTGCGGGTCTCGATCACGCCGCCGGCGCCCAACGGCACCTCCGGTATCGTCACGGAAGGCCCGTGGGCCCTGTTCCGGCTGCTCGACCAGGCGACCATCGAGCCGACCAGCCTGCCCGAACGCTTCCGCGTGACCCTTGAGGTCGCCGGTCGCAAGGCGGTCTTCGAGGTCACCGCCAACAGCGTCCAGAACCCGTTCCGCTTGAGCGCGATCGAGCGCTTCAGCTGTCCCAGCGGGCTTTGAGCGGCAGCCCCGTGTTCGGATTCGGCGCCACCCCATCGACCCCCCGACCCAGCCCGGCCGGCTGGTACGGCAAGCTGCCGGCCACCGGCGATTTCGTCTCGCGGCGGCTGTCGCCGGAGTTCGTCACGGCCTGGGATGCCTTCCTCGGCGACGCGATCGCAGGCAGCAAGGCCTTGCTGGGCGAGGCCTGGCTCGAACACTACCTGGCCAGCCCGATCTGGCAGTTCGTGGCCTTTCCGCCCGTCTGCGGTGCCGGCGCCTGGGTCGGCCTGATGATGCCCAGCGTCGATCGGGTCGGGCGCTACTTCCCCCTGACCATCTGCAGCCGCCTCGCGACCGTGCCGGACACCCTCGAGGAGGCGGACGCGCTCCTCGACTGGCTCAGCACCCTGGAAGGGGCCGCCCTGGGCGCCCTGAATCCGGAAGCGACCATCGACGACTTCGAGGCGGCCCTGCTGCGCCAGGCCGAGCTGTCGCCCCTGCCCAGCGAGCGCACGGCCGGCGCGCGGCCCGAAGGCCGCCTGCCGGCGGAGCAGGGCCTCTTCATGTTGCACGAGGGGCCCGAGATGAGCGCCTGGCTGGCCAGGGCCTTCGCCGCGCCGGCCGCTTTTTCCGGCCACAGCCTGTGGTGGTCGTTCGCCGTGGACGGCGACCGCATCCCGGCGGCCGTGGTCCATGGCCTGCCGGGATCCCAGTCCTACGCCCGAATGATCGGGGGCGCCTTCTGATGCCCCGCACCTGTCCCCCGGCGCCCGCGCGCCTGCCGAACTGCCCCCTCCGGAGCCACCGTGTCACCAGCTGACGACAAGACCAGGGTCGCCGCCCAGGCCATCGACGAACACTTCACCGGCAATGCGCTGCCGATCGGGTCGCGCATCGGCGAGTTCGAACTGACGGGGATCGTCGGTGAGGGCGGCTTCGGCATCGTCTACCTGGCCTACGATCACTCCCTCGAGCGCAGCGTCGCCCTCAAGGAGTACATGCCCTCGTCGCTGGCGTCGCGGGTGGCGGGCAGCTCTGAGGTCCGGGTCAAGACCCAGCGCAATGCCGAGACCTTCAAGGCCGGCCTCCGCAGCTTCGTGAACGAGGCCAAGGTGCTGGCCCAGTTCGATCACCCGGCCCTGGTGAAGGTGTATCGCTTCTGGGAGGCCAACGGCACCGCCTACATGGTCATGCCCTACTACGAAGGCGTGACGCTCAAGGACTGGTTGCGGGAGCGCGGCGCGCCGCCGGACGAGGACACCATGAAGCGCCTCCTCGGGCCTGTTCTCGAGGCCCTCGAGGTCATCCATCGCGCCCAGATCTATCACCGCGACATCGCGCCGGACAACATCCTGCTGCTCGACGGGGACCGCCCCCTGCTGCTCGATTTCGGTGCGGCGCGGCGGGTGATCGGCGACATGACCCAGGCCCTGACGGTGATCCTCAAGCCGGGCTATGCACCGATCGAGCAGTACGCCGAGGTGCCGGGCATGAAGCAGGGTGCCTTTACCGACATCTACGCCCTGGGTGCCCTGGTCTACTACGCCATCATCGGCCGCACGCCACCCCCATCGGTGGCGCGCATGGTCAATGATTCCATGGAACCCCTGACCAAGCAGGGTGAAGGGCGCTACAGCCAGCAGTTCCTGGCCGGCATCGACAAGTGCCTCGCGGTCAAGCAGGAGGACCGCCCCCAGTCGATCCGCGAGATGTGGGATCTGCTCGGCATCCAGCAGGAATTCACCCAGGTCCTGCCGCGGACGGCCCACGTGGACGACGGCGCGCGGCGGCTCGAGGAACTGGACCGGGGCTCGCGCTCCGCCATGCCCCTGGTCCTCGGCGGCCTGCTGGTGCTGGTCCTGGGTGGTGGCGGAGCCTGGTATTTCCTCGGTCGAACCCCGGAGCCCGTGCAGGCCCCGCCGAAGATCGCCCAGGTCGATCCAAAACCGACCCCGCCCGACACCAAACCGCTACCGTCCGAGCCCGTGGAGCCGAAGCCGCCGGTCGTCGAGCCCAAACCGCCGGTCGTGGAGCCGCCGCGCACGGAGCCGGTGCCGACCGAGCCCGTCAAGCCCGACGTCCCGGTGCAGGCGACCCCGAAAGTCGAGCCGCCGGTCGAGCCGCCGCCCAAGCCGGTGCCGCCGCCCAGGCTCGCCGCGGTCGATCCGGTGATGGCGCTGCAGGCGATCTACCAGGGCCGGGATCGGGCACGCAACGTATCGGTGGACGTCTCCCGGACCCGCGTCCGGATCGGCAAGGACAAGCCCTCGTTCCGGGTCCGCAGCTCGTCGTCGGGCTTCCTCTACGTGATGATGGTCGGCACCGACTCCGAGCACCTGATCATCCTGTTCCCCAACAGCGTCGACCGGGACAACCGGATCACGGCCGGCAGCGAACTCACCCTGCCGCGCAGCGGCTGGTCCTTCGTGGCGGGCGGGCCTGCCGGAACCAACCACCTGGTGGCCATGGTTTCCGACGCGCCGCGTGACTTCGACGGGGCGGGGGTCGAGCACGGCGAGCCCTTCGACGAGTTTCCGCTGAAGCGCCTGGCCACGCTCTCCGAGCAGCACGGGGGTAAGCTGGACTTCATGCCCGGCACCGCCACCTGCGGCACCGCGGCCGAATGCGGCCAGGGCTACGGCGCGGCCCTGTTCTCGATCGAGGAGATCAACTGAGGCACCGGCGGCACCCCGGCTAGGCCCGCTCAAGTTTTCGGCACGGGCCGCCGTTATGGCGTTTGAGAGTGGGGCAATCCAGCCCGCAGTTCCCATTCGAGCACGCCGCAATGTCATCCCCTGCCACTGCCCCGGACGAGCGCCTGCCGTCCGTCCTGTTCGTCGACGACGAGCCCGGCATCCTGGCCTCCCTGCGCCGCCTGCTTCGCCCCGAGCCGTTCCGCCTGCACTTCGCGCTCGGCGGGGCAGAGGCGCTGCAGATCCTGTCCCGTGAAGCGATCGATGTGATCGTCTCCGACATGCGCATGCCGGAGATGGACGGGGCGTGCTTCCTCGAGCGTGCGCGGGTGCAGCACCCCGGCGCGTTGCGCCTGCTGATGACCGGCCACTCCGACATGCGCTCGACCATCGACGCGATCAATCGGGGCGAGATCTACCGCTACATCAGCAAGCCATGGGTCGATGGCGAGCTCCTGGCGACCGTGCGCCAGGCCCTCGAGCAGCAGCAGCTGAAACGCGAGAATGCGCGGCTAGCTGCGCTGACCCGCGAACAGAACGAGGCGCTGCGCCAGCTCAATGCCGAGCTCGAGGACAAGGTGCGGGAACGGACCGCCGAGCTCGCCGCGCGCAACGAGTCCCTCAAGCTCGCCAACACCAGTCTGCGCCAGCACTTCCTGGTGTCGGTCAAGACCTTCTCTTCCCTGCTGGAGATGCGCAGCGGCGCGGTCGCGGGCCACGCCCGACGCGTCGCCGATCTCGCGCGGCGGGTGGCCGCCGTCATGGGGTTGCCGGAGAAGGCGCAGCAGGACGTGTTCCTCGCCGGCCTGCTTCATGACGTGGGCAAGATCGGATTCCCCGACGGACTGCTGGCGCGCCCGGTCACGGCGATGAATGCGGACGAACAGGGGCGCTATCGTCGGCACGCATCCGACGGTGCCAACCTGGTCGAACAGGTCGAGGAGCTGGCCGGCGCCGCCCTGCTGGTGCGCTCGCACCACGAGCGCTTCGACGGGCAGGGCTTCCCCGACGGACTGGCCGGCGAGGCGATCCCGCTGGGCGCGCGGATCCTGGGCGTGGTCAATGACTACGACGGTTATCAGAACGGCACCTGGAGCGAGCATCGGCTCGACGCCAGGGAGGCCCTCGCAGAGATCCAGCGCCTCGCCGGCCGGCGCCACGACCCGGCGGTCGTCGCAGCCTTCGCGGGCGTGGTCGCCGGGCCCTCCCCGGCGCAGGCCACCGAAGTCGAACTCGGCGCCGACCAGCTGCGCCCCGGCATGGTCATCGCCCGCAGCCTGCGCGGCCGGGATGGCGCCCTGCTGCTGGCGGCAGACTACATTCTGGACGCCACGCTGGTGCGCCAGATCCAGAAATACGCACGCAGCGAGGGCGCCGAACTCCGCCTGCACATCCGGGCCGACAAGCCATTCCGTGCGTCGAACAGCCCCAGCGAAGGAGCCTCCCCATGAACCGTTGCCTGATCGTCGATGAGGACCCACCGGTCCCCAATCCGGTCCGCCGCCTGCATACGGTGATCCCCTGCGATTCGGGGGGACGCGGCTGTCCGCTCAGCCAGGGCAGGCCTTCGGGAGGCGCGCGATGACGGCCCAGACCGGCACTACGCGGGACAGCGGCGAGGCCTTCAGCTGGAACGCGGCCTTTGAAACCGGCTTCGGCCTGGTGGATGAGCAGCATCGGCACCTGATTCGCATGATCAACCAGGCTGCCCCGCTGCTGGCGTCCTCGGAGCCCGTGTCGAGCGAGCGCGTCGAGTCGCTGCTGGACGCGCTGATCGACTACGCGGTGCGCCACTTCGCGGACGAGGAAACCCTGATGTCGGGCCACGATCTCGACCCGGACTACGTGGCGCTGCACTGCCGCCAGCACCGGGAGTTCGCGGGCGAGGTCCAGTCCATGCGCGCCGCCACGGCCAACCGGCAGATCGATACCGTGTCGCTGCTCAAGTTCCTGACCAGCTGGCTGACCTTCCACATCCTCGGCACCGACCAGATGATGGCGGCTCAGATCCGTGCCCTCGAACAGGGCGTATCGCCGCACCAGGCCTACCTCGACTCCTGCGAGCGGCGCGACGGCAATGCGGTCGCGCCCCTGCTCGAAGCCCTCACCAACCTCTACCAGATCATCTCGCGCCGCAACGAGGCGCTGGTTCAGACCAACCGCTCGCTCGAGGCCAAGGTCAGCGAACGGACCGCGGAGCTGGCCCGCGAGAAGAGCGAACTGGCCGACGCCATTCGCAAGATGGAGCTGACCCAGAGCCAGCTGCTGCAGTCGGAGAAGATGGCTTCCATCGGCCAGCTGGCTGCGGGCGTGGCCCATGAGATCAACAATCCGGTCGGCTACGTGAACTCCAATCTGGGGACCTTGCGCACCTATGTCGAACGCCTGCTCGCCCTGAACGACCTCTACGGCGAGCTGGAAGCCCGGCTGCCGGCGTCGGATCCCCTGCGCGCGCAGCTCGCGGACGCCAAGCAGCGCGCCGACCTGGATTTCCTCCGGGGCGACATCGTCGACCTGCTGCGCGAATCCCAGGACGGACTGGGGCGGATCAAGGGCATCGTTGCGGACCTCAAGGACTTTGCCCACGTGGGTGAGGTGGAATGGCAGGATGCCGACATCAACGCGGGCCTGGACAGCACCCTCAACGTGGTGTGGAACGAGTTGAAGTACAAGGCCGAGGTGGTGCGTGACTACGGCCAGCTGCCGAACGTCCGCTGTCTCGCGGCCCAGCTCAATCAGGTGTTCATGAACCTGCTCGTCAATGCCGCCCAGGCCATCGAGGAGCGGGGCACGATCACGGTGCGGACGCGGGACGAGGGCGAGCGGGTCCGGATCGAGATCGCCGACACCGGCAAGGGCATGAGCGAGGCGGTGCAGAAGCGCATCTTCGAGCCCTTCTTCACCACCAAGCCGGTCGGCAAAGGCACGGGCCTGGGCCTCTCGATCGCCTGGGACATCGTCCGCAAGCACGCCGGCGAAATCGACGTCGCCAGCCAGCCGGGTGAGGGTACCTGCTTCACGATCCGGGTGCCGATCCTTCACCCGCACTGCGATGACTGACAGCCCACTGATCGTCGGCGGTCACGCCGGTGGCCTGCCCGGGGCCGTCGCGGCGGGCGAGGCCGAGCGGCACATCCTGCTGGTCGACGACGAGGAAAGCATCCTCAGTGCAATGAAGCGCCTGCTCCGTCGCGACGGGTACTGCATCTACACCGCGCGCAGCGGCCAGGAGGGGCTCGAACTGCTGGCCTCCACGCCCATCGGCGTGATCGTCAGCGACCAGCGGATGCCGACCATGAGCGGCGCCGAGTTCCTGGGCGAGGTCAAGCGACGCTACCCCGATACCATGCGGATCGTGCTCTCGGGCTACACCGAGCTCAACTCGATCACCGATGCCATCAACAAGGGCGCCATCTACAAGTTCCTCACCAAGCCCTGGGACGACGACCTGTTGCGGGCGCACATTCGCGAAGCGTTCGAAGTCTTCGAGATGCGCAGCGCCAACCGTCGCCTGCAGATGCTCAACCGGGCCATCGTCGACGCGGTCCCGGACGCGATCCTGCTGGTGGACGTGTCCAGCGGCCGCATCGTCACCGCCAATCGCGCGACCACGGAACTGCTCGGCTACGACCATGCGGCCCTCGCCGGCATGGCGATCGCCGAGATCGAGACGCTGCCGCTCGACTGGAGCTACTGGCAGGAAATCTCGGGGGGTGATTTTCGGCCCCTCAATGGCGTCGAGACCGAATACCGCATGAACTCGGGCGCCCTGCTGCCGGTGCGCAAGTCCACCTCGTGCATCGACACCGATTCGGGGCGGCAGGTCGTGATGGTGGTGCATGACCTGCAGATGGAGCGGGCCTTCGAGGCGACCATGGCGCTGCTCAATACAGAGCTCTCGTCCATTCTCGAGGCCAGTCCCCAGGGCCTGCTGGTGCTGAACCAGGACCGCAGCCTGTACCGGCTCAACCGGCGGCTGGATGCCCTCTTCGATATGCCCGAGTCGGTCGTGGAGAGCGGCGACGGTGAGTGCCTGCTCGAATACATCAGCCGCGGCGCCGAGGATCCTGACGCCACGCTGGCGGCACTGAGGGCGGCCCTCGCGGTCACGGACACGGCCGTGCACGGCGAATTCGCGCGTCGATCCGGCGATCAGGTGCGGTGGTACGCCAATCCTCGCGTGACGCCGGATGGCTCCACCGGGCACGTGCTGGGGTTCATCGTCGACGTGGGGAACGGTCGGGCGGTTCCGGACTGAGGGCCGCTGGTCGGGACCACGGCCTGCCTCGGGGGCCGGCAGCCGGTCGAGCGCGCGCTGTCTGCCCGCTCAGACGAGGGCCCGCAGGCCGGCCAGGAGCGCATTGCGATCGGCAGTGTCCGTGACTTCCGTGGCCAGCAACTCGTGAAACTGCTCCCGGCTGGCGGCCCGCTTGGCCGCCCGCTTGACCACCACCTTCGAAATCGGGCCGATGTGTCGGGCCAGCAGGCGTGCCGCGCCCGCCATCACGGCCTCGGACAGCTCGAGGCCCGTATCCGACGCCACCAGTGTTTCCGCCAGCACGGCCTGGCTGCCGGTCGCGGTGACACTCCGGCTGGCCGGCGAGCGGCGGGACAGGAAAGCGTCCCGGTCCGGCCCGACCGGCAGCTTCTGGGCCAGGGCATCGTAGAGTTCGTTGAGGGTGGTCGCCTTGCTGGCTGCCCGCTTGACCAGCACGCTCGCGACCGGGCCGATCACCGACGCCAGTTCCCGTTCGACGCTGGTCAGGGTCGAGTGCTCGAGGGTCGTGGTGCGGGTGCTGCTCTGGCTGCGCGAGCTGAGGGAGCCCTGGGTCGTCGGCTGCGAGGGATCGAAGCTGGGCCGGTCGAGCTTGCCCACCGTACGGATGACGGTTTCTTCGGACACGGTCGCCGCGGCCTGCATGTTGAGTTCGTGCTCGAGGGCGAGCCGCAGGGTGTCGCGGAAGGCGCCGGCGGTCGGGAATCGCTCCTCGGCGCGCTTGGCCAGCGCCCGATCGATGATGCGCTCGAAGGCGCGGGGCACATTGGGCTGGACCTGGGAGGCCGGCGTCGGGTTTTCGTGGCAGATCCGGTAGGCCAGGGCCTCCATCGAGCCGGTGAACGGACGCTGGCCGGTCAGCAGCTCGTAGAGCATCACGCCGACCGAGAAGACATCGGAGCGGGCGTCGGCCGACAGGCCCATGAACTGCTCGGGCGACATGTA
>JAGRFX010000150.1 GCA_020445805.1 Rhodocyclaceae bacterium
TGCAGGTCGTCGAGCAGCGCCCGCGCCTGTACGCTTTCAAGGTCGGCCGCGGCGGACTCCTGCACAATCACCGGCGGCTTGGGTGCCGGCCGACCGGCCGGCACCGGCGTCGGCGCTGTCGGTAGCAACGGCGGCGTGACCGGGCCCGGAGGCGTTGGCGACGGTGGTGGTGCCACGGTCAGCAAGCGCACGGCCTTGATGCGCTGGTCATCGAGCGCCGCTTTCAGCCCAATCGCATGCTCGTCGGCCGCGAGTGTCTCGCACACCTTGGCGACGATCGCCTGTGCTGCGATTTGCCGCTCATCGGTAAGGGCCTTCATCGCCTCGAAAATGTCCCAGGCTCCGGTGCGAACCGCTTCATCCAGTTCGCGTGCCTTGGCCAGGGTCTGGCGCATCGCCACCTCGGATGTCTCGACCGTTGCGCCGGCAAGGGTTATGACGACAGCCGCGCCTTCGGCACTCAACAGTCCCGCGAGCAAGGCCAACGCGGAACGTGCCGTTTGCAGGCGATGGTTCGCGCCCGCGGCCGGGAACAAGGCGGATTTCTCGTTCAACGTCTTGACCAGACTGCCGATCGGCTCGCGAGCCTCACGCACTTTGGCCTGAACCTCTTCAACCAGCTTGGCGACGTTGCCGGCATTGCGCGATGTCGGAATGGTCAGACCGAAAAGCGCGGCGGCGCGCTTGCAGGCAGCCTCCCAGTCGTCGGGTTCGGGCAGCGTCTGCTCGCGCAGCTCCAGGTCGTCGGGCATCTGGTCGATGCTCGGCATATAGGGGACATTGCCGCGCACGAAACTGCGATTGGTCTGCCCGGCGAAGGTGAGGATGATCAGGTTCTGCGCTTCGGTCGGCAGCCCCATCGCCAGCGGCTGGTCCATCCACTTGCGCAGATTGGCGACCGTGATCGCGGCGCTCTCCTTGGCTTGCTCGCGGAGGAAGTGCGAACGCCAATGGTCACCGAGCACAAAGTGCGTCTCGCCGGTCTTGCCCAGCTGCACCGGGTCCGCGATCGAGCGGATCAGTTGCCGCACTACACGATCCCCGACCGGGGCGCGTCCGTCGGCGGTGGCGATGGCCCGCTCGAGTTCCGGCCACACCTTCTTCACCGCGGCAGGCTTCACCTCGGCATCGAAGACCGGATGCGCCGGGTATAGGTGCCTGAAGAGCTGGTCGAGCAAAGCCTCGAAGGCCGATTTCAGGTTTGCCCCCACCGGAGGCAGAGGCGTCAGCGTCTGGTCCAGCGAGCGGAACTGGTCTTCGGGCACCATCGGGTTCACCACGGCGTCGCGCGAGTCGCCGGCGATGCCGTAGGCCACCTCCAAATACTGCCGAACCCGCTGCTGCAACTGGTCACGCTGGTTGCGCAACAGTGCCTGCGCCGGCCCGCGATCGACCAGCGCCAAGTGGGCGGCCAGCTCGTTGAAGCGCTCACCGGTCAGAATGTAGTCCAGCACCACCAGACGGCCCAGGTCATGCTGCGCCTTGGCGCTAAAGAACGACGGCATCCACACCAGCGTCTGTGTGTCGTCGCCTCGATAGTCCGCCAGACGAGCCAAGTCGTCCGCCGGAGTGAACCGCGGGTCGTCGAACGGGAAGTCGATGACCACCGTCCAGGTGCCCGGGCGCCCACGCAGCTTTTCGTCCGACATCTCGCGGACGTTCTCGAACAGCACCTCGACCTCACGCTTCGTGCCGCGCCACAGCACCGCGTAGGTGGCAAACAGATCGTTGGTATCCGTGACGCCGAGCTGCTCGAATAGCATCTCGCGCACGCGGCGCCGCCGGTTGCCCGGGTTGTCGCTGGAGGCGGCCGGCCCGCGTACGATGGGCTCGATGTCGACGCCGGTGACCTGGATCGAGATCAGGGAGTTGGTGTCGTCGGTAACCTTGATTTCGCCGATGTCAGCCGCCCACTCCTTGCACTTGCGCAGCACATCCTGGGTTTCGCGGCCCGGGATCGGCGAGCGGATCGTGCCGTGGTTCAGCGCAGCCAGGCGTTGCGCCGTCAGGGCCTTCAACGAATCCACCTCGGGCACCAGCGCGCTCAGCAGCAGCGTCTTGATCAGCCGCGCATCGTTGCGCAGCGCTCTGGCCTTGGCCGGGTCGGCATCACCAATGGTGATGTTTTCCCAGGTCACGCCATGCTGCCGCTCCAGGTGCGGCAGCAGCTTCTGCTTGTAGAGCCGCTTGGCGTTGTCGAAGTGGATGCGCATCGCCTCCGAGAACGGCTCGTCGCCGTCGGCGATCACATCGAACAGGTCGCCGACCGGGATTATCTGCCCCAGCTCCAGGTCATTACGCCGATCCACCAGCAGTTGCAGCATAAGCTTCAGGGCCGTGCGCTCGCGTTGCAAAGCTGCCGATACAGCGATCAGGGTCTGAACCAGCGCCGGGCTGAACGGGTACACCTTGCGGAACATCTCCTTGTCCGCAGTCTCGGTCAGCAGCGTGTTCCAGACCTCGGGCCTGACCTTCTGGAATTCATCGAAGGCGTTACCCAGCGTCTGCCGGGCCGCTTCGGAAGTCGGCCGGAGCACCCGTTTCTCGGCGATCGCCGGCAGGTTGCGGTCCTCGAGCGTGATGCGATGGAAGCGCGCCTCCCAGTGGCGCAGCACGTCGCTGAACTGCAATTGCAGCGACCCGGCCAGGTTCTCGCCCACCAGTTCGCGCAGGTCGCGCTGCCTCGCGACAAAGCTGACCAGCGGAATCGGGCGATCGGCGTTGCCGGCTTCCACCAGCTTGACGAGCTTGGTGCCCTCGCTGCTGACGAAGCTCACGTCAGCCGCCCGACTGGCCAGCCAAAGTATCAGCTCGTCGAGGAACAGGATCACCGCGTCGTAGCCGAGCGCCTTGGCGTGGCGGCTCATGATGCTGAGGCCATCGTCGAGCGGCACGAAGGCCTCGCCGCGGCTCTCGGCCACGTCGGCAATCGCCGTGAAGTAGCGGCTGATCAGGTCGCCGACCAGGCGCACGCGGTCGTCGCCGCTCGGCGGCTCGAGCATCGCGGCTTCGAAGCTCGCGGCATCCCAGCCGCCGCTCAGTTCGCCCCAGCCGCTGTCATTACCTTCGCCAGCGTCCGAACCCGCGTTCAAGTCACGGAAGAAGGCCTCGTCGCCGATGCGATTGCGCATGCGCACCGCATCTTCGAACAGGCGCTCCGACAGATAGAAGCCCGGGATCGGCGCGTCGGGATGCCGTTTGCGCACGAACTCGGCGTAGCCACCGAGGATCGCCGACTCCATGCTGCGCGCACCGATCATGTGATACGGCACGAGCAGGAACTTGCGGTCCTGCGTCCAGCCATTGTGCTGGGCAACGACGTTGGCTAGTTCGGGCATCGAACGCGCCGACACGTTGTTGTCGAGCAGCAGGTTGAGCACCGCCATGAAGTGGCTTTTGCCGGAGCCGAAACTGCCATGGAGATAGGCTGCCTTGCTGGTGCCGCCCTGGACTGACTGCTTGATGAAGGTCAGCGCGTCGTTGAAGCAGGCATTGAGCTGCGGCGTGACGACGTAGTCGCGCAGCGTCGCGTCTGCATGGGCCACGCCATCGGCGAGCTTCAGGACGAAATCACCCTGATGCACCTGCTCCGGGATGGCGATCAGTTCTCTGATCAGTGTCATGGTTGTTGTCCTCCCTGAGTCTGGCGTCGTGCCTGTTGCGTCGTCTCGTTCATGCCGATTTCTTGCGTCCGCGCTTGACGGCGGTTGCTGCCGGCTTCCAGGCACGAAGCTCATCGAGGGTGAATTGCAGTGCTCGCGCTTCGTCGGTGACGAAGCTCTCGTAGTAGTCGCCCATGCGCGCCCCGAAATCGGGGTTCATTTCGTTGTGCCACTGCTTGAGCCAGGGCACTAGTTCCAGCAAGCCGGCGAGCAAGGGCTGCAAGCGTTCGCGGCTCCAGCCCTCGCGTTCCTTCATGTCGATGAAGTAGGCGGCCAAAGCGGTGGCTTGCTGGAGGTGGTCCCAACCGGACCAGGCAATGACGAGACTGCCGTCGGCGCCGCGCTCACAGCCGGGGTAGCTGATCCAGCGCTCCTTGGGCACGTCGAGGCCACCGCGCAGGCGCCAGAAGTCGGCCTTCAGGAAATCCTTGCTTTGGTACTTGGGCGGCACCGAAATCTTGCCGACGTCTTCGCCGGCATCTTCGCGCCGTTGCAAGGCCCAGGTGTCTTCCCACTGATCGCGCTTGCGCAGGCCCGTGTCGGTGTAGCGCAGTACGGGCAGAAAGGGCACGGACTCGGCAGTGACGAGGTTGGCGACGAGCTGGTTCAGGTCGAAGTCGGCATGGCCGGCATATAGCGCGGCGACCTGCATGAACTCGGCGTCGCGGCCGGCGGCGTCGGCCAGGCGAGCGCTGGACATCAGCTGCGGGGTGGCGTCGCTGGCAGATCCGTCCAGGCGCGGCCAGTAGCGAGGCGACTCCAGCCGGGTCAGTAGCCAGTCGCGTGCCGCTCCTTTGAACTCGTCCGCACGCGCGCCGTGGTTGAACAGCCCTTGGCGGCCAATCCACCGCCTCTTGTAGTGCGGCTCTTCGATGACGCGCAGGGCCTCAATGCCCTTCAGTGCCTGAATGCGCCGCGTCCATAGGCTTCTCATATCACTAGGCCAATTCGGGGGAATCTCGGCCGGGACATCGAATCCGTCGACGTTGCGCTGACTGGCGATGCAGAACGGGCGATCCCCAGCCTCGACCTCGACCGCCCAGCCAAGGTCTTCAGAACGAAGGTTCTCTTGCTCCGCAAGCCCGTACATCGCGTAACAGGTGAAGTCGATCTCCTCCTGAACGAGGATGGCGCGAGAGCGCGCGGCGCGCCGGCGGTCCAGCGCTTGCTGCCAAGCGCCTCGTATGTCAATGCCCCGAGCAAGCCCATCTGCGAGCACTTGAGCGGCGCTCGGCTCTGCGATTGCCCCTGCGAGACTGTCAGCCTCTCGCGCCAGTTCGGTCAGACGCGGCTTGAGTGCGTGGTTCTCCCACCCGGCGGGCAGCGGAAGCTCTTGAACTCGAGTGCTCGCGAACTGGTACGGCACCTTCGACTTCTCAGAGATGCGGATTCCGTCGCCGCCCATCATCTGCTTCTGGTGACTCACCTGCTTCAACCAGAAACACGCCACCGACGAGTTGAGCAATCCGAGCAACCCTAGGTGTTCGTCCTCGCTGGCACCGGTGGGCAACTTGATCACCGGCGCCGTCTGCTTGAAGACCTTGCCGCCGCGGTCGAGGACGAAGTGGTTGTGGGTGGCGACTTCGGCGAACGCGATCAAGAAATCTGAGTCCACGCGCTCCTTGATGAACTGCATGTACTGATCCCAGCGGAAGCCATGCTGCTCAGCGGTCTTTCCGAACATCACTCTTGAACGCAAGTAGCTGCGATTGCGCCAAGAGAGCTGGTCGTAGGCAGCCCCGGGCTCAGTTTCGGGTGCTTCGAAGCTGCTCCCGACTTTGATGTACGGAAAGATGACCTGCCCTTGAGAACTCAGACTCCAGTCGCGCACTTCATCGCCAAGGGCGAAGTCTCGTACCGGAACTTCGAGCCTTGGCACCAGATGCGTTGGAGTTAGGAAAGCCTCATCCTCTCCAGTGATCGCCATAAAGCCGGCCGAGGCGATGAAGGAGTTAAGCCTCGAAGTTGCGTGCTCCTCGATTGCTTCCGTGAGTTCGGCTGCGCCACCGCCCCCTATGCTCCAGGGATGTTTGGCAAACGTCGCCCGCGGCGTGTCAGCGGTACTGACGAACTCGCTCTCCGAACCCGCGCGGTCGATCTGCCCGACAATGGCCGCCCACACCAGCCCCTGCGCCGGATCGTCCGGCGTGCTGGGCTCGCCCTTGATGCCCATCACCGTTCGTACGCCGTCGCCCACCGGCGCACGGTGCCGGCCGAACAGGATGACCGTCGGCGTGCCGTGACCGGGGATGTAGGCGCCCGAGGTGTCGACCACATGGCTCAGGTCCAGCCGCGGCAGCACCTGCTCGATCAGCTTGCTGCCGAACTCGCGTTTCATGAACGAGTTGGCGGTGATCAGCCCGACGAAGCCGGCCGACTGGCCCTCGCGCCCGGTCAACGCCAGTTCGAAGAAACGTTCGGTGAACGGCGCGCCGAGCGAATACTTCATGTGACAACTGGCGTAATGCTTGCGATAGGCCGCATTCAACGCGGCGTCTTTGACGACGATATAGGGCGGGTTACCGACCACCGCGTGGTACTGCCGACCCAGGATGGCCTGCACCTCGGCCAGGTCTTCGCTGGCGTAGGCGTGTGCCAGACCTGTGTCAGCGAAGTGCCCGGCGCTCTGGAACATGTCGTCGGTGGCCGTCAGACCGAAGCGTCTGCCATGCAGCAGGCTGTCACCAATTGCGACGTGAATCTTGAAGTCCAGCGCCTCGGCCATTCGGTGCACATCGCTGACCTGCAATGCGGCCAACAGCAGGCGGAATCGTGCGATGGCCACCGCGAACGGGTTCAGGTCAACGCCGGCGACGGCGTCCAATGCCTTCTGCGCGATGTCCCGCCGATTACGTCCGGGCTCGTTGATCGACCACTCCTCGACCAGGCGATGGAAGCCACCCAGCAGGAAGTGCCCCGACCCGCAGGTGGGATCGATCATCCGCACTTCGCGATAGCCGAACTCCCTAATGGCCGGCGTCAGCGTCCGGTCGAGAATGAACTCCTCGACGAACTCGGGGGTCTGGAGTAGCGCGTAGCGTTTGCGCGTGGCCTCGCTCAGGTCCTGGTAGAGGTCGCCGAGGAATCGCGTGTTCCAGGACGTGTCGGTAAAATCGCGAATTAGGGCTCCGGAATCGGCGGCGACCTCCTGCCAGAACTGCATCACCGCCATCGCGGCATCACCGCTAATGCCCAGGCGAAATACCGGGTTGTGCGCCTCGTCGAAGAAGGTGTGGAGCCCTGGCAAGGCGCCCGCCTCGCGGAAACACGCGATCAGGTAGTCGCGGTCGTTCTGGTGCGGATGTTCGCGGAAGTAGGCGTCATGCCGATCACGAGCCAAGGCCAACCGACCTGACTGAGGAGTGCCGCTGATCCAGGGCCGATCGACCAATCCGTTGTCTTCGATAAAGCGCAGAAAAACGCAGCTCAGCAGCCAGTGCACACCGGACTGGGTGATGACCTGCTCGGCCCAGGATTCGAAAGTCTCTGCCGTGCGCGCGGCATCCCGCGCCGCCTGCCATTCGGCCTGGAGCTGAGCGCCTATTTCTGGCACCTCGCTCGAAGGGCTCAGGGCACGCTCGCGCAGGTCGTCTTCGAGCCGCTTGAGCAGGCGGGTCAGGTCAGCGAGCAGGACTTTGGCATCAATCATTGGTGATCTTCAGTTCGTGTGCAATTTCTGCGTTCAAACCGCGGAGGCTGCGCGGTGCAGGTTCTTGGCCCAGGCGACCGGAACGTTCGCCCACTGTGTCGACGTGATGACAGGGACCGGCACGTCGTCAACCGTGGGCAGTCCGGTGGCCGCCATCGGCAGCAGCATCCACAGGCTGCCGAGCTTGCCCGGCCGGCCGACCTCGTCGCGCAGGTCGTCGATCAGCGGCATCAGGCCGTAACGGGCGATCAGGCCCGAATTGACCAGCAGCACCGGGGCGGCAGCGTCGAGCAGCGCTTGCTTCACTTGCGGAAGCGCCTTGTGCACAAGGCGCATCAGCCGGCCCCAGTCGGTGCTGGTTGGTGCAGCGCCGTCGGCCATGAGCACAACGTTCCAGTTGACCTTCATCGCATCGGCCTGCTGGCGCATGGCCTTGAGCATGAGGGTATCGAAGCTCACACGCTGGCGGCCGAAGCGGCGCAGCAACTCGGCTTCGACATGGTGCGCGAGACGGGGCTCGACGGTCAGGACGAGAAAGCCGCCGGCTTTGTGGGCATAGGCGAGACGATCTTCCAGCTTCTGTGCCTCGATCGCCGGGGCGGATGCCTCGTCGGTGCTCGTGTCATGGACTGACACGCCCCGCTCCATCCCCGTGGCGGCGCGCGAGTATTGGGTGGTGCTGCCGGCCGACGGACCGAGCGCCTGCGTCGAGGGCACGTACCCCGGACCAGCCGGCGCATCGTCACGCCAGACCAGCAGCGCGCCGACATCAGACAGCAGCGTGTCGAGCAGCGGGCGTCGTGGCAGCGGTTGCGCTTCGGGGTAGCGGCCGGCGACCCGGTCCTGCACGTCCTTCAGCTTGAGGAAACGCACCCCCATCAGCGCGCCGAGCGATTGGCGTAGCGCCAACGAGGCAGCCATGCCCCGCGGATAGATTTCCTGCCGGCTGGACAGCGCCGCCCGCTGCGAGGAGGCTGTGGCCAGGCGCAGCAGACGTTGTGCCGAGAGCGCCGGGTTGGCCTGGGGGGCAGGTACCGACTCCAGCGTTTCGAGGGCCCGCTGCGGCGTCAGCAAAGGTTCCGCTTGCGCGCAGGCATCCGCCGACGCCCCCAACCGACGGGCGTATTCGGCCAACTCAGCGGAAACGGCGATCAGCGGCAAGGGGCGGTGCTCGAATTCCTGAAAACGCAGACGCTCCAGGTGGACTTCAGCCTCGCAGCAAGCACGGACGACGGCGGTCGCCAGACGCATTCGCTCGGCATCGTCTTGAGATGCGCAGCCGCGCATGGCGAGCAATGCCGACGCCAGTTCGGGTACAGTCATCACGCCGCCCTGCGTGGAGAGCAGGCTTTCGAAGTGATTGCGCAACTCGGTGAGCTGCGGAGTCTTCAGCCAACGCTCACGGGCTTTCAGCAAGGCGGCGGAAACATCATTGCGATCGATAGCAAGTGCGTTGGCGGCAACGCCAAGCGGCGTCCATAGCGTCGAGCCTTCGACCTCTTCCAGACCAAGGTAGATGGCCAGTGCGGTCTCTTCGGGACGGTCATCGCCCGCCGGCCGACGTGGCAGCAACTGCGCCGCCAACTCGTTGACACTGATGGCGCCGGCCGATGCCGAATCGTCGTCGGCCTCATGCAGCGTCGGGCGACCTTGCACGAGGTCGGGCCGGATGGCGGCCAGGGCTTTGGCCTTGAGGCGGATTTCCTTGCGAATGCGATCGCCGACGCCGCGCAGGTAGCGGAATCGCACGCGATCGACGGCCAGCAATTCCCGCGCATTGTGGATGGCCATCGCTTCAAGCACGTTCTGCGCTTCGATGCTATAGCCCAGCTCAGCCATGTTGGTGCTGGCGGTGGCCAGGCGCGCGACAGCTTCGAACGGGTCGGCCGACTGCTGGCTCGCCGCGGCGCCGGCTTCGAAAATCCGACGCCAATCGCGCAGCATCTCTTCGGCGTTGTCGAAGCGCTTAAGGGGGTTGCGGTTTAGCCCTTTGGCGAAGAAGGCAGTGAAACCGTCGCGCAGCAAGGGGTCGAAGCGCTCGGTGGCCAGCGTGGCTTCGCAATCGAGCATCGAAGGCTGCGTCTTGCCGTCGCCCCAGCGCGGCGTTATGCCCGTGACCATTTCGTGGAGCGTGACGGCGAGCGCAAAACGCTCGGCTTGCAGATCCCAGCGGACAGGTTTGCGCAGCGACAGGAAGGGGTCGAGATAGGGGTGCGTGCCAGCTGAAATGTTTTCGGCCGAGCTACGGGTGAGCGAGAAATCGAACAGCACCAGTTGCAGCTTGCCGCGGGTGCCGGCCTGCGACATGCCGATGTTGTCGGGCTTAATGTCGCGGTGGGCGACGCCTTGCTGATCGAGGTAGTCGACCGCCTGGATCAGTTCCTCGCCGAAGCGCTGCAGGAGGTCGAGCGACAGGCGGGCTTCTTCGCGGATACGGTCGGCCAGCGTCTTTTCGCCGGCCTTGCGCATCAGCAGCGCGGTGCGACCATTGACCGTGAGCGTGCGCTGCCACTCGACGATGTTCGGGTGCCGGAGTTTCGAGAGCGCTTCGCCCTCGGCGGCAATGCGGTCATTTAGGCTGGCGTCGAGGGCAACCTTCAACACCATCTCGTCGCCGCTGTCGCCCTGGCGGACCAGCAGTACGTCAGCCGATGAGCCCCTGCCCATCTTGCGTATGACGGTGAACCCGCCTTCGATACGCTCGTCGGGGCGGGCTTCCGCCGGATCGACAGTGGCTTCCGGTTCCGGGGTCGTCAGTTCATCGACCACCGTATCGAGGTCTTGCAGGAATTCATCGATGGTGCCGTAGCGGCCCATCACATCGGGATTGGTGCTGTACTGGATGAGGTCCTGCAGCTGTTTGCCGCAGCCGTCCAGCACATCTGACAGACGCAGGCCTTGCCCGATACGCAGCTTATCGGCGAGATCAAGGACTGAGCTTGCCGGCGGCAGGCCGGAGAAGACGTGATAGGTGATCGCGCCGAGGCTAAAGACATCCAGGCTGGGGCCGTGCTGCGCTTCGGCTTGCGAGGTTTCCGGGGCAAGGTACACCAGGCCGGGGTCCTCGACGTACTCCTCGACGTGCATGGTGCCACCGACCGTGCGGCGCGCTGGATCGACGGTGTCGGTGTTTTGCGTGCCTTCGCGCGTGCCCGTCTGCCAGTTCATGATGCGCGGTCGCGGCGTCGCGCCCGCGACATCCTGAACCAGGACGCTTTGCGGGCACAGGGCACGGTGGTACAGGCGCTTCTGGTGGGCGTATTTCAGCGTCTCGGCCAGGTCGCGAACGATCTGAAGCCGCTGGTCGACGCTGAGCAGTTGGCCCATCTCGCGCAGCAGGAAGTCGAGCCGGATCGCCTTGGGGTCGTGATCGAAG
>JAGRFX010000151.1 GCA_020445805.1 Rhodocyclaceae bacterium
TGTCGTACTTCATCTCGTCCATTTCGGCACCGGGCTTCAGCGAGATGCCGCCGGTGTCGAAGGTGATGCCCTTGCCCACCAGCACCACCGGCTTGTCCTTGGCCTTGCCGCCCTTGTAGTGCATGACGATCAGCTTGGGCGGCTCGATCGAGCCCTTGGCCACCGACAGCAGGGAGCCCATGCCGAGCTTTTCCATCTGCGCCTGGTCGAGGACCTCGACCTTCAGCTTCATGTCCTTGCCGAGCTTCCTGGCCGCATCGGCCAGGTAGGTGGGGGTGCACACATTGCCCGGCAGGTTGCCCAGGTCGCGGGTCAGGGCCATGCCCTCCGCGGTGGCGACGCCCTGTGCGAGGGCGGCCTTGTCGGTGTCTGCGGGGCGCCTGGCCAGCAGCACGCGCAATTGGGCGACGCCCTTGTCGGCCTTGTCGTCCTTCTTGGCCCGCGGGGCGTCGAAGCGGTAGGTGGCCGCCTCGAACTGGCGGCCCAGCTGGCGCAGCCGCCAGGTCAGGTCCCGGTCGGCGACGGCCGCGTCGGCGAGATCCACCGTGAGATCCTTGAAGCCCGCGGAAGCCGCCACCCGCGCCACCGCCGCCAGCGCGTCGCGCCAGGCCTTTTCGGGTACCGGGTCGGACTCGCCGAGGCTGACCAGCAGCAGACGCTCGCAGGGCAGACCGGCCGGCCCATGGAGCATCAGCGTGGCGCCGGCCTTGTCGTCCAGGTCGCCCCGCGACAGGATCTTGCCGAGCGCGCCGTCGCTCGCCGCGTCGAGGGCATCGAAGGCCCCGCCGAGCTGCTTGCCCGCCCGAACGCCGATCGCCAGGCAGGCCGTCTTCTGCTTCTCGGGGCCACCGGTCTTTATGGTAAATTCCACTCGCTGCTCCTTGGAAATACGCGCCAAATCAAGCTCCGACGATTATGGACGGATGATCAGATGGCGTCAAAATCAGCCCCCCGACCGCCCAAATCCAGACTCGCGCGATGATCTTCCTGCGCGCCGCTCAGCGCGAATTCGCCCATACCGCCGCCGGCGTGTTTGTCGCCCTGTTCGCGATCCTGATCTCCACCGTGCTGATTCGCCTGCTGGGCCAGGCGGCGGGGGGGCGTCTGGCCTCGGACGTGGTGCTGGCGATGATCGGCTTCGGCTCGATCGCCCAGTTGCCGATCGTGCTTACCCTCACGCTCTTCATTGCGGTCCTGACCACCCTGTCGCGCAGCTATCGCGACTCTGAAATGGTCGTGTGGTTCGCGTCCGGGCTGCCCCTGACTGCCTGGGTTCGGCCCGTCATGCGCTTTGCGCTGCCGCTGGTGGTGGTGATTGCCGGGACCACGCTGGTGGTCGCCCCGTGGGCCCAGCTCAAGACCGTCGAATTCCGCGAGCGCTCCAACAATCGCGACGATGCGGCGCGGGTCGCGCCGGGCGTGTTCCGGGAGTCGGCCGGCGGGCAGCGGGTCTTCTTCGTGGAGACCGGCGCGGGCGAGGACGGGCGGGTCAAGAACGTCTTTGTCAGCACCATGCAGCATGGTCGCCTGGGCGTCATGGTGTCCAAGGAGGGCTTCCTGCGGACCGACGGTGATGGCGCGCGATTCGTGGTCCTCGAGAAGGGGCGGCGCTACGAAGGGAAGCCGGGCACGCCCGACTACCGGGTCATGGAGTTCGAAAGCTACGCCGTGCGCATCCGCAGCCCCGAGACCGCCGAACTCCCCCAGAAGCCGCGCATGCTCAGTGTCGCGCAGCTGATGTCGGAGCCCTTGCCGGCCTATCACAGCGAGCTGGCCGCCCGGATCGGGACCCCGGTGGCCGCGCTGCTGCTGGCCCTGCTCGCGATCCCCATGAGTTTTGTCAATCCGCGGGCCGGTCGCACCAACAACCTGATCGCGGCGATCCTCGTGTATCTGATCTACACCAATACCCTGTCCATCTGCCAGGCCTGGATCAAGGCCGGAAAGATCGGCTTCGCGACCGGCCTGTGGGCGCCCCACGCGGCGATGGTGGTCCTGCTCCTGGTGCTCTTCGGGCGCCGACTATCGCTGCTGCGGATCTGGCGGAGCCGGGCCTCGTGAACGTCCTGACCCGCTACCTGGCGAAGCAGATCTACGTGGCGACCTTCGGGGTCCTGCTGGCCTTCCTCGGGCTGTTCGCGTTCTTCGACCTGCTCAACGAGCTCGACTCGGTCGGTCGCGATGGGTACGAGCTCTACCATGCGATGGTTTACGTGGCCCTCATCCTGCCCGGTCGCGTCTATGAGCTGATGCCGATCGCGGTGCTGATCGGGTCCCTCTATGCCCTGACCAACCTCGCCCGCAATTCCGAGATCACCGTGATGCGGGCCTCGGGCCTGTCCACGGCGCGCGCCCTGACGCTGCTGGGCAGCATCGGCTCAGTGTTCGTGATCCTGACCTTCGTGTTTGGTGAGTTCATCGCGCCGCCTGCCGAGCGGGCCGCGCAGCAATGGCGCCTGGTGGCCACTCAATCGAGCGTCTCCCAGGACCTGTCGAGCGGCCTGTGGGTGCGGGACGGGCGGCTGTTCGTCAATGTCGGGATCCTCCGGCCCGACCGCAGCCTGGAACACGTGCGGCTCTATGAATTCGACGACCAGTACGCCCTGGTGGCGATTTCGGAAGCGCGGCATGGGGCCTATGCGGGCAGCAAGGGCTGGCGATTGACCGAGGTCTCCCGCACGCGCTTCCTGGGCGAATCGACGGCCGTCGATGCATTCGATGAAATCTACTGGGAGTCCGAGCTGACGCCCGAGGTCCTGAGTGTGCTGATGGTCGTGCCGGAGCGGATGTCGGTTCGGACCCTGTTCAAGTACGTGGCGCATCTGCGCGACAACGGCCAGAAATCCGAGCGCTACGAGATCGCCCTGTGGAAGAAGCTGGCCTACCCGCTGGCCGCGCTCGTGATGCTCGCCTTGGCGCTGCCGTTCGCCTATACCCACGACCGCATGGGCGGGGTCAGCCTGAAGGTCTTCCTTGGCGTCATGCTGGGCGTGACCTTCCATCTGCTCAACGGGCTGTTTTCGAATCTCGGGGTCATCAATGCCTGGCCGCCGGTCGTGGCGGCGCTGACCCCGAGCCTGTTGTTCCTGTGTGCGGCCGGCACCATGCTGTGGTGGTTCGAGCGGCGCTGAGGCCCCGGTCGCTGGCACCACGGGCATGAAAAAGGGGCGCCGGTGGGCGCCCCTTCCTGTTCGCATCGGCCCCAGCCGGGGCCCAGGAACTTACTGGCCCTGCTGCGCGGCCTTCTTGGCAGCGGCCGCCTTGTAGTCCAGCTTTTCCTTGATACGTGCCGACTTGCCGGAACGCTGGCGGAGGTAGTACAGCTTGGCACGGCGTACGTCACCGCGGCGCTTCACCTCGACGCTGGCGACCAGCGGCGAATAGGTCTGGAAGGTCCGCTCGACGCCTTCGCCGGAGGAGATCTTCCGGACGATGAAGGAGGAGTTCAGGCCACGGTTGCGCTTGGCAATCACGACCCCTTCGTAGGCCTGGAGACGCTCGCGGCTGCCTTCGACCACTTTGACCTGAACGACGATGGTGTCGCCCGGTGCGAAATCGGGAAGGGTCCTGCCCTCGGAAACGCGGGCCATCTCTTCCTGCTCGAGTTGTTCAATCAGATTCATTGCGTCGTTACTCCTGTCTGTGGCCGTTGGCCTTGGGGCAGAGCAGGTCGCCACCTGATGCCGCCGTTTGTATGCCGCTCCGCCTCATGTGTCCGGAGCATCCCGTTCCTGCACGAGAGACTCGAGCAGGCGCTGGTCCTCTTTGCCGAACTGCCGATCCACCAGCAGGTCGGGCCTCCGCTCGCGCGTCAGTGCGAGCGACCGGGCCCTTCGCCAGCGGCGGATCTCGGCATGGTTACCGGACAGCAAGACCGCCGGTACCCGACTTCCTTCGTACTCTTCCGGCCGCGTGTAGTGCGGGCAGTCGAGCAAGCCATCGACGAACGAATCCTCGATCGCCGAATCAGCATCGTTCAATGCCCCGGGCAACTGACGCACGATGGCGTCGAGCAGCACCATGGCGGGCAACTCACCCCCCGACAACACGAAGTCGCCAAGGGAAATCTCTTCATCTACGCAGCGATCGATCAGACGCTGATCGATCCCTTCGTAGCGGCCGCACAACAACACCAGGGCCGGTGCCTCGGCCAGCGCCATCACCTTGCCGTGCGTCAGGGGCGCACCCTGCGGCGACAGGTAGATGACCCGTCCGGCATGCCCGGTGGCGGCCGCTTGTGCAGCCTTGGCGGCGCCGATTGCGCGCTCGAGGGGCTCGGCCAGCATCACCATGCCCGGGCCCCCGCCGTACGGGCGGTCATCGACCGTCCGATAGTTGTCGGTCGCAAAGTCGCGGGGGTTCCAGCACGACAGCCGGTACAGCCCCCGCTCCGAGGCCCTGCGGGTGATGCCGCTGCCCGTCAGGGCCGCGAACATCTCCGGAAACAGCGTGATCGCGTCGTAACGGCGCGGTCCCTCGGTTGTTACCAATCCAGTTCCCAATCCACCAGAATCCGGCGGGCCGTCAGGTCAACTTCACCGACGTAGGCCTCCACGAACGGAATCAGTCGCTCCGTGCCGTCCGTGTTGTCCCGGACCTGCAATACATCGTGGGCACCCGTCTCGATCAGGCCGGATACCGTGCCCAGCTGCACGCCGCTCCGGTTCTCGACCGCCAGGCCGATCAGGTCACCCCAGTAATACTCGTCTTCGCCTGGTTCGGGCATCGCGTCCCGCGGTGCGCCGATGAACAGCTTGCCGAGTTGCTCCGCGGCGCTCCGGTCGGCGATCTCTTCGAATCGCGCAACCAGCGTGCCTCCGTGCAATCGACAGGCCTTCAGGTGAAGCTGTCGCCACGCCGAATCGTCCAGCGTGTCATCGGGACTGACCCACCAGTGCTTCATGCGCCGCCAGGCGAGGGGGTCGTCGCCGAAGGGGTGGATCTTGACCCACCCCTGAATGCCAAACGGGGCGGTGATTCGCCCCAGCACCACCATGCCGGTCAGGCAGCCTTGGCGGCGGTCTTGACCAGGCGCTGCACGGCGTCGGACATCTGCGCGCCGTTGGAGGTCCAGTGGTTCAGGCGCTCGACATTGACGGACAGGGTTTGCTCGCCACCGGAAGCCATCGGGTTGTAGAAACCCACGCGCTCGATGAAGCGGCCGTCGCGGCGATTGCGCGAGTCGGCGGCGACGATGTTGTAGAAGGGGCGCTTCTTGGCGCCGCTACGGGCAAGGCGGATGACGACCATGGAAAAATCCTGAATCGGGTTTCTGGAAAAACGCGCCAATATACGTGAATCGCCATGTGCGGGCAAGCGCTTCGTGGCCCATCACTTGCCGTACTTGGCACGTGACGAGCGAATGGTATACAAGCTACTGTTGGCGGAATTCATGGATTGGATGGCGCTCGATGGCGGAAAGTCCGGAGTTGGCGGAGATCGTCACCGAACCGGCGTTGGACCCGGAACTCGCAGAGGTTGTCCGCCTGCGCGCGCGGGTGGCCCGGTTCGGGACTGGCGAGAGTGACGCGGGTGACCTGGCCGGTATCGGCCGGCGCCTGGTCGAGCTCGCCCTGCCGATGCGCGCCCGCGTGGTGCGGGCGCAGCTCCCCTTGCCGCGCAACTGCTATGCGCAGGCCCGTGAAATGGTCGACGCCCAGACCGCGTGTGCCCAGCACCACATGCGCATCGCGCAGGAGATGCGCTCGCCGTATCTGTACGGCTTCCGCGGCAACCCGGAGGTGCTTGACGAGGGGCTGGCGCTGCTGGCCGATGCATTCGAGACCTGCTGCGTCTCCGGCATCATCCCGCCCCAGGGTTTCTGGCTGGCGGCGCATGGGCTCTACCTGAAAGCGCGTGCGGAGGGGGCCGGCAATGCGATCGAAACCTACAAGCGCCTGCTGGCCCTGTCGACCATCCAGCCCGAGAGCTTTGCCGCGTCGGAACTGATCCAGGTGTTCGGGCTGGTCAGTGCGCTCGCCAGTGCCGGTGATCTCGTCAATGGTCATGGGGCCATTCCCGGACAGGGCTGGTTCTGGGTCGACGTGGCCCAGGACGCGCCGCCGGTGGCCATCGTGCGGCGCGACCCGCCTCCGCTCGACGATCTCGTTTACTTCTCGGCCGCGTCATTGGCGCGTGCCGTCAGCGAGCGTATCCAGAAGCTGGCGGGCGCCTCCGGCGATCCGTCCGATGACGGGGGCAGCGAGCGCGAGGTCGTGTCATCCGACGAGGCCCTGCTGCGCCGCTTGCGCGAGCGCTGGGCCATGCCGCCTCGTCGCTCCCAGCCCCGGCGACGCAGCGAGTATTCGGTGCAGGTGTGCTGCGGCCTGGATCATGTATGGGAGCGTCTGGTGCGTGGCGAGCGGGCGTCGAGTCCGCCCCTCGAGTGGATGGTGCAGAACGAGAGCCCCAGCGGCTTCGCCATCATGCGCATTGCCGGCACCGGCGGCAGCCTGTCGGCCGGCATGGCCATCGCCCTCCGCCGCGAGCCCGCTGCGCCATGGTCGGTCTGCGTGGTGCGCTGGATTCGCAGCGAGCAGCCCGAGCAGGTCGAGCTGGGCCTGCAACTGGTTGCGCAGGCGGCCATTCCGGTCCGCGTGGCCTTCCGCAACGGCCCCTCATCCAAATCGCCCGTCCGGGCGCTGGTGCTGCCGCCGCTGGAGGCGGTGCGCCGGCACCAGGCCGTGCTCGCGCCGGCAGGCACCTATGCCGCGCGGCGATTCATGCTGATGCACGAAGGGGAGCGACTCTACGTGGCCCAGGGGCGCCTGCTGAGTCTCGACATGCAGACCGAGGCGATCGAACTGTTCCAGTTCGAGGTGGATCCCTACCCGATCTGATGGCCCTTGGCGCGCCGCGCCTCGGCCAGCATGTCGGCCACCGAGTCTTCCATCGGTCCCTGCAGGCGACCGAGCCGCTCGGCGAGCGCCAGGGCGATCGGATCGCCGGTGGCGGAGAGTCCGGCCGGCGACAGGGCCAGCTTGCGCAGCAGTTCGCCCAGGGGCAGTGCATCGCAGCGGATCGTCAGCAACCAGCCGCCGCTGTCTGCGTTTGCGACCCAGCCGGCCCGCAGCATGGACTCGAGGAGATCGGCCGTGCGCGCCAGTCCCAGTCCGGAGGTTTTCGCCAGGGCCTCGATTTCCGGTGTCCGTCCCGAACGCTGGGCGTCGTCGAGGCAATCGAGCAATTGCAGCGCGCCCAGGATGTGCTCGCCGGCGAAGGGCTGGCGCACGACGCCTCGCAGGGAGGTTTCCGGCAGGACGGCGACGGCCACGGCGCAGACCAGTACCACCAGCCACGACAGGTAGAGCCACAGCAGGAAGGTGGGCAGGGCGGCGAAGGTCCCGTAGATCAGGGTGTAGGTCGGGAACTGGGCCAGGTAGATGGCGAACAGCCGTTGCAGGAGCGACAGCAGCGCGGCGGCGAGCAGGCCGCCGGCGAGCGCGTGGCGCAGCTTGACCGGGCGGTTGGGCAGGGCCATGTAGAGCAGGGTGAACAAGGCCGCAAGGACACCCACGGCCGTGCCCCGGGCCAGGGCGGTGTGGAACCAGGGGTCCGATTTTCCGATCAGGCCGAGCGAGAGACTGGCGATCTGTCCCAGCAGGGCGACGGCGACCGCCAGCACCATGGGCCCGATGGTCAGCCCGACCCAGTACATGGACAGGCGCGCGAGGAGCGGGCGGCGGTGGGCGACCGCCCAGATCTGGTTGAAGGCCTTGTCGATGGTGAGGACCAGCATCACGGCGGTCACGATCACGATGCTGGTTCCGATCAGCGTCAGGTTCGTGGCCTTCTGGGTGAACTGCACCGCGTAGGTGGCAATGATCTTGCCGGCAGTGGCCGGCAGCAGGTTCTGCATCAGGAAGGTCTGCAGCGACTCGGCGATGTTCGCAAAGCCGGGCAGGCTGGCGAACAGGATCAGCCCGACGGTCAGCAGCGGGACGAGGGCCAGCAGGGTCGTGAACGCAAGGCTGGCGGCCACCTGGGGGCAGCGGGATTCGATCAGCCGATCGCGGAACTTGAGGCCGAAGGCGCGCAGGTAGGCGGGCAGGCCCGAGTCGAGCCCGGGTGGTGACATGGACGAAGACCGGCAGTGGCTATAATCCGCGATTCTATCCAAGCCGCCCGACCATGCAGGAAATCCTCGTCCTCTACTACAGCCACCGCGGATCGGTTGCCGCGCTGGCCGAGCAACTTGCCATCGGCATCGACTCGGTGAGCGGCATGTCCGCGCGGGTACGCACGGTCCCCCGGGTGTCGACCACTTGCGAGGCGGTCGACGACGCGGTGCCGGCAGACGGTCCCCCCTACGTCGAACTGCGTGACCTCGAGGAGTGCGCGGGACTGGCCCTGGGCAGTCCGACGCGTTTCGGCAACATGGCTGCGCCGATGAAGTACTTCATCGATGGGACGGCGGCCGCGTGGCAGTCGGGGGTGCTGGCCGGGAAACCGGCCTGCGTGTTCACCTCCACGGCCAGCCTGCACGGGGGCCAGGAGAGCACGCTGCTGTCGATGATGCTGCCGCTGCTCCACCACGGCATGTTGCTGCTGGGCCTGCCCTATACGGAGCCGGCCTTGTCCGCCACGCGCTCGGGCGGCACACCCTACGGGGCGAGCCACGTGGCCGGACGTGACGGAGATCCGCGCCTCAGCGACGACGAGTCGGCCCTGGCGCGGGCGCTGGGCCGGCGGCTGGCCGAGACCGTTGCGAGGATGTCCTGATGCCCTCGCTGAAGCTACTGTCGATGCTCTCCTCGGCGCTGCTGGTGGCGCTGATCGGCCTGTGCGTCAGCTGGGAGATGTGGCTGGCCCCGGTCAGACCGGGCGGTTCATGGATGGTGCTGAAGGCGGCCCTGCTGCTGCTGCCGCTGTTCGGCATCCTGCGCGGTCGTCGCTACACCTACCAGTGGACCTCCATGTTCATCCTGCTCTACCTGACCGAAGGCGTGGTGCGGGCCGGTGACCCGGGGCTGGGGGGGCAGCTGGCGCTGGCCGAGGCTATCCTGTCGGGGCTGCTGTTCGTCTGCGTGGTCCTGTATGCGCGCAACAGCGCGCCCTCGCGGATGACCTGACGCGGGACGCGCCGGGCCGATCAGGGGAAGTCGGCCACCAGCCGCTCGACCGGCAGCCGCAGGTCCTCCCCGGTGCGCTTGAAGTGGTCGAAGGCCGCGCTGATGCGGTGACCGCCGTCGTCGAGCAGGTAAGTCTGGCCGCATCCACAGACCAGCACGCGGACCGGCTCGCGAATGTCCGATCCGCCCGCCAGGCTGGCGACGAGCGCGATGAAGCGCGCGTCCTTGCCGCGCATCCAGTCGATGGGCAGCTGGACCAGCTCGCTGACCGGCATCGCGTCGAGCGCGCCGGTCCGGCGAACCTGTGGGCTCACGGCCCGACCTGGGGGTTCACCTTCTCGAACTTGCCGTGAAGCTTGTTCAGGGCGTTGAGGTAGGCCTTGGCCGAGGCCACGATGATGTCGGTGTCTGCGCCCTGGCCATTGACGACCTTGCCGTCGCGGGCCAGGCGGACCGTGACCTCGCCCTGGGCATCGGTGCCGGTGGTGATGGCGTTGACCGAATAGAGCAGGAGCTCTGTCCCGCTGCGGGCGACCGATTCGATGGCCTTGAAGGCCGCGTCCACCGGACCCGATCCGCTCGAATTGGCCTGATGTTCCGCGCCACCCACCGACAGGGTGACCTGGGCCTGGGGCGTTTCGCCCGTCTCCGAGTGGAAGCGCGAGGAGAGCAGGCGGAAGTGCTCGATCTCGGGCGTCAGGGATTCATCCGACATCAGGGCCTGCAGGTCCTCGTCGAAGATCTCGTGCTTCTTGTCGGCGAGTTCCTTGAAGCGCGCGAAGGCGGTGTTGAGCTGCTCTTCGGAGCTGACCGTAATGCCCAGGTCCTGCAGGCGGGCGCGGAAGGCGTTGCGGCCCGAGTGCTTGCCCAGCACCAGCTTGTTGGCGCCCCAGCCGACGTCCTCGGCCCGCATGATCTCGTAGGTTTCCCGGTGCTTGAGCACGCCGTCCTGGTGGATGCCCGACTCGTGGGCGAAGGCGTTGGCTCCGACGATGGCCTTGTTGGGCTGCACCGGGTAGCCGGTGATCTGGGAGACCAGCTTGGAGGCGGGCACGATCTGGGTGGCGTCGATGTTCGTCGTGACCGGGAAGATGTCGCCCCGCGTGCGCACGGCCATCACGACCTCCTCGAGGGAGGCATTGCCGGCCCGTTCGCCGAGGCCGTTGATCGTGCATTCCACCTGGCGCGCACCGGCCAGCACCGCCGCCAGGGAATTGGATACGGCGAGGCCCAGGTCATTGTGGCAATGGACCGACCAAACCACCTTGTCGGCGTTGGGTACGCGCTCCAGCAGCTGGCGGATGGTATTGGCGAACTGGTCGGGCACGTTGTAGCCGACCGTGTCGGGTACGTTGATGGTCTTCGCGCCGGCATCGATGACGGCCTCGAAGATGCGGCACAGGAAATCGATCTCGGAGCGACCGGCATCCTCGGCCGAGAATTCCACGTCGTCCGTGTATTGGCGCGCCCAGCCGATGGCCTTGACCGCCTGCTCGACGACCTGGTCGGGCGTCATGCGCAGCTTCTTCTCCATGTGGATCGGGCTGGTGGCGATGAAGGTATGGACCC
>JAGRFX010000152.1 GCA_020445805.1 Rhodocyclaceae bacterium
GCGGCGTGACGAACAGGGTGTCGCTGTCGCGCACCGAATCGAAGAACGGGGATTCGAAGATGGCCCGCCGGTGCTCGACCCCGCTCTCGACCGCCAGCTCGAGGGTCTCGGAGATCCGGTGACTCAGGCCCGGCCGCACCCGGTAGCCCTCGCTGCGGCTGCGGTCGTCGGGCGTGCGGGCGAAGGTGGGGCGGTTGCGGTAGTCGGCTTCGGCGATGGAGCCGGGCTGGCCGATGCTGTCGCCGAAGGCCGCGAGGCTCACCGACAGCTCGCTGTCGTCACCGAAGAACCAGCCCAGCCGGGCATTGCCGGAGCGGCGATCGCCATCGTTGTTGTCGCGCCAGCCCTCGGTCGAGGCCCAGTCCGCGTTGGCCTGATAGGTGAAGCTGTCGGTGCCACCGCTGGCGTTCACGTCGACGCCGCGGTAATCGTAGCTGCCTACCGTCGCTTCGACGTTGGCGCGCTTGCGGGCGCTCTTGTCGGTGACGATGTTGATCACGCCGCCGACCGCCCGGTCCCCGTAGAGCACCGCGCCGGTGCCCCGCACGATCTCGATCCGCTCGATGGCCTCACGGGGAATCGCTGACCAGTTGATGCCGCTGGCGTCCACCGCGTTCAGGCGCACGCCGTCGATCAGCACCAGCGTGTTGCTGCCGGCCGCGTCGCCGAAGCCCCGCATATCCACGGTCGCGTCCAGGCCCAGCGGGCCATAGAGCGGACGCGTGTCGATGCCGGCGCGGGTCTTGAGCAGGTCGGGGATCGACAGGGACGGATTGCTGGCGATCTCGTTGCGGTCGATCACCGACACGTTGGCCGGCGTGGACCGCTCCGACTCGGAAAAGCGCGACGCCGTCACCACGACGGCTTCACCCCGGACAGGCTCGGTGGCGTGGGCGTGGGCACTGGCGGCAAGAACGGCCAAGGCGGCCGCGGACAGACGAATGGACATGCTCGAAACGCTCCCTCTGGCCGATCGCGCACCCGCGACGTCGGCTCGATGTGTGGTCGACCGGGTCCGATGGGAATGGCTCAGGAGCGAAAGCGGCACCGCGCCCGCAGCCGCTTCCCCGCGGCCCGAAAGCTGGTGGCGCGCGACGGCAGTCCTGCCGCACGCACCACACCTGCAGACGGGCCGGTATCCGGGCTCGTGGGTGGCTCGCCGTGCGGCGTTCCGGGTCCATCGCCTTCCCGGACCTGGGGGGTCCAGTGGCTGAAGATGGGCCTGACATCCACTTACCGTTGCGGGGGCAGCGCAGGCCTTGCGAAGAGCGGCTTCGCGCACCTGCTTCCCGTTCAACCCCGTGCCTGGACGGCGTCGGGGCACCTCGTCTGCTTCGTCACCCACGCTCAAGCGGGTGCGCCGCGGATGATACCAGAGCCCGGGCCGATTTTTTGCATTGCGGCATCGGTGGGAAATGCGCAGACTGGGCACATCCTGGGATGCGAGGTCGCGGGAAGCGCGAATGTCATGTGAACTGATCATCGGTGGGGCCCGCTCGGGCAAGAGCCGCCATGCGGAGATGCGAGCCCGCGAGGACGGTCGCGAGGTGGTGGTGATCGCGACCGCCGAAGCCCTGGACCACGAAATGGCGGTCCGCATCGAACGCCACCGGCGGGATCGCCCGGAGCACTGGCGGACCCGTGAGGCGCCCCGCGACCTGGCGGGTGCGCTGGCGGCGGAGGCCGCGCCCGGGCGTGTGGTGCTGGTCGATTGCCTGACCCTGTGGCTGTCCAACCGGATGAGCGGCTTCGATCCCACCCGGCAGCCCCACGACGCAGATCACCTGCCCGAACTCGTGGCCGAGCGTCGGGCCCTGCTGGCGGTCCTGCCCGCGCTGCCCGGACGGATCCTGATGGTGAGCAACGAGGTCGGTTTCGGGCTGGTCCCGGAAACGCCCCTCGGTCGACTTTTCCGGGACGAGGCGGGTCGCCTCAACCAGGAGATCGCAGCGCTGGCGGACCGGGTCACGCTGGTGGTGGCCGGCCTGCCGCTCGCGCTCAAGGGGACCTGAACGGCGGCGTTTAGGGCGCGCCACTCAAGGTGTCGCGCCCTCCGCCGATACCTCTGTACTGAACTTGGCGACGTGCCGTATGGCGAAGACACGGGTGTGAGCGAAGGGACCTACATCACCAGCGACGAACTGCGCGTCGGGCATTACATTTGCCTCGAGCTGTCTTGGCTCGACCATCCGTTCTCGTTCAACAGTTTCCTGATCCGCACGCCGGAGCAGCTGCGGGAAGTCCTGGCCCTGGGTCTCAAGAAGGTCCGGATCGATCCGGCCCGCAGCAAGGTGGCCAGCGACGAGCCCGCGCCCGATGCGGCCACGCAAGAGGCGCCGGCGGAACCGGAAGTCGATGCGGTGATGGTCGAGAAGCGGGCCCGCGTGGAGCGCAACCGCGAAATCCGCACCCGCATCAACGCCTGCGAGCGCGAGTTCCTGCAGGCGGCGACGATCTGCCGCGAACTGTCCAAGGACCTGTTTTCGAACCCCAAGAAAGCGGTGGCCAGTGCCAATGCGCTGATCAAGCAGGTGACGGATTCGCTCCTGATGGACCGGGATGTGATGGTCCACCTCATGAACGACAAGGTCGCCGGCGAGGAGGTCTACTACCACTCACTCAACGTCGCCATGCTGGCCGTGCTGCTCGGGAAGGCGCTCGATCTCTCCCAGGATGTCCTCAACGTGGTCGGGGTCTCGGCGCTGTTCCACGACATCGGCAAGGCTGACGTACCCGACAAGATCCTCCTCAAGAAGGAGGCGCTGACCAAGGCCGAGGACGAGTTCCTGCGCCAGCACTGTGTCTATGGCATCGAGCATGGCAAGCGGGCCGGCCTGTCCGAGCCGGTCCTGCAGGTGATCGGCTTCCATCATGAGCTGATGGATGGGAGTGGTTACCCGAAGGGGCTGAAGGGCGAGGCGATCCCGCGGCTGGCGCGCCTGATCGGCCTCGTCAATGCCTATGACAACCTCTGCAATCCGGTCAATCAGGCAGCCGCCATCACGCCCCATGAGGCGCTCTCGCTGATGTACGCGAAGCATCGGCCGCGCTACGACGAGCAGATGCTGGGCAAGCTGATCCAGATGCTGGGCGTCTATCCGCCAGGCACGGTGGTGCGTCTCTCGAACGAGAGTTTCGGCATGGTGCTGTCGATCAACTCCGCCCGGCCCCTGCGGCCGGTGGTGATGGTGTACGACGAGCAGGTGCCCAAGGAGGAGGCGATCATCGTCGACCTCGACACCGAGCCGGAGGTCGGGGTGGCGAAGGCCCTGCGGCCGAACCAGCTGCCGCGCCAGATCTTCGACTATCTCAGCCCCCGCAAGCGGGTGACCTACTACTTCGATCCGAACAAGTCGCAGGGCACCCCCCGCCCATGAGTACGGCGGCCCACGCCCGAGCCTTGTTGTCCGGCAGCGGGGACATCCTGCTCCTCGTGGACGCGGCCACCCGCCTGGTGCTCGATGCCAACGCCAAGGCCTGCGAGGACCTGCGCTACGCGCCGGAGGCGCTGATCGGGCGGCCGATCACCGACCTGGAATGTGCGCTGCAGGACGCCTTCTACTGGGATGACGTGGCCAGCGGCCGGCTGGTCGAGCTGCATGACGCCGAAGGCCTGCTGGCCTGCGGTGACGGAGAGATGCTGCCGGTCGTCAAGTCGATCACGATCGACGAGGGGCCGACGGGACGCTGGCTGGTCCTGCGCGCTGTCGATGCGCGCGCCAGCTCGGCCGCCGCCGACGAACTCGAGGCCTCCACCTCGCTGCTGCGTTCGATCTTCGAATCCACGGCCGAAGGTCTCCTGGTGCTGGAGATCGACGGCCGGATCATGAATTTCAACCATCGCTTCGCGGAACTCTGGCAGCTCGACCCCTTGAGCATGCGCGACGACCGCAGCGTGCTGAGGCACATGGTCCGGGCTTGCCGGCTGGCCCGCGGCGAGACCTCGCCCTGGCGCGTGCTGCTGTCCCGCGACGAGGACGAGGTCGAGGCCCAGCTGGCGCTGCGCGACGGGCGCACGATCCGGGTGCGCGCGCGGCCCCTGCTGATGCAGGATCAGGTGCGGGGGCGGGTGCTGACCTGCAGCGACGTCACCGAGCGCATCATGTACGAGCGCGAACTGGCGGCGGCGCGCGACGCGGCGGCCGCCTCGGAGCGCGCCAAGGCCTCGTTCCTGGCGATGATGAGCCACGAGATCCGGACGCCGATGGCGGGCATCCTCGGCATGACCGAAATCGCCGCCGAACAGGCCACCGACGGCCAGCAGAAACGCTTCATCGACATGGCGCACGCGTCGGCCGAGGGCCTGCTGGTGATCATCAACGACCTGCTGGATTTCTCGAAGATCGAAGCCGGCAAGTTCGTGATCGAATCGATTCCCTTCGATCGGGAGGCGCTCTTCGACCAGACGCTCCAACCCCTGCGGTGGCAGGCATCGGAACGCGGCCTGCGCCTCGATCTGGTCACCGGCGGTTGCGCCCGCTGGCTGGTCGGCGATCCCACCCGGATCCGGCAGATCCTGATCAACCTGGTGGGCAACGCCCTGAAGTTCACCGAACGGGGCGGCGTGACGGTTCGCGTCGATTGTCTCGACCAGGGCCCCGAGGGGGTGCGGATGCGGGTCGCGGTCCAGGACTCCGGCATCGGGATCTCGCCGGATCGGCAGAAGTCGATCTTCGAGGCGTTCACCCAGAGCGACGCGCAGATCGGACGACGCTTCGGCGGCACCGGGCTCGGGCTCACGATCTGTGCCCGACTCTGCGAGCTGATGGAGGGCCGGATCTGGGTCGACAGCCAGCCCGGATCCGGCAGCACCTTCAGCTTCGAACTGCCCCTGGGGCGCGCCGGCGAACAGGACGTGGCCACCCTGGAGGCCCAGCTGCCGGAGCGCGCCGACCGGCACCTGCGCCTGCTCCTGGCGGAGGACACCGAGGTCAACCAGCTCTACCTGTCCCATGTCCTGCGCAGCGCCGGACATCAGGTGGAGATCGTCGACAACGGTCGCTCGGCCCTGGAGGCGGTGCTGTCCAGGGACTTCGATGTGGTGCTGATGGACGTCCAGATGCCCGGCATGGACGGATTCGAGGCGACCGAGCGCATCCGCGAGGCGGGCCAGACCGTGCCCATCGTCGGGCTGACCGCCCACGCCATGGAGGGCATCCGCGAGGAGTGCCTGTCCCATGGGATGACCGACTACCTCTCGAAGCCGGTCCGAACGACGGCGCTGCTGTCCATGCTGGCCCGGTTTGCGGGGGGCGGCGGTCCGCGCGAAGCGGGTGGTGGGGCCTCGAGCGGCGAGGACCGGTCAAGCACCGGACGCGACGCGCCGGCGCTGGCGGACCCGATCAACCGTGCGGAGGCCATCCGGAACCTGGGCGGCGACGAGGGCTTGTGGCGTGAACTCCTCGGCATGCTGTGGGAACAGGCGGACACCGATCTGCCGCTGATCCGCGAGGCACTCGATCAGGCTGACGCCCAGCAGGCGCGGGATGTCGCCCATCGCCTCAAGTCGAGCCTGGCGGTGGTGGGCGCCGAGCCGGCGGCCCTGGCCTGCGCGCGCGTGGACGATCTGGCCCGGCTGGGCGACCTGGCGGCGGCCGGCCTCGCCTACGATGCCCTGGTGGCCTGCTACGAGGCGCTCTGCGCCCAGGAGCGCGACCCGAACTGAGGGGTGCAGACCCTAAAGGGGCAGGTGGCGGGGCTTGCGACCGGCCCGCGCGAACAGCCGGTCGAAGAGCGGGTTGGGCAGCAGGCGCAGCAGTTTGGCGACGAGGCCCATCTGCCAGGGAATGACGCAGTAGCTGCGCTGGCGCTCGATCGCCCGAAGCATCTTCTCGGCCGCCGTGTCCGCCTGCATCAGGAAGGGCATGGGATAGCGATTGACCCGGGTCATCGGGGTGTCGATGTAGCCCGGCGCGATGGTCACGACGCGGATGCCGTCGCTGCGCAGTTCGGCGCGCATCGATTCGAGCAGCGCGATCGCAGCGGCCTTCGAGGCGCTGTAGGCACCGGAGCCGGGCAGGCCGCGGATGCCCGCCACCGAGGCGATGCCGACCAGGGTACCCCGGCCCCGCGCCCGCATCGGCGCGACAAAGGGCTGGAGACTCGCGGCGAGGCCGATCACGTTGGTCTGCATGACGCGCGACAGGGCGGCGAGGTCATGCCGATCGCCGGCCAGGGTGCCCACTGACACCCCGGCGTTGGCGATCACGATGTCCGGCGTGCCGTCCTCGAGGATCTGCTCGGCGCAGGCCTGCATGGCCGCCACGTCACCCACGTCGGCCGTCAGGCAGCGGGCGTCTCCGCCGGCCGAGGCGGCGACCGCGGTGAGGCGTTCGTGGTTGCGCCCGATCAGGAACAGCCGCGCGCCGCGGCGGGCGTAGGCTCGTGCGAGCGCCGCGCCGATACCGCTCGAGGCACCGGTGATCACGACCCGCCGGGCGGTGTGCGGGGACGCCACGCGGCGGGTCCGGGACTCAGCCGCGGGACTGGCGGACCTTGGCGATCAGTTCGTCGACGACCTTGAGGGTGTTCTCGTGGCTGCCGGTGAGCGAGGCGGAGGTCGTGTACAGGCCATTGACGGCCACGGTCGGGACGCCCTGAATGTGGAAATTGCGGGCCAGCTGGTCAGCCCTCGAGAGCTTCGATTCGATGCCGAAGGACTTGTAGGCGGCCATGAACTTGTCGGCATCGATGCCCTTGCTGGCGACCCAACTGCGGACGCCGTCGGCCGTGTCGAGCGGCAGCTTGGCCGTCTGGAAGGCGTCGAACACCGTCGGATGCAGGGCGTGGAGGTCGCCGGTGGCCTCGGCCGCGTAGTACAGCCGCGCCAGGTCCTTGAGCTTGGGGTTGCCCCAGATCGCGGGCACCCGCTTGAAGTAGGCGTCCTTGGGCAGGGACACCAGCCAGGCCTCGAGCAGCGGGTCGAAGGCGCGGCAGTGGGGGCAGGCGTAGTGGAAGAACTCGACGATCTCGATCCGCGACGGGTCGTCCGTCGATTGTGCCGGGTCAAGCGTATTGAACTGGTCGCTCTGGGCAAAGGCCCTGCTGCCGATCACGGCCAGGCTGGCCAGTCCGGCCACCTGCTTGAGCGCTTGACGACGATCCATGCGGTCTTCCTCCGTATTGAGAGTGCGAATTCGGTGAGTGGGAGTGTGCCGGGGAAAAAGGGTTCCGCGCGCTTGCCGATCCTAACCCGGCTTTACGCGACTTATCGAATCACTGGATCTTGACGGGGACGGTGTCGATACCGGCGTCAGCCAGCTCGCGGCGGGCCTCTTCGAGCATCTTTTCGTCGTCGTAGGGGCCGATGCGCACCCGGTGGACGGTGCCCTTGCCGCTGACCTCGGCCCGCGACACGCTGGCCTCGACGCCCATCAGCGCCAGACGGGCCTTGACGTTGTCGGCCTCCGACGGATTCTCGAACGCCCCTGCCTGCAGGAAATAGCGCTGGATCTCTGCCTGGCGCGACGGCGCCGGCGTCGTCGGCTTGGGCGGCGTGCTGGTCTCGCCTTCCGGCAGGATCTTGTAGAAATCGAACTGCGGCTTTTCCACGGGCTTGCCGCCGGGCCGCCCCGGCAGTGAGATGGGCGTGCCGTCGTTGCCGGGCACCGGCTCCTGGGACTGGTTCTTGCCGTCGGTCTTGAAGGGGGCGTTCTGCGTAAAGTACCAGGCGCCGACCACGGCGACCACGGCACCCAGCATCAGTCCGATGAACAGGCCGACCAGCATGCCGCCGGCGCTGGACTTCCTGGCTTGCTGCTTGGCGCGGGGCTTGCGCTTTTCGCTCATGTTCGGATCCGTGGATTACATGCTCTCGGGTGCGGAGACCCCGAGCATGGACAGGCCATTGGCGATCACCTGGCGGATCGCCGCCGCCAGGGCCAGGCGCGCGTGCTTGAGGCCTTCGTCGTCGACCAGCATGCGCTCGGCGTTGTACCAGCTGTGGAAATCGGCGGCGAGATCCTTCACGAAGAAGGCGATCTGGTGGGGCGCGTAGTCGCTGGCGGCCGAGGCGACCACCTCGCTGAAGGCGCCGAGCCGGCCGCACAGGGCCAGCTCGCGCTCGGTCGTGAGGCGCGCGAGGTCTGCATCGGCCAGCTCCGCCGTCGTGCCGCCCCACTGCTTCAGCACGCTGGCGATGCGGGCGTGGGCGTACTGGACGTAATAGACCGGGTTCTCGTTGCTCTGGCTCTTGGCCAGGTCGAGGTCGAAGTCCAGGTGCTGGTCGCTCTTGCGCAGCACATAGAAGAAGCGGCAGGCATCGTTGCCCACCTCGCGGCGCAGCTCGCGGAGGGTCACGAATTCGCCCGAGCGGGTGGACATCGCGGCCTTCTGGCCGTCCCGATAGAGCACGGCGAACTGCACCAGCGCCACTTCGAGCTTTTCGGGGGGCAGGCCGAGGGCCTGGATGGCGCCCTTCACGCGCGGGATGTAGCCGTGGTGGTCGGCACCCCAGATGTCGATCATTCGGTCGAAACCACGCTCGTACTTGTTCAGGTGGTAGGCGATGTCGGACGCGAAATAGGTGTAGAGCCCGTTGTCCCGCTGGACGACACGGTCCTTCTCGTCGCCGAAGTCGGTCGAGCGGAACCAGCGCGCGCCGTCCTGCAGATAGATGAAGCCGCGCTCCTGCAGGACGCCGATGGCGCGCTCGACCAGACCGGTGTCGAAGAGGCTCTTCTCGGAGAACCAGCGGTCGAAGCGCACCCCGAACTCTTCCAGGTCCTCGCGGCCGTCGCCCAGCTGCTCGGTCAGGGCGAAACCGTGGATCCAGTGCCAGTCCTCGCCGAGCAGGCGCTTGGCGTTGCCGATCAGGGCGTCCAGGTGGCCTTCCTTGTCCTGCCCCGCGTCCGGCGCATCGGCCAGCACCTGGGCGGCACTGACCCTGGCGAAGCGCTCGCCGTGGGCCGACTTGATCTCGCGCGCCATGGTTATGACGTAGTCGCCCTGGTAGGCATTGACCGGGAAGGGCACCAGAACGCCGAATTCCGCCAGGTAGCGCAGCCAGGTGGACAGTCCGAGGATGTCCATCTGCCGGCCGGCGTCGTTCACGTAGTACTCGCGCGAGACCTGGAAGCCCGCGAAGTCCAGCACCGCGGCGAGGGAAGCGCCGTAGGCGGCACCGCGGCCGTGGCCCACGTGCAGCGGGCCGGTCGGGTTGGCGGAGACGAACTCCACCTGCACCTTGCAACCTTTGTCCGCGCCCCGTCCGAAGTCCGCACCCTGGGCCAGCACCCGCTGCACGACGACCGTCTTGGCCGACTCGGCGAGCCGGAAGTTGATGAAGCCGGCCCCGGCCACCTCGGCGCCCGCGATCAGCGGCGAGGCGGGCAGCTCGGACAGCAGCATGGCGGCCAGGTCGCGGGGGCTGCGGCGCATGGGCTTGGCAAGCTGCAGCGCGAGGTTGCTCGCGAAGTCGCCGTGGCTGGCCTGTTTGGGGCGCTCGAGCACGATCGGGGTGTCGATGTGATCGGGGGCCACGCTGGCGAGGGCGCGGCGCAGCAGGTCGGCCAGTTCGGTCTTGGAGTCGGAGCTCATGGGGCAGGAAATTCGGAAAACCCGAAATTATACAGCAGCCTGTCAGCTGCCCGGAGAGCATAAGGCGGACCCGCCCGCTTGTGGGTTACGGTTTGCAAGGACTTGGCGCCCCTCCCGACCCGGGCCCGGCCCAGGGCGCCCGGTTTCCCCCCGTCGCCCTTTGCGTGCACAATCCCGCCTTTGCCTCTCGCCTCCACGCCCGTGCGCTTGCTGCGACTCGCCAAGATCGTTGCCGTCGGACTTCGGTTCGGCCTCGACCAGGTCGTCCTCGACGCCGATCCCAGCGGTCGCCTGCCCGCCGTCTGGCGCGTGGTGTTCTTCTGGCGGAGCTTCCGCGAGCCTCGCGCGGTCCGCCTGCGCCGCGCGCTCGAGTCGCTGGGGCCGATCTTCGTCAAGTTCGGCCAGATGCTGTCCACCCGGCGCGACCTGCTGCCGCCCGACCTGGCCGACGAACTGGCGGCCCTGCAGGACCGGGTGCCGCCCTTCCCGTCCGCCCAGGCGATCGCCGTCATCGAGGACCACTTCGGGCGGCCGGTGGATGAAGTGCTGGTGGGCTTCGAGCGCACGCCGGTGGCCTCGGCATCGGTGGCCCAGGTCCATTTTGCCGAGCTGCCGGACGGCACCGAAGTGGCCGTCAAGGTGCTGCGGCCCGGCATCGAGCGGGTCATCGCCCACGACCTGTCGCTGCTCGAGGCCGCGGCGATCCTGCTCGAGAAGCTGTGGCCCGAGGGCCGGCGGCTCAAGCCCCGGGAGGTGGTCGCCGAGTTCGCCAAGTACCTGCATGACGAGCTGGATCTGGGGCGTGAGGCCGCCAACTGCTCGCAGCTGCGCCGCAACTTCAAGGATTCCGAACTCCTGATCGTGCCCGAGGTGTATTGGGACTACTGCGGGCGCTCGGTCATGGTGATGCAGCGCATGCGCGGCATCCCGATCTCGCAGACCACCGCGCTGAGGGCCCAGGGCACCGATCTGTCGGCCCTTTCGCGGGCGGGCGTGGAGATCTTCTTC
>JAGRFX010000153.1 GCA_020445805.1 Rhodocyclaceae bacterium
CGCCGTTGTCCCACTCGGCCTTGCCGAACTCGGAGGCGCGGGTGCCGTAGGCGCGGTACATGCGCTCCCGCAGGCCGCGATCTTCGGCGTACTGCATGACCGGCAGGTAGCTGGGCATGTGGAGGGTGAACTTCCAGCCCTCGCGGCCGTCCTTTTCGGCAGCGGCCCGGGCGGCCGCCACCACGTCCTCGGGCAGGCCGCCCAGCTGGGCGGCATCCTCGATCCATTCGGCGTGGGCGTTGGTGGCGTCGAGCAGATTCTCGGAGAATTTGGCGCCCAGGGCGGAGAGGCGTTCCTGGATGGCCTGGAAGCGCGGCTTCTGCTCGTCCGGCAGCTCGGCGCCCGACAGGCGGAAGTCGCGGACCGCGTTTTCGATGATGCGCTGGCGGGCCGGCGTCAGCGTGGCGAACTCACGGCCTTCGAAGATTTTCCGGTACTGGCCGAAGAGCGCCAGGTTCTGCCCCAGCTCGGCGTAGAAACGCGTCACCTCGGGCAGCATCTCGTTGTAGGCATTGCGCCAGTCCGGCACGTCCATGACCCCGTGCAGGTGGGCGACCACGCCCCAGGATCGGTCGAGGGCCTCGCCCCGTTCTTCCAGCGGTGCGACGAAGGTATCCCAGCTGGGCTCCGGCAGCGCCTGGAGTTCGCCCACGAGCCCGCGCAGCTCGCCGAGTACCTGTTCGATGGCGGGGCGCACGTGCTCGGGCTTGATCTGGTCGAAGCGGGGCAGGGCGGAAAAGTCGAGCAGGGGATTGGTCATTTCAGGTCCGTCGAGAAAAGGGCGCAAGTTAGACGCCATTGTGCCGAAAAAGCTTCCTGGGTCGATCAGGAGATGGCGGCCCGTCGCCAGAAATTCAAGGAGTGGTGATGACCGAAGAGGCAATCAGCGAAAGGGGCTACCAGTTCTTTCGGCTGATGGAGTCGGAGCTGGCCAGCGGCGAGCTGAATTTTCCGACCTGCATGGAGCTCGGCCTGCGCATCCGGCGGGCGCTCGACGATCCCGAGTCGGGCGTCGAGGAGATCTCGCGGATCATCTCGGTCGAGCCGCTGCTGGCCGCCCACGTGGTCCGGCTGGCCAATTCGGCCATGTACCGGCGGGGCGGCAAGGCGGTCGGCGACGTGCGGACCGCGGTGATGCAGGTCGGGGTGGCGGCGATCCGTCCAATGGCCCTGGCGCTGATCGCCCGGCAGATAGCCCAGAGCAGCAGCGCATCGACCCGGGCCCGCGCCGACCAGCTGTGGCGCTATACGATCGAAGTCGCGGCCCTGGCCTGGGCCCTGGCCACGGACATTCCCGAGGTCTCCGCCGAGCAGGCCCTCTACGCGGGCCTGGTGCACCGGATCGGCAGCTTCTACCTGATCGCCCGCGCCAATGATTTTCCCGAGCTGATCGCCGAGGACGGGGAGCTGTCCGACCTGGTCCGCTACTGGAGCCCCCGGATCTCGCGCGAGGTGCTGCTGGCGCTGGGCACGCCCGGCAGCGTTGCCGACGCGGTGGAGGACGCCGAGGTGTTCTTCGAAGGCTGGCCGCCGCGCAGCCTGTCCGACGTGCTGTACATCGCCTCGGTCTGCTCGGAGACCGCGGACCCCTTCGAGGACCGCGGTGGCGTCTCCCGGGAGGCCCTGATGGACGAGGCCTTCGGGCGGATCGGCCACGCCGAGCTGTATGCCATGCTCGACAACGCCGCGCAGCGCCGGAAGGACGCGCTGGCCGCCCTTCAGGCCTGAACGGCCGGGCCCTGTCGCCGGCAGGGCCCCGGCCCACCCATCAGTCGATTGTTCTGCCGGTCAGGCGGGTGTAGGCCTCGGCATACTTGGCCGCGGTCCCTGCGATGACTTCCTGCGGCAGCACGGGCCCCGGGGCCTTCTTGTTCCAGTCGAGCGTCTCCAGGTAGTCGCGCACGTACTGCTTGTCGAAGGACGGGGGGCTCGAGCCTTCCCGGTAGCTGTCGGCCGGCCAGAAGCGCGAGGAGTCCGGCGTCAGGGCCTCGTCGATCAGGTGCAGGGTCCCGGCCCCATCGATACCGAATTCGAACTTGGTGTCGGCGATGATGATGCCCCGGCCCGCCGCATACGCGGCTGCCTCGCTGTAGAGCCGGATGGCGGCGTCGCGGGCCTGGGCCGCCAGGGCTGCGCCGTTGGGGATCGTCTCCGCACAGCGCGCGCTGGCCACCTCGAAGCTGACGTTCTCGTCGTGGTCGCCCACCGCCGCCTTGGTGGCCGGCGTGAAGATCGGCGCCGGCAGCCGGGCCGCCTGCCTGAGGCCGGCCGGCAGGGCCACGCCGCAGATGGCGCCGGTCTGCTGGTAGTCCTTCCAGCCCGAGCCGATTACGTAGCCGCGCACCACGGCCTCGATGGGCAGCGGCTGCAGGCGCTTGACGACCAGCGCCCGTCCGCGCACCTGGTCGCGCTCCGCGCCGGTGACCACGTCTTCCGGGGCAATGCCGGTCAGCTGGTTGGGAATCACGTGGGCCAGCCGGTCGAACCAGAACAGGGCCAGGGCGGTCAGGACCGCGCCCTTGCCCGGGATCGGGTCGGGCAGGACCACGTCGAAGGCCGACAGGCGATCGGAGGTGACGATCAGCAGTCGTTCGTCGTCGACGGCATAGATGTCGCGGACCTTGCCGCGCGCGATCAGGGGGAGGCTGCTGATGGACGATTCGAACAGGGCAGTAGTCAAGATGGCGGGCCGTGGGGTTCTCGAAGCGCTGATTATAGACCGCCCGGCAAGTGGACGATGAGCGCCCGCGGCAAGGTGTAGAATGACAGGCTTTGTATCCGGACGTGTCCTCGATGAAAAACGTTTTCCTCGATTTTGAGCAGCCGATCGCCGAACTTGAGGCCAAGATCGAAGAACTTCGCTTTGTCCAGGACGACTCCGCGGTCGACATCTCCGAGGAGATATCGCGCCTGGAGAAGAAGAGCCAGACGCTGACCAAGGAGATCTACGGCAAGCTCACCCCGTGGCAGATCGCCCAGGTGGCCCGCCACCCCCAGCGTCCCTACACGCTCGATTACGTCGAGCACATCTTCACCGATTTCGAGGAACTGCACGGCGACCGTGCCTTTGCCGACGACAAGGCCATCGTCGGCGGGCTGGCCCGTTTCAACGGGCAGTCCTGCGTGGTGATCGGCCACCAGAAGGGGCGCGACACCAAGGAGAAGATCTTCCGCAACTTCGGCATGCCGCGGCCCGAGGGCTATCGCAAGGCCCTTCGGCTGATGCGCCTGGCCGAGAAGTTCGGCATTCCGGTCTTCACCTTCATCGATACCCCGGGTGCCTATCCGGGCATCGGCGCCGAGGAGCGCGGGCAGTCGGAGGCCATCGGCCACAACCTCTACGTGCTGGCCGAGCTGAAGGTGCCCGTGATCTGCACGATCATCGGCGAGGGGGGCTCCGGCGGCGCCCTGGCCATCGCCGTGGGCGACCAGGTCCAGATGCTGCAGTACTCGACCTATTCGGTGATCTCGCCGGAGGGCTGCGCCTCGATCCTCTGGAAGAGCGCCGAGAAGGCCTCCGAGGCGGCCGAGACCATGGGCATCACCGCGCCGCGCCTCAAGTCCCTCGGCATGGTCGACAAGGTGGTCAACGAGCCGGTGGGTGGCGCCCACCGGGATCACCGGGCGATGGCCCAGAGCCTGCGGCGGGCCATGGCCGATGCGCTTCGCCAGCTGTCCGGACTGCCGGTCCCCGAACTGCTCGAGAAGCGCTACGAGCGGCTGATGGGCTATGGCAAGTTCAAGGAAGTCTCGTCCCGCTGATCCACCGGCCGCGATCGCGGCCTTCCTGAGGGCACACCGCTTCGGGCCGTTGCGCCTGTGCGTCGGCCTCTCCGGCGGCGTGGACTCGGTGGCGCTCCTGCACGCTCTGCATGGGCTGCGCGAGTCGGCTGGCCTGGTGCTCACGGCCTGCCATGTTCACCACGGACTCAGCCCCCATGCCGAGGCCTGGGCCCAGGCCTGTGCCCGCATCTGCGATGCACTGGGTGTGCCGCTGGCCCTCGAGCGGGTGGTCGTTGCATCGGGCGGGCAGGGCCTCGAGGCTGCCGCCCGCGAGGCGCGACTGGCCGCCCTGGCCCGCCAGGACGCCGACTGGGTGGTGCTCGGTCACCACGCGGACGACCAGGCCGAGACCCTGCTGTTCCGGCTGCTGCGTGGCGCGGGCGTGCGGGGCGCGGGTGGCATGCGCCCGCTCGAGCGGCGACGCGACGGGCTCTGCCTGATGCGCCCCCTGCTGGACCTGCGCCGGGCAGAGATCCTGGCCTGGGCCGAGGCCACCGGACTCGCCTGGGTCGAGGACGAGAGCAATGCCAGCCGAGACTACAGTCGCAATTTCCTCCGCCAAGCGATCCTGCCCGACCTTCAAGCGCGCTTTCCGGCTGCCACCGAGCGGCTGTGCGCGGCGGCGGCCCATTTTCGCGAGAGCGAGGCGCTGTTGCAGCAGCTGGCGGAGATGGACTGGCGCGCCCTGGGGGGCGGCGATCGGGTGCGCGCGCTGGCGCTCGGCGCGCTCGATGGGGCCCGCCTGCGCAATCTGATCCGCTGGCGGGTCGCCCGGCTGGGGCTGTCGCCCCCGCCGGACCTGCAGCTCGACGAGGCCCTGCGGCAGCTGCGGTCGATCGGGCGCGAACATCCCCTGCGCGCGTCGCTCGGGTCGGCCGAGCTGTGCCAGTACCGGGGTTGGTGCTGGGTCCAGCCCACACTGCCGGTGGCGCCGTCGAGGCGGCGTTGCGAGCCGGGGCAGGGCTTCGAATGGGCGGGCGGTCAGGTGGCGCTCGCGCTGTCGAACGGTGAGGGTCTCGCCCTCGCACGCGTCGACGGGCCGCTGTCGATCGGACCCCGCCGGGAGGGGGATCGGCTGCGGATCGGCGGACTTGGCCGCGCCCTAAAGACCCTGGCCCAGACAGCCGGCGTGCCCCCCTGGCTGCGGGACCGGCTGCCGACCCTGTACGTGGGCGAGCAGCTGGCCTGGGTGGCGGAACTGGGGGTTGACGAACGCTATGCGGCGGCGGCGGGCGAGGCCTCGCTGGTGCTGACGTGGCAACCGCCGGAAGGCGTGCTCAGCCGCCTTCCTGGGGACCCCTGAGGCCGCTGGCGGCCAGGGCCTGGGCCAGCTCGACGGCCGAGCGCACGCCCATCTTGTCGAACACCCGCGCCCGGTGGACCTCGACCGTGCGCATCGAGATGTTCAGCTCGTCGGCGATGACCTTGTTGAACTTGCCGGCCAGGATCAGCTCCATGACTTCCTTTTCGCGGCCGGTGAGCTTGGCCAGCCGCTGGGCCACTGTGTCGCGGGTGGCGATCTCGGCCTGGTTGCGGGCGTCGAGCTCGAGCGCCTTGACCACCAGGTCGACCAGGTCGTTGTCGTTGAAGGGCTTCTCGACGAAATCGTAGGCGCCGTTCTTGAGGGCCGAGACCGCCATCGGGACGTCGCCGTGGCCGGTCAGGAAGATCACCGGCAGCGCGCAGGCCCGCTCGCGCAGGGCGTCGAAGCAGGCCAGGCCGTTCATGCCGCTCATGCGGATGTCCAGCACGATGCAGCCCCGCCAGTCGGGCTCCCAGGCGGCCAGGAAGTCCTCGGCCGAGGCCCAGCCGCGACTCTTGACCCCGCGGGTCTGGAACAGCCACTCGAGGGCGTCGCGGATTGCTTCGTCGTCGTCGACGATGTGGGCTAGCGGTGTGGAGCTCATGGCGGGCTTGCGGGCAACCAGAACGTGAAGATCGTACCACCTTCGGGGTGGTCCTCGAACGCCAGCCGGCCGCGGTGCAGTTCCGCGATCGAGCGGCAGATGTTGAGCCCCATGCCCATGCCGTCGGGCTTGGTGGTGAAGAAGGGGGTGAACAGCCGCTCCCGCTCCTCGGCGCTGATGCCGCTGCCCCGGTCGATCACCGCCACCTCGGCATGGCGCGCGTCGGCCGAGCGCGCCCGCACCGTGAGCGACAGGCCCTTCGCCTCCGCGCCACCCATGGCGTCGATGCCGTTGCGCACCAGGTTCAGCACCACCTGCTCGATCATGATCCGGTCGGCCGAGACCGGCGCCAGGCCGGGCTCGACCTCGGCCACCACCGCCACGCCGGCGCGCCGGGCGTCGATCTCGGCAAAACTGATGGCGTCCTCGATGATCTCGGCGAGCGAGACGGCGGCACGGCGTGGCTCGCTCTTTCGCACGAACTCGCGCACCCGGCGGATGATCTTGCCGGCGCGCTCGGCCTGGAAGCTGGCCTTCTGCATGGCGGCCAGGAGTTCCTCCTCCCGGTACTCGCCCGACTGCAGGCGCTTGACGCAACCGTTGGCGTAGTTGGAGATGGCCCCCAGGGGCTGGTTGAGCTCGTGGGCCAGGGTCGAGGCCATCTCGCCCATGGTGATGAGTCGCGAGGTGCGGTGCAGGCGCTCCTTCTGCTGGCGCTCCGCCTCGGCCACCTTCTTGCGGTCGGTGATGTCGGTGGCGATGGCCATCCGCACCACACGTCCGTCCACCCAGCGGGTGGCCCGCTCGCGCACGTGGTACCAGCGGCCCGAGAGCGGATGGGGCAGCTCGCCATCGAACAGCTCCCGCGGCACGTCGGCCGGGCCGAGCTTGCGCGGATCGAGGACATAGTCGCCCCGCTCCGGCTGGACCGCATGGCTGGCCTGGGCGCTGCGTCCCACGGTGTCGAAGCCGTAGATGGTCTTGAAGGCGTGGTTGGCGTAGAGGATCTCGTCGCTGGCGGCGTCGGCCACGAAGACCACCGCGTCGAGCCCGTCGAGCACCGCCTCGAAGCGCTCCTGGGTGGCCTCCAGCGCCGCGCGGATGCGTTTGGGGTCGGTGATGTCGTTCACCGAGGCCATCCAGCCCGACTGCACGCCCTGGCTGTCGATCAGCGGCGAGATATACACCCGCACGTCGATCCGTTCGCCGTCCTTGCGCTGGATCCGCAGCTCGAAGCCGGATGTGGGCGCCTTGCCCGACAGGGTCAGCTCCAGGTTGCGGAACCAGGTCTCCATCTCCTCGGCCGGCCAGTAGGGGAAGGGCGGCACCTGCCCCACCAGCTCGTCGGCGTTCCAGCCCACCATCCGGCAGAAGGCCGGGTTGACGTAGGTGATGCGGCCCGACATGTCGATGGCCCGCATGCCGGTCACCAGCGACTCTTCCATCGACTTGCGGAAGGCGTACTCGGCCAGCAGCGCGTCCTCGGCCGCCTTGCGCCCGGTGATGTCATGGGCCACGGCGTACAGCAGGCGCTCCTCGCGCACCGGGTTCACGTTCCAGATCAGCCATTTGTAGCGTCCGTCGGCGCAGCGGCAGCGGCACTCGAAGGTCACCGGCTCGCCGGCCGAGAGGCGTCGCAGCTGCTCCACCGTACCGACGATGTCGCCGCTGTGAACGAAGTCCAGCAGGGCCCGCTCCGGCATCTGCTCGGGCGAATAGCCCAGCACCACCTCGAAGGCGGGGTTGCAGCGGCGGAACACGCCCTCCGAGCTCATGATGCAGAGCATGTCGAGGGACAGATTGAAGAGGCGGTCGCGCTCCTTCTCCACCCGCACCCGGCGCTGGATGTGGGCGCGCAGCGACCACAGGCTCCACAGCACGATGGCCGAGAGGCCGATGATCATGGCGGCCGGCAGCGCCTTGGGCAGGTCGCTGGCGGCCCGGAAGGCGGTGACCCGCATGCTCAGGCCGTTGCCGGGCGGATCGAGCGCCACGCTGTAGCTGAGGGTCTCGTCGAGGGGCTTGCTGCCCGAGTTGGCGGCCAGCTCGACCCCTTCCGGGGTGATGAAGCTGATCCGGTACTTCTCGCCGAACCAGCTGGGTATCAGGTGGCGGGCCATGCGTTCGATCGAATACACGCCGATGATCGCGCCCAGATAGGTGCCCCCCCGGTAGGACGGCACATGCAGCTCCAGGGCCGCCATGTCGTGGCTGTTCACCCAGGCGGCGCCGTAGATCGGCCGCCCCAGCTCGCGGGCCCGATAGAAGGCGGTGGCCTGCATGGTGCTGAGCGGGTCGCCGACCAGCCATTCGGTGGTGTCGAAGGGGGCGGTCCAGCGCACCAGCTCGTCCGCGCCCACCCAGACGATATTCACCAGCTCGGGATTGTTGGCGATGTGCTGGGTCGCCGAGACCTGGAAGGTGTCGGCGTCGAGGGTGCCAGCCGCCAGGTCGCGGGCCAGCTTGCCGAGGAACTCCTCGGTGCCGCCCATGTGCAGGCGCATGGTCTGCTCGGCCCACTGGACGTCGCGCGCCAGGGCATTGCGCTCGACCTCGCCCTCGCGCACCTGCAGGAACCACACCAGCACCAGCATGCTGAGGGCGAAGAGGGACACGGCCAGGTAAGGGAGCGTCCAGTGCCAGCCGAACCGCGCCTGCTGGCCGGAATCGCGACGCACGTGCATCGGGCGGTCATCCGCAAAGTTCGTCGGCGCCCATTCTGTTCCGCTGCCCACCCCGACCGACATCGGGTCTTTCCCTACCGGGCCCGCTGCCCGGGATGTGCAGGACGGATGCCCGGGTGGTGCGGGTTTCACCCGATACAAGCCGGCGCCCGGCGCCATTAGGGTGTTGCCCAAAGCACAAGACGACAGGTTCTGTGGGCGGCTCCCCCGGGGCGATTCCCGCAGCAGGAGGGCCACGGCCCTCCGAACCCGGAGGGAGACACCGTCATGCGAGCACTCCTGCTGCTCCTTGCGTTGTGGTTTTGCGCGCCTGCGCAGGCCGACGAGCCGATCCGGATCGGCGTGTCCGGCCCGTTCACGGGCGGATCGAGCCCCATGGGCGTATCGATGCTGAACGGCATCCGCATCGCCGCCAGCGAGATCAACGCCACCGGCGGCGTACTCGGCCGCCCCATCGAACTGGTGGAGCGCGACGACGAGGCCCGCAACGAGCTGGGCGCCCAGATCGCCCAGGACCTGATCCGCAACGAGCGGGTCGTGGCCGCCGTGGGCATCGTCAATACCGGCGTGGCGCTGGCCAGCCAGCGCTTCTACCAGCAGGCCCGCATTCCCATCATCACCTCGGTGGCCACCGGCTCCCTGGTCACGAAGCAGTTCGTGCCGCCCCAGTACCCGGACAACTATGTCTTCCGGGTCTCGGCCAACGACACCCTGCAGGCCGAGATGATCGTCCAGGAGGCGGTGGACCGCAGCGGCTTCCGGCGCGTGGCGATCCTGCACGACAGCACCAACTACGGCCAGCTCGGACGCGACGACCTGCAGGTGGCGCTGGCCCGTCGCGACCTCAAGCCGGTGGTGGTCGAGCGCTTCAACATCGGCGACGTGGACATGACGGCCCAGCTGCGGCGCGCCCGGGCCGCCGGCGCCGAGGTGCTGCTGACCTACGGCATCGGCCCCGAGCTGGCCCACATCGCCAACGGGCGGGTGGCCATCGACTGGGACGTGCGGATGGTGGGCAGCTGGACGCTGTCCATGTCCAACTTCATCGACAACGCGGGCCCCAATGCGGAAGACGCGCGCATGCCGCAGACCTTCATCTCGATGCCGGTGTCGGCGCGGGTCACCAGTTTCCTGGCGCGCTACCGGGAAGTCACCGGAGTGGAGCGCATTCCGGTGCCCCCTGCCGCCGCTCAAGGGTATGATTCACTTCTTTTGCTGGCCGCGGCCATCCGCCAGGCCGGCAACACCGAGGGACACGCGATTCGCGAGGCCCTCGAAAACCTTCACGAGAAGGTCGAAGGGGTGGTGACGGAGTACTACCTCCCCTTCACCCGTGGCGATCACGAGGCCATCAAGGGCAATCACATTCCCTTTGTCGGTCGCGTGAATCAGGGTCGCGTGGTGTTTGCCTACGACGAAGACCGACAAAGAGCGGCGCGTCGATGACCGACCCAGTGATCCGGTTTCCCTGTACGGCCGGGGACACTCTCCCTCCCTCCCTCGCCCCCGGCCGTCTTTTTCAAGACGAGGCGCCTCCAGAGCGCCATGACCGCACACGTCCGTGCGCGCTGCCCCCTGGCGTGCGCCGTGCGCGTCGCCGTCCGTCCCGGTCTCCGGCCTCGCGCCGGGCCCGCGGCGGACGGGCGTTGTCCGGCAGGAGGGCCATGGCAATTCAGACCGTTTGCATCGGGTCGACACCCCCCACCGCCGGATGACGCGCATTTCATAATACGGAATGCATTTTTACATTGCAGAATGCAGAAATCTTGCTTATTCTTTACCCATGCTCGGCGGCCGAGGGTCCGCGGCCGGGCAAACCACCAACAAGGCAGCACCAGATCCATCCGTAGAGGAGAGAGAGCATGAGCAGCAGCCAGAATGTCCACACCCAGACGGACACTGACGCGCAGGAAACTCAGGAATGGCTTGAAGCGCTGGAAGGCGTGATTGCCAACGAAGGCCCCGAACGGGCCCACTTCCTGATCGAGAAGCTGATCGAGGAAGGCCGCGAGGAAGGGATCGACATCCCCTACTCCGCCACCACCCAGTACATCAAC